>DASROI010000482.1:0-12459 GCA_035646955.1 Pyrinomonadaceae bacterium
TGAGCGGCGACACAACGACCATCAGCGGCAGCCAGCAAAATAGGCAGATTGATCTTTCCGTTATGATTGATGATCGATTGCGGTGTTTCGATCATCATCTCGAACTTGAGACTGCCCTCGCTTAAACCGAACTGTTTTTCCAAACGACCTAACAACGCAGCGAGACTTGAGACCTGCTCGGGGATCGTGATCTTTGGAAGCGTTACTACAAAGTTATCAGGAAGAATACCAACTGTGGCCTGGACCAGGGTTGAGATAAAAATGTTGAGTGTGCGAAAACTTCGCGCGCGTAACTCTTCATTGAAAGGTTTAATTCGGATCCCGATAAAAGGGGGAAGCGTTCCGTTTCTCCCCCCCTCGGCTACTTCTGTCGCTGCAGCTACTGCGTGCTGGTCTTCCTCTTCATCTGGTCGGTTCCCATATCCGTCTTCGAAGTCAATTCGAAAATCCTCAACCGGCTCCCGACGTAGCTTGTCAGAGACGCGCCTGTAAATTGTGTGAGCGAGCCAGGCTGATTTGTTCTGGCGGCGTAAGTCGAGATCATTTTCTAATGCGGAGATGAGTTCATTTGCCTCGTCAATACTTTCTGGCAATTGATCCGCCTGTGGTAACCCGATCGCTCTTGCAAAAACTAAGAAATCTGGCGCGAACTGATCCAACGAACGGCGTGCAAGCGCCCCCAATCTCCGGGCAGTATCAGATTTGAAGAGATGCGCACCTCCATAAACCGTATGCACTGGTTGTCTGCGGCCTGTCTCACCAGGGTAACGAGCGGCGAAGTCTTCGTTCGCTCGCCTTAGCCGTTCGTTCAAATCGCGTAAAGCCTCTTCGGAAAGTAACGCTTTCATGAATTCCCACCTGCTCAAGTTATATAAAATCGCAGCAATTGACTTTATTACATCGTTGAGAATGTGAAAAGCGACGCGTGGTCCCAACTTCAGAGCTTCAATACAGTAATGCGAGCGCAGCGATCGGATGCTACACCTAACGAACCGAATTTAGGCGTCAAATTGAGTGTACCATCCGGTCGCTGCGCTCGCGCTACTGTACTGCTGGACATATCTACGCCGGAGGACATATCTGGGCCAAAACCTGAACGTTTTCTCCCAGTCAGCTAATCATAGAGGGGCTCGTAAATGTTTTAATTGACACGTTTGCCGCCGCTTCGTTATTTTGTTTACGGCTCTTTGGCTGGCTGCGGCGCCGCAGTTTCTTGCTCAAACCTCTCACCTAATCTCAACTCATCCCCGAACGAAAATACAGGAGAACTGCCATGCGCAAATTCGTTCCCGCTTTAGCGTGCATCCTCGCTCTGCTCATGCACACTGCCTTCACGAAACAGGGAGTCGTTGCCGTTGGGCAAGTCGTCAAACATGGCGGCAAGATCGAATCAAAATACGACGGGTTTACACACGAAACCTTGATGCGGCTGCGAAAGATGAAAGTTGAATGTTCAGCTTTTCGGGATAGCTTTGATTACAAAAACTACTGCGTGAGTGTGGATGTCACTTTGCATTGTCCCGGAGTACAACTGGACTTTGTACGTGACGTTTCCTTGCAAGTAATTTTTGACACAAAAGACTGGGGCCTCAGACATTCAGTGGATCAGAGAGACCTGTCCGTGGTCGTTGATGGCGAGACGTTTCGTCTCGGGAAGATGCAACTAATAACTCACAAGGATGAGCCCATGCGAGAAAACATGGTAGAGATTCTCGAGGCGACGGTGCCTTACAAAGTCTTTAAGAAGATGGCCAGGGGCGAAACAGTTCAAGTACAGGTTGGCAACAGCAGTGTGGAATTTCGCGATAAAAATATCCTGGCATTCCGAGACCTCGATAGTAGAGTTTTGACTCCAACACAAGCTCAATAATCAATAAGACACACGATAACTCGAAGCCAAAGTCTAATTGTCAGTGTTGGCGTTCGAGTCATTGTTTTCTGTTTGCACAGTTTGTGCGCTTCTGATGCCGTCAGACTATTTGAGCATGGAATCCTAACAGCGGAACTCCAATCTCGTAAATCGACGATTAGAGTTCGGCTGCTAAACCAAGTAATTTTCCGAGGTTCTCACGCAGAAATCAAAAGACTATTTCTCCCATTCTGCCGCTCTGGAAGTCTTCAAAAGCCTGATGTAGCTCGTCTCGAGTATTCATAACGAACGGTCCATACCGCGCAATTGGCTCGCGCAGCGGCACACCACCAATTACCAGTAAATCGAGTGGTAGCGAACCTTTGTTTTCAATCAAGATACTGTCACCATCAGATTCAAACATAACCATCTGTCCCCTCGAGGCGATCTCGAGTTCTGGTCCAAAGCTCCCTTCGCCCGCTATCACATATGCAAAGGTGTTGTAGTCTGAAGGAACAGCCTGAGTGATCCTGCCACCAGGTTGAATCGTGAAATGCAGGTACATGATAGGCGTATGAGTCTTTATCACCGCCTGCTTACCCAGCGACTCACCTGCAATGATCCGCACACTCACCAATCCATCCTCAGAAGTCGCGACTGGAATATTCGCGGACGGAATCTCCTGGTATCTCGGTTTCGTCATCTTGTCGCGTTTAGGCAAATTAACCCAGAGTTGAAATCCGTGGAGCCGCCCACCATTTTTGGCAAAATCGCTTTCTGGCATTTCCGAATGGACCACTCCTGAGCCTGCAGTCATCCATTGCACATCGCCCGGGGTTAACTTCCCGGCATTGCCTCGTGAATCCTTATGCTGCATTTTGCCTTCGAGCATGTATGTAACAGTTTCGAATCCCCTGTGCGGATGATCGGGCGCACCTTTAGCCTCACCGGGTGCGAGGTCTTTTGGTCCCATCTCATCAAGAAGGAGGAAGGGATCAAAATCTGACAAAGCGTAGGTGGGAAAGGGCCGGTGTACCAGGAATCCCTCACCTTCAGTTGTCTCCAAACTGTTAATGATGCCGGAGACGGATCTTATTTTTTTATCGTTACTCATTAGAAAAACTCCGATTTTAAAATCACCTTAACTGGCAGAGGTTTGCAATGGCTTCTGTCGTGCAGCGAGCGTCGCCACGGCGGCTACAATTGTCAGGACCACCAGGGCAAACGCCAGCGTTGGTTTACCCAGGAAGGCAAATCCTAGTTCAGCATCGAGCGAATATTTGCCTGCGCCAATAAAGATCAAACCCAGCGAAACAAGTCCGTAAAGGAAAGGCAATTCGATGCCATTGTTGGTAGCGAAGAACCCGCTTTTTAAGTGAACACCGACGCTGGCCACAATCATCGCGCCGAGGACGGCAGCGGCACCGAGCGGGGTGAATAGACCAAGGATAAGAAGCAGCCCACCCAGGAATTCACTCAACCCGGCGGCGGTGGCGAAAGCGATACCTGGCCGAAAGCCCAACTGGTCGAAGAAGCCACCGGTGCCTTTCAATCCGTATCCGCCGAACCATCCAAAAAGTTTCTGTGCGCCATGAGCAGCCATAACCGCCCCTACAACAACTCGCAGCAGAAGTATCCCCGTATCACTCATCTTTTCCGAATCTCCTCACGTTGCATAATTAACCTACTTTTAGTAAGCTGAGCATCAGGATAGGACGGGCAGCCTATCTTTGTCAAGTAGGCAACGAATAGTAAGTTTGAGGTGAAAATGTGGCCGGAAAAAGTGCTACACGAAAGCGAGTGCGTGAGAAGAGCGCTGATGGCAAGCCGCACCAGGTATGTGCGAGGTTTCATCACGCGGTTGAGTTGATTGGCCGTCGGTGGACTGGAGCGATCATCAGCTCGATGCTGGTCCGGCCGCAGTGCTTTAACGAGTTTCTGGCGGCAATTCCTGGGTTATCCGATCGCTTATTGACTGAGCGTCTTCGTGAATTGGAGTCTGAGGGGTTAGTCTCACGAACGGTTCTTCCCGGACCGCCTGTGCGCGTTAGTTATGAATTAACGGAGTCGGGACGAGATCTCGAACCTGCGATTGAGGCGTTGGGTAAATGGGCTGAACGTTGGGTCGAAGCGTGAACGTAACGTCACAGTCTTACGCAAATAAATCTAAACTGGTGAATTTAAAGCGATGAAAAAGTCTCCCTTTGTTCTGCTATTTATTTTTGCCCTGAGCGTCGTCTTTGCGCAAACACCTGCTTCGAAACGGACACTCTTTGATTTTAGAGCGGACAAAAGAAATAGTCCGCCAAAGATTTCAACCGCAACGCAAAAAGAGGTGCTCTCCAAAGTCTTTAAGAGATACCTGACAGACGACCGCAGATGTAAAACAGATTTCGACGCAAGCGGGAGCGACTACTTGTCGGCGGCGCGAAACGCGGGACAGTTTGTGCCTTCGGTTGTTGATTCCTCTTCGGGTAGCTTTACGGCGGCGGGGCAAATGCAGACGGCATACATAATTTCTGTGGGCGAATGCAATGCTTCTCATGCGGATAATTACGGCAGCAAACGCATTGCTATCTTCTCGGGGCAACAGCTTATCGCCAATCTGGATATTAACTTTAACAGTAGCATTCTCAGAAAAACTGATCTGAACCGAGACGGCATCGACGAGTTGCTCCTTTCTACCGGCGACATGGCTCAGGGGACGCTGGTTGAAACCGCAGCGCTATATAGTTTTGAACAAGGCAAGGCAACAGTTATTGAGGACTTCGGACAGGTGACTGAAGATTCTTGTGCTTCGGGGATGCCGGGTAGCACAGTGAAGTCGGCGGTGATTGAAATTGGGGGCGTCAACCCTGCGAAGATGCCGAAGTTCAAGATGGACAATTACGAGTCGCCATGTAGGAACGTTAAGCGTTGGCGATTCGTCTCAACTGGTAAGTTGGACCAATAAAGGTGTTGAGTGTTTCTGTTTCTTACGGGTCGCAAAGTTTTTATTTGTTAATGGCTTTGCACAAAACCCTAATCTTGGTGAGTGTCGAGCGATTGGTACCGTTACCGCGAGCGAAGCGACCGGATGGCATGCTCAACGAACCAACCATCAGAATTTAGGCGTAATGTCGCCTGTACCATCCGGTCGCTTCGCTTGCGGTACTGTACTGATCGCTCGATACTCACCAAGATTAGAGCTTTTGTGCAAAGCCATCGTTCAACAATGATGTTGAGATACGGCGGTTGGAGGTCGAATCCATCTACAGTACCGCGAGCGCAGCGACCGGATGGCACACTCAACGAACCAACCATCAAATTTTAGGCGTAATGTCGAGTGGGCCACCGCCGCGCTTCGCTCGCGGTACTGTACTGAGCGCTGAGATATGGCGGTTGGAGGTCGAATCCATCTCCCGACTGTTGGTTGAATCAGTCATGGAACCTGATACAGGAAACCAGCCACAAGTTGTTGATCAAAAAACATGTGGCTGGTTCTTGTTAATGATAACTTCCAGGTTGAGTTGATTGAATCTCTAATGAATGACAATGCCCACGCCGAAGCGAACGTTGTACTGAGTAGTGCTTGGCAGTACCAGCGGGCTTCCAACCGCTCGTGGAAACTGCTGATCGCCGCGGCGAATGAAGTTCAAGTCAACTTTTCCGGCGCGAATGTCAAACCGGTCGTTGAGTCGAATGTCCACTCCCCCGCCGATGGCTAATGCAAAACTAGTTTCGTTCTGACTTACATTGTCAACGCCGATGGCTGGAAACAGCTGCGGGCTTTCCAGGTCAACTTTTTGAACCGCGATACCTGCGACCCCGTATCCGAAAGGCTTGAATACTGGACCATCTTGCGAATTGTTCTTGATCTGAATTCCTCCAAGGATGTTGTGTAGGTGGGTGTCTATGGTACCGGTGACAGTAACAGGTGGGCCTGAAAATGCCGTAACGAACTCGTCTTCTCTAAAGTGATATGAGTAGTCAAAGACTACGCCGGCGTATCTGTGGAAGTTATAGTGCGCTGAGACATTGAAGCCATTCAAGACCTCCTTGCTTTCCAGCAATGCAGTAAGATTCGCATTATTAGTTTCGGTAGCACGATCGAAGTGCATAAGCGAGTAACCACCGAAAAACTCAAACTTATTGTAGTCGTCCGACTGCGCAAAAGCGTAGGAACTACAAACAAGCGTTAACACTGCCACCAAAGCCATTCTCCGCATTTCTGCCCTCCTTCTGAGCCAGTTAGTGGAACTCCATTTATCGGGAAACGGGAGACGTGCGCCGGGTAGGTATTACTGTTGGCACAGTAGGAGGAGTTGAAGAGCTGAACTACTAGTAGATCTGACAGGATGGCCGAGTGCGACAGTTCCCTGGAACGTCAAAAAGCGAGAACCGTCTGAAGCATCGGCATCCAACCGTTCATTCCAGCAGTATATGGAGTAAACGCCCCGCTATAGGGAGAGTGGTTCACCCGCATTACTTCGCCCGTGATCCACAGACGCTCAGTCGGTAGGAAATACCACTTGAAGCCGCCGCCATATTCAGAAGGGTTGGCAAACTGTCCGAAGACCTTTGAGCCACGGACATATAGCATCAGCTTCTTTGGAACGATAAATTTACCTGTCGACAATTCAAAACCATGGTCGAATGTGGATGCGAGCGGTAGCGGCCCGTCGGCTTCGAAGTCATTTAGCCAGCGTAAGAAGTATTGTCCGTTGACTGAGAAACCGCTCTTTTTAAGGCCACCGTCGATCGCCCACATTCTGTAAGTGGCTTTCTGGAGAGTTACACCCGGAGCAAACGCCCCGGTCGCGAAGGCAAGCACGCCATCGGAATTGTAAATTGAAGTGTTATCGGGACTTGACTGGTCCGTATCTGAAAATCGGTCTTCCCGGGATCTCGTAAAACTGGTTCCGATCCGAATGCGCGTGTTTGGTGAAGCGAAATAATCGTCGTACATCTGTCGCGATTTGCCAGGCTCCGAGTACGCTCCGAACGGCTCCCACCAGACACTACCGGAGAACAGCAAACTTGTATCGATCTTGTTTGCGGTGATGTTCAAAGTATTGAGACCGTTGCCGACGAAGACCAAATAATTCAAACCCTTTGCCGGTTCTCCATTTGCCCAGACCCCCTGGGTAAAGCCGGGACGAAAGAAGTTGTCCGCCATGCTCCTATCAATTGGTTGAAAGAATGGGAACGTGCCCACGAGCGAGCGGCTACCAGGAACGCCCGTGTAGCCTCCCGTGACCGTGAGCGCTTTGTTGAATCGCCAGCCAATGTTCCCGGCTACCACGATCGAAGCGGCGCCGGCGGACGTCCAGACGGTCATGCTGTATTGCAGTTTCTTGGAAAACATGTAGCCGGCCAAGATGAACATCGAGCGGTTTACCGTAATATCATTGCGACTGTGCACCTCGCGGACAACGCCAAGATGGTCGGTAAAGGTCTCTTTGCTGTTTTGCGTGTTGAGGTATCGAATCTGGGTATTGACGTTGAACTTCAGCAGGAAAGGTATCTTTGCGTCCTCGGGGTTTTCCCAGATAACGACTCCATCCCGGTAATGATCGTCCGTTCCCTGTTGAGTAACGACAGATGCCGGCTGCGCGGAAGCATTCTCGGCATCTGATGTCGGTAACGGGAGATTGGCTGCGTTCGTGTTCGTCGCGGTCAGCGGGATTTTCGCAGAAGCATCGGCTGTGGTCAGTGGTTCCACTGGTTGCCCAGTACCTGAAACACTCACCGTCGCGGTGTCGTCAAGCTTCTTCTGCAAACGTTCGACCATTTCCAACAGAGTCTTCTGCTGCTCCTCCATCTTGCGAAGCGCTTCTCGAAAAGCAGCGTTCTCGGCCTTCACAGCTGAAACCTGAGACTCGAGGTCGTTTGGCTTGGGTGGTCCGTTTACGTCGCCTTTGCTCTCGGCTATAGGACTAGCCTCAGTTGCGACGCTCTCTTTGTCAGAATTAGTGGGTCGGGTTGTTTTGGATTGGCCACTCGCAGAAGGTGTAAGCAACGTCAGTGCGGTTAATGCTAATGTGAGTCTGATAGATGCGCAGTGAGCCAACATTTGAACCTCCCTCTAGAAGTCGTTCACTCGCGACGCTAGATTTGCGCACTGCCGCCCTATCTAAAACACTTTGAAGCTCTGACTGAACAAGCCTCGAGGCGCTTCGCGTAATCAAGAGTCGTGGGTCGCCCCAAGACTCCGACGTTTGCCGTCGGCGTCGAACACTCTAAATTCGATAGATGTGCACGAGGAGAACCGACGGCACCACAGGTACCGTCGGAACCGCCGCTCGCTCAGCAAAGCACCACGGATTGAGCTAACCCGGCTTCACTGGTTTCCTTGTACTTGCTGTTCATGTCCCTGGCTGTTTCGGCTAGAGCCATCACGGTCGCGTCGAAATCCACGCGGTGTCTGGAAGCGATCTCGTTGCTCGCGATCGCGTAAGCCGTCCAAGCCTTTACGGCACCGAATGCGCAGCGCTCAATGCATGGCACCTGCACGTACCCGGCAACCGGGTCGCAGGTCATACCGAGGTGATGCTCTAGTGCTGACTCGGCGGCATTCTCGACCACGCGCGATTCTGCGTCGTACGCAGTGGCAATCAGCGCGGCAGCCATTGAAGACGCCACGCCGATCTCCGCCTGGCAACCGCCTTCGGCTGCCGACAACGTTGCGTGATGCTTGCAGAGATAGCCGACCGCCGCGGCGGCAAGCATACCCTCACGGAGCTTTTGTCGATCGAGTTTCCTGACCTCGGCAAGCCCGTAGACCAGAGCCGGCATAACACCAGCGGAACCGCCGGTCGGAGCCGTGATAACGAGGTGGCCACGTCCGTTCTCCTCAGACGCCGCCAACGCATATGCCGATAGAACACCGATACCTCGATCTGCCTGGTACGTATCACCCATGGCGCGCTTGTAAACAGTCGCGGCCTTGCTGTGCAGTTTGATCGGGCCAGGTAGCACATCATCCTCCGACATCGAAAGCCCCGACTTTACCGTCGCGACCATTGCGTTGATGATCTTGTCGACAAAGGCATAGACCTCTTCTTCCGACCTCCCCGCGATCGACATCTCGTTGGCAAGTATTACCTTGGCGATGGAGATCTTATTATTGTCGGCGTGAGCGCGAAGCTCTTTCATCGTCCTGAACGGATACTTCGGAGGATTTTTCTTCGGTGGTGTATAACCTTTCCATTCGATGAAGCCGCCGCCAACGGAGTAGTACTCCTGTTCCAGCAGCACTTCATCACCCGCCAAGAGCTTTGCGGTCATCGTATTCGGGTGGTGGAAGTCGCCCTTAGTCGCATCGTAGACGATGTTCTTCAAGCTAACGTCAATCGTTTTGTCGCCGAGTTTGACCGGAAACACCTGGTCAGGTTTGTCTCGCAGGCTGTCGAGAAACAACGGGTCTACCGTTGCCGGCTCTTTTCCTACGAGTCCGGCTAATGCTGCCCGTTCTGTGCCGTGGCCTTTACCGGTGGCGCTGAGGCTGCCAAAGAGGTTGACCTGGAGCGCAGTCGCCCGGTTGAGTTTATCTGCAGGCAATTTGGTACAGCGCTGGTAGAAATCGTAGGTTATGCGCATCGGGCCGATCGTGTGCGAGCTTGAAGGGCCCGGCCCTACCTTGTAGAACTCATCCACAGTCGTCAAAACGGGACCTTTACCCTTCTGCACTACGTTTAACTTCGGATCCAGCGGCGGCGCCGGTGAAGCTTGCTGCGGCAGTACCGGCAGTGTGGCGACGGCCTTCTCGACTCTCTCGTGAGCTGAAACGATGCTGCCCGTCATCACGGCGGCCGCACCGCCCACAGCACTGCGTATCAAGAAACTACGGCGATCCACACCAGGCGGAACCGCCTTCGAAAGCAACTCGATTGTGCTATCAAGCGGATCATTCACGCTGGGTTTGGTTGATGGGTCGTTCGAGCTAACAGTGTCGTATGCCTTATTTTCTTCTTTGGACATGGTGGCGCTCCTTGCTTTTATCTAGATTTAGACCGACGCGGGCCGCCTCAACTGGGTATCAACGATTTCGCAAACTTCATGCGCATCTGCTCCTGGACTCGGTACTCTTGCGCATCGATTCGACCCCACTGACGTAACTCGGTTTATCGAAATACAAATGTATTCGAGTACTAAGAACACGATACTGGCAGAATTACTAGGTATTGGACTTTTCTGATTTTTCGGGAGGTGACCCTGCCAGGAAACCGAGTGGGAGAGCAGGAAGTGGCCCTTGCCGATTGCCAAACACCGCTGCTGATTCTTACTAAACCACCCTCAAGAATCATCCTGTAAATTTTGCTAGTACCAGGTCTTCAGGCCCACCTTTAGCATTCGACCTCAAGAAGCGGACCCATGCCTGTCGATGAGGCGGTAAGGTGCGGAAGCGGATCTTGGGCATCGTCACAGCGTTGACCCTGTGCTCGGTTACGAGAAAGCCACGGCGTTGGCCTGTAACAAGGTTCTATCAGCAACCAAATACCACGGAGGTTGCACAGCGAATGGATTAGCAACTTCAAATTAGGTAAGCGGTGAAGTGTATGGTCCAGGCAATCGCACAACATGCAAGTGAGTCCCAATCTCGCTCCGGAGTGAGGATGGTGGTCGTTGTTTGGATCCTGACTGCCATCTTCTATTTCTATCAATACGCAATGAGGTCGGCGCCGGCCGTTATGATGCCGCAGCTGTCGGCTGCTTTTGAGGTCAGCGCACTGGGAGTTGCTTCAATCGTCGGTCTCTTCTACTACGGCTATTCGCCTTTCAGTCTGGTTGCTGGTGCGGCACTCGATGGGCTAGGTCCGCGACGGCTGGTCCCTTTCGCCGCCGGCGTTGTTGGGATCGGTGCGCTATTGTTCGCTAGCGGAAATGCTCAGGTCGCGAGCATTGGAAGATTCATGCAAGGTGCGGGCGGTGTGTTCGCTTTGGTAGGGGCCATCTACATTGCCAGCAAGAATTTTTCCGCATCAAAGGCAGCAACACTAATTGGTGCGACTCAAATGTTTGGGATGGCCGGCGGCGCCGCGGGACAGTTCGTCGTTGGGCCTATGATCGGTAGTGGTCTGCCCTGGAACTATTTTTGGATAGGGATGGGCGTGATCGGTTTGACTATCGGCGTCGTTCTTTTTTTCTTGATACCGAACGACGGTCCAACGCAGCAACCGACGGGTGGACTGAAGGTCGTTGTTCAGGCTTTTGCGACAGTGTTCAGAAATCCGCAATCAATCTTGTGCGGACTGATCGCTGGATTGATGTTCATCCCAACCACCATCTTCGACATGATCTGGGGAGTTCGTTATCTCCAGGAAGCACATGGTTTCGACTATGGTTCGGCGGTGATGCGGTCGGCCGCGGTTCCCTTCGGATGGATCATTGGCTGCCCACTACTTGGTCTCCTTTCCGATCGGATAGGCAGAAGGAAACCAGTTATAGCCGGCGCGGGTGTTGTTCTGTTTGTCTGTCTCGCATGGATCCTTTACGGCACACCAGGAGTCTTTCCACCTTACGTGGTTGGTCTTGTCGCCGGCATCGCCTCGGGCGCTGCCATGCTGCCCTACACAGTAATCAAAGAAGCTAACCCACCGCAGTTCGGCGGCACCGCGACCGGGGTCGTTAATTTTTTGAATTTCACTTTCAGTGCGCTTCTTGGTCCTGTATTTGGCTGGATCCTACAAAGCGTCTCCGGCGGAGCTGCGCGATTCGAATTGCATCATTACCAGTCCACGTTTGTACCTCTTCTTTATGGGGTAGCGATTGCGATTGTGCTGACTCTCATCTTGAAGGAGACCGGTCCCGCTGTTCGCCGAAGCTGAGCCCTGACCTTTGTCCACCTTGTAGTGCTGGTTTTGAAAACAGTATTGAGCGGACAGCCAAATGGACCAAGAGCCTTAAGCGCGTGGCTAACTTGGTCCACCAGGAAGGAGGATTAAGAGCATGAAAGCAGCAACGGGATCAGGAAAATATGAACGACTTCTGGCGCGGTGCCACGGTGTGGAGCCGGTTCAAACTGCAGTCGCACATCCATGCGAGGCGGCGGCTTTGACTGGGGCGTTCGAGGCCGCGACATTAGGGCTGATTAAGCCACTTTTAGTGGGACCGGCTGACAGAATTAACGAAACCGCACGGGCCGCAAAGATTGATCTCGGCGATCTCCAAATCATCGATGTGCCACACAGCAATGCGTCAGCAGCAAAAGCTGTTGACCTGGTTAGAGAAGGCAAAGCTGAGATTCTCATGAAGGGAAGCTTGCATACCGACGAGTTAATGGCTGCGGTAGTCTCGCGTGAAGGTGGACTGCGCACCGGGCGTCGCATCAGCCATGTCTTTGTTATGGACGTGCCAACCTATCACAAGGTCCTGATTGTAACTGACGCCGCGATCAATATCGCTCCAACCCTGGAAGATAAGGTTGATATCTGTCAGAACGCAATCGATCTCGCAATTTCGCTCGGCCTGCAGAGACCAAAGGTCGCCATTCTCGCCGCAGTCGAAACCGTGACCTCGAAGATGCCGGCCACGATCGATGCCGCAGCACTCTGCAAGATGGCCGAACGAGGTCAAATCAAGAACGCCATTCTTGATGGGCCGCTCGCGTTTGACAATGCAATCAGCAA
>DASROI010000483.1:0-6525 GCA_035646955.1 Pyrinomonadaceae bacterium
GGCATCCGGTCGCTTCGCTCGCGGTACCGTCATGCTTGCGACTTTCCATCTTGTGCGACGCAACGCGCACCAACTCAGATCAATTGATAATAATTATCGGAATCATGGTGCTCGAACTTTGAACACGGTGTGTTGGAGGTATTCCCAGCGCTCACTTGTCTCACTCATGAGATCATGCTTGTACCAGTCCTCGACTAGCTGTGCCTGACCTTCGAATCCAATTTGTTCCCAGGGTAGCGAAAGATCATAGCTGTAGAGGTGATGCTGTCCACGGCCACCTAACTTTCCGCTCATGTAATAGAAGGAATGCAGCATCAGTCCACGCAGCTCGGTGAGTCTCTTTTGCTTATATTGCCAGACGTGGACCATTTCATGAACGAGTGTGGCAGGAGCGACAAGAGCCAGATCTTTTTCAAAGAGTTGTGGACCAACCATGATCAGGTACTGCTCAGGTTGAGCCAGCAGTGCACCAAACAAAACTCTCCTGGTTGTACCCGAGGTGGCGAAAGGAACCCCGGTGGTTGTCAGCCCGTCGCGGATCCTAATGCTATCCATTGGTGGAATGTCAGCTCTTTGAAAGACAGTTTTAACTAAACTTTCTTCGTGAGTGGTTAGTGGTCTATCGCGATTGCCCCAGATCCATGCCATGCGTGGCCTCTGACATTAACTAGGCCTTCTCCAGACCAGCATATTTTTCCACGAGCTTTTTCTGTCCGTAGCCAGGAAAGCTTACGGTGAGTTTAGTCGAGTCGCCGACGCCTTCACGTCGCAGTACCAGCCCGCGGCCGTATTTCGAGTGCATCACATATGAGCCAGGGACTATCTCGCCAGAGTCTGTTGCGGCGGGAGGCGGGACCTTGGGTCGTTGGTCCTTATTCCATTTGTTATGAAAGCTCCCGGAGGTTTGGCCCATCTGCTTTCCCCGTTGCTTAAAGAATTCAGCTATTGAATCAACGCTGTCATAAGTTTTGCCGGTGTATTTTTTTCGCTCAAAGCGAGGTGTTTCAGGTTCGTAAGACAACCCGGAGGCTTCCTTGCCGAAAGACAACCATGAAGGTCCAAGCGAAAGATCTTCGAGGAATTCATTGGGCATCTCATTCAGGAATTGGGACGGTTCAGAAGCAATCTCATCACCATAAACGCGACGTTTCATCGCATGTGTGACGTACAGAAATCGCTCCGCTCTGGTAATTGCAACGTAGGCCAGCCGTCTCTCCTCTTCCAGTTCCGCCTCGTCAGTCGCGGAACGAGAGTGCGGAAATAGTCCTTCTTCGAGGCCAACGATGAACACGAGCGGAAACTCGAGTCCTTTTGCTGAGTGAGCCGTCATCAAAGTTACTGGAGCATCGCGCTTGTACTGGTCCTGATCTGAAACAAGCGCCGAATGATCGATAAAGTCACGCAAACCTTCCAGACCCTGATCGTCGTAGTCAACTGCAGCGTTGACGAGTTCCTGCAAATTCTCGAGACGACCTTCAGCTTCGTCTGTTTTCTCGGAACGCAAAGAACTCTCGTAGCCAGTTTCGCGGATCGCTGCACGAACTACATCCGAGACCGGTGATGCGCTATTTGTTCCAGGCTCATCATCTTCCGGATGAGTGACTGGCAGAGATTTTGGTCCACGGACAATGATCTCGTTGCCGGCGAGTTTGCCGAGCTTAACGATAACGTTTTGAAACGACCTCAAGGCGCCGATTGCTCGCGAGCTTAGATTCTCGGGTCGTTCAACTGTCAAGCCTATCGTTTCCCACAGTGAGACACTGTGCTCATTCGACCGCCGCTCCAGCTCATCAATGGTTTGTTTGCCAATACCACGCGGTGGACTGTTGATAACCCTTTGTAAAGCAATCGAGTCATTCGGATTAAGAGCCAGTTTCAGGTAAGCGATGATGTCGCGCACTTCCATTCGCTCGTAGAATGAGAAACCACCCAGTATGTTGTAAGTCAGGTTGGCCCGTCGCATCGCCTCTTCAAAAACTCGCGACTGGGAGTTCGTCCGGTAAAGTACGGCGGCACGCAAATCGACTTCTTCTCTGCGATGTTCCGCAATCTTATTAGCAACCCAACGGGCTTCCGCGTCTGCGTCGAAGGCCTGGTAATAACGAACCTTTTCACCACGAGGGTTGGTGGTCCAAAGGTTTTTGCCTTTACGCTGGAGATTGTTTTTTACAACTGCACCAGCGACGTCGAGGATGGTTTGAGTTGACCGGTAGTTTTGTTCGAGCCGAATTATTTTGGCGCTTGGATAATGTTTCTCGAAATTGAGGATGTTAGAGATGTCAGCGCCGCGCCATTTATAGATCGATTGATCTTCGTCGCCTACCACACAAATATTCTGTTGTTTTTCGGTTAGCAGTCTTATCAAGTCAAATTGCAGTGAATTGGTGTCCTGGTATTCGTCAACGAGGATGTACCGGAACTTGTTGTTGTACTTTTCCCTTACTTCGGCGTCAGTCTTCAGCAGCTTTACCGTCTTGATCAGTAGATCATCAAAATCCAGCGCGTTGTTGGTGTGCAAGCGCTGTTCATACATCGTGTACACACGCGCCATTGCGGCACGTCGTTCATCCTGATATTCAGCTTGAGCGGCAAAGACAACCGGGTCTTCACCGCGGTTCTTGGCGGAACTTATGGTCGACTGAGTTGCTCGATAAGCAAGATATTTCTCGTCGTATCCCAGGTCTTTAATACATTGCTTTAGCAAACGAAGAGAATCGTCAGCATCGTAGATGGTAAACGTGCGCGTGTATTTATCTTTCAGTTTTTCGATGTCCTGGCGAAGAATGCGGACACAAAGGCTGTGAAAAGTTGAGACCAGAGGTTGGGCCGGTAAAGAGCGACCGCGCAAAAGGCGTTGAACGCGTTGGCGCATTTCATCCGCGGCTTTGTTAGTGAATGTGACGGCGAGAATATTCCATGGCTGCACACCTCTTTCGGCAATCAGATATGCGATTCGGTGCGCGATTACTCGTGTTTTTCCGGAACCGGCGCCGGCTAGAATCAATAGGGGACCTTCCGTTGCCGCTACTGCTTCGCGCTGCTGTTCATTCAGTTGTGATAAAAAATCTGATTCCACTATTTAACTAATCCTTGAATTGCTTTGAATTGTTCATGTTTTGCGTCTCGTAATAATTCGAACAGCGCCATCTCCGCTGAACTCGGAAGTGCCCCACTGCGTTCCATCTTTCGGAAAGCGACCTCTTTGTCTGCTTGTTTGCGCGACGAGATGCAATCCGCCAGCAGGTGCACCTGATAATCTGACGAGAGCAGGTCGTGAACTGTCTGGTTAACGCAGATATGCGCTTCGATGCCGGCTACGAGGACTTGTTTGACATCGTGACGTTGTAGTTTTTCCTGAAACAACTGCGCTCCACATGAACTGAAACTCGTCTTCTCTAACACCGGAGTGTCGCCTGAAATAACTTCTTTGAGCTCGCTTAAAGTGTGGCCCAGGCCTTTTGGATATTGTTCGGTCACTAAGATTGGTATCCCAAGCAGCCTGGCGCCACGAATTGCGATCACAGTACGAGCTGTAATCTGTTCGAAATTTGCGATGCTGCCGCGAAAGGCCTCCTGCATGTCGATGATGAGGAGGGCCGACTGCGATGAAGCGAGCGTGTTTTGATGTTGCATTGATCGATTGAACAGATTTAATCACATGAGGAAGACATGGGCAAAAGCAACCGGGGATGTCGTTGAATTACTCAGGGCAGACACATTATAAGGAGAGACAACTTCGTACAGTACCGCGAGCGCAGCAACCGGATGCTACGGTCAAGAAAGCCAACGTGGAAGTCAATGAGGACTGTTGACCCTAGCATCCGGTCGCTGCGCTCGCGGTACTGTACAAGGCCTTTGCTGAATAGTGTGCAACAAGAAAACAAGAAGTCGCCTCATTAGGACAATTTGAAAGCAAGAAGTGGATAGAACTTTCCCTGGCTCTTCTTTACCATCGCCTCTACGTTACGTGATACTGGAGGGAACTAAAGTGAACGCAGTAATGATGGCAAACGAAGAAACCTCTTTTCAGTCAGACGAGTTATGGCAGGCGACCTTATCGCGCGACCAGCGGTACGACGGGCAATTTGTATTCGCCGTGAGCTCGACGCGAATCTACTGTCGTCCTTCATGTCCTTCACGTCGTCCACATCGTGAACGGGTAGAATTTTTCTCAGTCCCCGAAGCCGCCGAACAAGCCGGATATCGTGCTTGCAAGAGATGTAAACCAAAGAGTGCTCGCAGCCTTGATCCTCAATTGCACCTGGTGAGGCGCGTGTGCGAATTATTGGATGCGAATAGTGAAGATGTGACGCTGGCGACTTTATCGGAACAAAACGGTGTGAGCCCTTTCCATCTTCAACGTACTTTCAAAAGCGTCATGGGAATCAGTCCGCATCAATATGCAAACGCCAGGAAGTTTGGTCGGCTGAAGTCATTGATCAAAGAAGGTGAATCTGTAACTTCAGCTGTTTACGAATCCGGCTTTAACTCCAGCAGTCGTGTTTACGAGCAGTCGGCTGCCGAACTCGGGATGACTCCCGCCACATATGCAAAAGGTGGTCGAGGTCTGACCATTAACTATACGATCGTCGATTCACCGCTGGGACGCTTGCTGGTGGCGATGACAGATCGTGGCGTGTGCTCGGTGAAGATGGGCGATAAGGATGATGAGCTGAAAGAGGATCTGAGCGCTGAATTTAGTGAAGCGCAAATCGAGCAAAACGATAGGGCGCTTATGCCCATCGTTTCGCAGATTCTTGACCACTTGAATGGTAAAGAGCCAACCATCAAGTTGCCGCTCGACATTCGTGCTACGGCGTTTCAGCGTCAGGTTTGGGAAGAACTGAACAAAATTCCGTACGGTGAGATTCGCTCATACAGCGATGTCGCTCGCGCCCTTGGGAACCCGGCAGCGGTTCGTGCGGTAGGTCATGCCTGTGGGGCGAATCCAGTTGCGCTCGTTATACCGTGCCACCGCGTCATTCGCGGGGATAAGACCCTGGGAGGTTATCGCTGGGGATTGGAGCGAAAGAAGAAGTTGTTGGAGAGAGAGAAGAAATTATAGGGCCTATAGAAGAGATAGGACCTATAGGTCCTATTGTTAAAGAGTGACCCTTTTTTCAGCCTGGCTGCGCGTTATAGATTCGGGGGGCGAAGGATGGGCGATTTGGCAGGCAGGTGGTGGGGCTCGCTCGATAGCGTGCGCCTGCCCCAAGTCGCCCAAGGGGAAAATGCCCAGAGGATCTATGCGCAAGTTTGCAATTCTAATATCCCTATTGTTCATAACGAGTTCCGCACAGGCGCAGTCAGCCAGGAATCTCCAAACCTTTTTTGAAGGCAAACAGGTAACGCTCCGAATCGACATGCCTCGAACTTCGAGTGGTGTCAACGTATATCCTGAACGTGCCCAGGCGCTGAACTATCAACAATATTCGGCAAGGTTGAAGGCTAACGGAGTCGCGCTGCAAGGTGGGACTCGTGTCGAGATCAATCAACTTAAAGTCAAATCGAGCCACTTGGAACTTCAACTCGGAACTGCCAGTAACCCAAAGACTGCCCGATTCAACATCCACTTCAATCGAATCGACGACTGGATGTTGACTCCGGCGACGATTGTTGATGCGTTGCGACGCTATGTGCAGTTTTCCGACGCAGATCAAGATGCTGCGAGACTGGATAACTCTTCAGACCCAACCAATGCATCGGGCTACGTCAGGCACAGAGTTCTTCAAGTAGGACCACGCACTACATATTTGCAACAGGGGATGAAGCAAGACGAAGCAGTTAGGCTACTGGGTGAGCCTGTTTCAATTGCCAACTGGAACAGCAAAGAAGGCTTAGTTTCTGTTTACGAATTCCGACGAAGCAACGGCAGGACCTTGTTTGCAGAGTTTACGGCAGGCAAGTTATTGCGACTTAGGTCTTAGGTCTTGATCTTTGGTCTTCGGACCAGGACCAGTTACCACCAAGATCCGAAGATCAAAGACCTCCTCCCTATTCCACCGTTACTGACTTTGCCAGGTTGCGAGGTTGATCCACGTCACAACCACGTCGAACTGCAATGTGATATGCAAGAAGTTGTAACGGTACAATCGACAGAATTGGTGACAGAAGATCGCTCGCCGGCGGGATTTCAATCACATGATCTGAAACCATCGACGACATCGTGTCGCCTTCAGTCAAAACCGAAATAACTATGCCTTCCCGGGCTTTGACTTCAACTATATTCGAGTGTGTTTTCTCGTATCGCAGCTCTGACTGACGATTTCCTTCTTCGCGCGTGTTTACAAAAAGGACCGGCAGCCGTTCGTCAATAAGCGCATTAGGTCCGTGCTTCATTTCCCCTGCCGGATACCCTTCGGCATGAATATAGGAAATCTCTTTAAGTTTCAGAGCCCCTTCAAGCGCAACTGGAAAATTAATTCCGCGACCCAGGTACAAAAAATCGGTCGAACGGAAAAACTCCTTTGATAGCTCTTCAATTCCGTCAGATTCGTTCAACAGATGTTCGAGCTTCACCGGGAG
>DASROI010000484.1:0-15067 GCA_035646955.1 Pyrinomonadaceae bacterium
TTGTTCGCTTTATGCGAACGAAACTCTACGCTCACGGTCGCTTGCCAGCAATCCGTAAAAATACTGGGCAAATCATCACGCCGCCTTAAACTATAACCGGAGAGAAAACTACTGAAGGAAGCTTAGATTGCGAAGTTTCAAGATCACGGAGAGCCTTGTGGCAACAAATTTAGTTGGATCCCACTGCAGAAGTGCAACTCCTTGAAGTCCGGCACCAGGAACGGGAACGTACTCCGGCTCCCACTTGATCACAAATCGGTTGGCATGGGTAGCCGTCGTCCTGTCGAACCGTGAAGTTGAAACTATTAATGACAGACTAACGAAGACGACACCTACGACCATGGAAGTAACACTTAGCTGCATTGATGATTCCCCCCTTTGCTAGCATTTTTGCTAGTAGTAATGGATACCCAGATGTATAAGAGTTGGGAATGGGAGGGATAGAGCTGAGGGAGTTAAGAATTAGATTTTGAGAGTGAGTATTCCACCAATATTTTTTCAAGTGCGTGCGAGTTGTGGCCAGCATTCGCACGGCCGGAAGGTGTGCGGTTACTTCTTCTTCCTGAAGATAGCGAGATCACATACCTCTGAGTCGATTTATTGGTCTTGCCTTTGCGAGGATGGGCCAAGCAAGAAATCTGACCCTCGTTTTCCTCGAATCCAGCACTACACCCTTGCGACTAGCTCCACTCATCGAATCCCGTGGACCTGACCAGAATTCGAGTCATGTCAAACACCGCCAAAACTAAAATATGTCTCCTGGGCGTAGCCATTTTGGTAATTGCTGCCGCCACAGTTTTCGCTCAGTCGAACTCTCCCGTACCGGAACAACCGGCGCCCGTCCAACTCGATGGCCGAACAATTTTTTACGTTCGTACAACCGCTAAATCCATAACACCCGAAGTTCGGGCAAAGAACATTGGTGAGCGGATCCAAAGGCTAGCAGCGGATCCTTATTCCAGACCCGATTCGATCAAAGTCAGCGATAGCGACATCAGTACCGACATTGTGGCGGACGACGTTACCATAACGTTGATTCTCGATGCCGACGCACAAGCCGAAGGTCGTAGCCGCCAGGAACTTGCGGTAGAGCGCGCTGAACAGATCAAAGCCGCTATCCAGCAGTATCGCCGGGAACACAGCACGCGAAACTTTTTGAAAGCGTCCGGGTTTGCTCTGCTAACCACCATCGTTTTTCTCGCATTGCTCATCCTGATTCAAAAGTCTTATCGAGTCTCCAGATCTCGGTTGATAGCCTGGATTGAAAAAGACCCGCGCCCGCTCCTAAGGAAATACGAAACACCTCATTTCCAACAACTTGAAGCGACAATCTTAGGATTCTTAAAACTACCGCGCCTGGCGGCCATCGTGGTCTTGCTCTATTTTTACATTGGTCTGGTCTTCAGTTTCTTCCCAGGTACCCGCAATGTAGCCGGCCTCGTGCTCTCTTATACGACCGATCCGCTTAACCTCATGTGGCACTCTCTACGTAAGGAAATCCCAAACCTTTTCTTTATTGCGATTCTTGTCCTAGTGACAAGATACGTCGTGAAACTGATGCACATATTCTTTCGAGGTATAGAAGTCGGCACAATTGAAATCGCCAGGTTCTATCCTGAATGGGCCATGCCCACCTTTAAGCTGGTCAAGATTCTGGTGATTCTGTTTGCGCTAACAGTTGCCTACCCCTACATTCCAGGCTCCGCTTCGGACGCTTTCAAAGGAGTTTCGTTATTCCTCGGATTATTAGTGTCCCTTGGTTCAAGCTCATTTGTGAGCAACGTAATCGCTGGTCTTACGATGACCTATATGAGGGCCTTTAAGATTGGCGATCGTGTAAAGATTGAAGATTTCACTGGCGACGTTGTAGAGACGAGCCTGCAGGTAACACATCTTAGAACGCCAAAGAACGAGATCATCAGTGTGCCAAATTCGAAAGTCATCAACAGTCATGTGATCAACTACACTGGTATGGCGCGCGAGAAAGGACTAATTCTTCACACCACAGTGGGAGTTGGTTACGACGCACCCTGGCGGCAAGTGCGCGCAATGCTGTTGTTGGCTGCCGAAAGAACACCAGGAGTTTTGAAAGAACCCGCTCCCTTTGTGTTTCAGAAAACTTTAGGGGAGTTCTGCATCACTTACGAACTAAATGCTTACACAAGCAAGCCTCAATTCATGGGAAAAATCTATTCGGACTTGCACAAGAACATCCTCGATAATTTCAATGAGTATCAAGTTCAGATCATGACGCCGAGCTATGAGGGTGACCGTGAAGTGCCAGCAATCGTGCAAAAAGACAAATGGTACGCAGCGCCAGCCGATAGGTTTAGCGACGATGGAGAACCACCTGACCCCGAAGAGAAGGATTCATAACCGAACTCGTCGAGACTTGCGAGAAAACCCGGAATGGCGCATTACCTGGCCCTACGTGTATTGCCAACTCATTCGCTTGTTCTCAAGCGTGGCCAGGAACCCTTTGAGATCAAAAGCTCGGGAACTGAGCGCAGCCCTTTGCAGATGATCGAGATCGCGCTGAGCGTTAGATTGCGGTCAACCAGGGGATTGCATAAGCCGCTTCAAGAGATTCCGCTTCGCCAACCCCATCAGCCCGACCGGTGAGATCAGCAAGAGACTGTTCGTTGGTGACGGCGAACACGTGCATTGCCTCAAGCGGCAAAGACGTGCCGTCATCGTTGTCAATTCTTACTTCGAAGCCGATGCAATCGCCGGCCATCTCAAACAGGATCCGTTCCTACCGGGAAAAAATATGTGGTCGACATTGTGGCGAACATCGCTAAGAGGAATCAAGATTGAGCACTCCATCGCGTCAATACCGGCGGTAAAAAGAACCAAAAGTTTTCCACGTTTTTGGATCGAAGCCTCGGCACATTCCGCATTTCAGACACGTGCGATAAGTCTGGCCATCGCGAGTTATGGGCCAACTCATACGACGGTGCCAACACCCAAATAGACTTCCGCGAAGTCGTTCGGGTGCAGAGAGTACTGTTCCCAAATCTTCTCGGTGCGATGAGATTCGTCGCTGTGAAATACTGGTGACGCGTTCCATTTTCTCTCCTATTCATCAAACTAATGGGCTGAGGTGACTCAATAAACGGCACTTGAGTTGACGCAAGTGCGTTTCTTTTAAGTGACTAAAGAGGCCAGCCTGTTAGCTTCGGGCAACGCTGGGCTGTCGCTCCGCGAATCGAAAGAACTGTGTTAGCGGTACTAATGAAGATCGCAACGGCAAAGGGATGGTGCTCACTGCAATTCATCTCCTCTTGTTCAAACTTTACCCAGCCTGCTTTGACATTTTCACGTGGGCCGGATCTGCCCCTTAAGTCCGGCCCACTAACGGAGGTGTAATTGCTGGCCTACTTCCTCCTTTAAAAGTTGCCATCACACCCCCGATGTTGAACCCCCAACCTCAGGCATTTCTATTTCAACATCGAATCGCGCTGCCAGGCCTCGGTTCCTTTAGCAACGGTCACTGAAATCACTGCCATTCCCAGTTGATTGCGTACAGGCGCGCAAGCCGGTCCAAGTCGACCCGTACCGCGGCCCAGGCACTCTGCACTTCCGGCGTGAGTTTCGCATTGTGTTTTTCCAGAAAGTCATTGATGCGTTTCCCTTTAACAAGAACTTCTCGTGCGTCCTCAGCGGCGCTGTCGTTCTTGCGATTATCCTCGAGGCGACGGGTCGCCTTGCGAAAGTCGCTGTTGACGGCGTTAATCTCGTCTTCAGCACTCGTGTTATTCAAGGCCGATTTATCCAGCGCCGCGTCGAGCGTCAGTTTGTATTTGTCCGCCATATCTTCAATGTGCTGCAACAGATTTTTGATATCGGCTTCTCCTACGGGAGCACCTATCGCGTGACCTTGATCCCAAGTGATATTGAAACCAGTTGCCAGTTCGCCGAGATCTGACCGCAAGGTTGTCCACTCCTCTTGCACACCGTCCAGTGGGTTTCGCTTTAAGAAGTTCTCGATCGACACTCCATAGTGCAGCACGGTTGATAAGTTACTCTTGGTGTTTGGCCCCGAATGATCGTTCTTCAACGCTTCGGTTGTGCCTCTGAACTTCTTCAGAATGTTGTTGAGGTCGTCCTCCCTTGACGACTTGTTAAAGCCTGACTTGTCCATCGCCTTGTCCGCAGCTTTGGCGAAACTATCTGTGCTCGTGTCAATGCGGCTCAGAAGGTCTGTCAGCTGCTGGTCTGAAATATTCTGCTTCACTTGAGCGTTCGATGTCGCAACAGTGAGGGCGATTGCGACCATGATTAACGTAACGTATTTGTGTAATTTCATCTTACCCTTCCTTCCTTGTGGTGTGCCGTTGGTTCCTGGCATCCAGATTCTCTGCCCGACGGGCCAACATCAATATATTGGTTGCCGCCACTCAGTGGTTTTTAGACGGCGCGCTTCGAGGACACGTATTCTCTGCTCAGCCCTTTGCCGAACTGAATCGAATGAAGGGCCAACTGCATGTTCGTGATGGATGGGCCAGCGAAAGAAACACGCTTCCCAACTCTCACCCTGTTTGTAAACGAGGATCTCCCAATCTACCGGTTTACGGGACGACCAAATTAGTTGCCTTGTAATGATGTCTTCTGGCAAAACGAGTGAGTTGCAGGACTTGAGTCCATCAACCGATCGTTCAATCTGTTTCTTGCACGACAAAACAGTTTCAGAAATGGTGTCCTTATTCATCAGCTGTCAACACTCCATTAATGACTTCGGGTCAAATCTGCGTAATCGGCAAGTTACTTTCGGCTAACGTCGATCACCTTACTTGGTGGCTTCAGTTGTTAGGTGGTTGAGACCTCCAACTCGACTGTCGTCGTAATCCTAGTTGCGCGATTCTGATAGTGGCTTCCTCTCTCAAATGGCGGGCCAAAGAAGCAACTGATGGAGCCGAGGGTATAAATGATGGCCCCGCAGAGGTTAAAGGGCCTTTCCTGAAACTGCATCGAACCGGTTGCAGCACTATATATGGCGGGTTCCGCGAAATATGGTGACCCTCGTGTCATGCTCTCGATCGACGCTTTCAACCTTCCCAATATATTCATGGGTATTGAAGTGGTTATTCCTTGAGCAAGGCCCTGAGATAACGCACGAATCCCCGACGCTATCGGCACATCTGTTTGTGGCCCTGATAGCGTCGAGGATTCGTGGTTCAGGTCAGGCAAGCATTTTGCACTTCAGCCTGACGATTACTGCTTGGTTTATCCGGTCGCTTTACTGGCTGCTTTGAGCTCTACCAACTTCCTGATAAGCCGGCGATTTCTCTCCACAAATGCGAGATAATCCCCGAGGCAGCTCTCCAACAGCACCCCTACGCCATAGTGTCCTGTCGTATCTGCAGCTGCGACCAAAGCCATAAACTCTCCGATGCGCCAATGAGTCAAATGCATTAGCTTAGACAAAATGAAGATTCGTCTAACAACTGGCGCCTTGATTTCGGCAAGTTCACTGCGGAAGTCCTCGACAAAGACCTCTTCCGTGCGACCACTAAGCGTAACAGGCTTCTGATTTATAAGCTTGAACGCCTGATCAATCTTGTCGAGAGACTTTTGTGCTACGAACGCTCTTGCTTCGATCGCTTCTTTGATATCGGGTTCGTCAGCGATCTTACCTACCTCCTGATAGAACTGAATCGAGCGCTCCGTCTTTCGTCGTACATCGCTCAGTAGTAGTACGAACATTTCCTGTGGACTATTAACTGGCATTACATTCTCCTTTCAATTTCCTCGAACCGACACTCCCCGCAGATGTGGCACGGTCTGACTTTCTAGCCACGTTGATCACAATACGTATTGATTCACAACGGCACACTGCGCGGAGACTCTGGGGTTTGCGGCCATCCTACTGAAAGTAGCGAAGAAAGATACTGTCAAAACTTCTGGGAAAATTTGAGTCACAAAGCTTTGCCGGTATCTCCATCGGGTCTCAATTCTTCTGCTCTACTCGGCGTCATAGATCCGGTCGATCAACAAAGGGACACTGAGAGCGGCAAGTCCCCGTCTCGCTCTGTCCCTTCCCGGATTTATTTTCCTCCCCGCCAACTCCGTGGCGAAGCTCTTCATTTACTCAACTCCACGAGAGAAGTATCGCCTTCTTCGTGCAACCCTGCGTCTTTGGTCTCTGTGAGTACACGTCGGGTTCATAACCACGAAGACACAGAGAACGCGGAGATTGCACAGAAAAATACTCATGTCGTTAATCATCCAAGACTGGAGTCCAAGTCTTATCTGGGTTAAACGCATTTATTGAGGCAGCCACTTCCAGTGTCTTAGGACCAAGATCTTTTTGGTAGACCACGCCGTCGTGACTAACGATAAATGTCTTGACGCCACTGAGTCGGTATTGTGCGGGGAACGCGATAAGCGCGAAGCCGCCAATCATCACATCCTTGACAACAAAGTCCAACTGGCCCAGTGGAGCCGCTGGTCCCTGTCCTTTTAAGATCCTAAAGAAGTAACCGTGATAGGGCTCCGTTCGGCTGGAATATCCTCGTTCAATTGCCGCGGCTACCTTTTCACCTATCGGACCCTCCCAGGTTCCATCGGCATTTTTCCAGGCCAGCCCGTCTTGTGTTCCCGGTGTGCTGATAATGCGTTGAGCGTATTGATTCACTCCCGAACTTCCATGCTTGATCAGGGCGTAGTCATGTTGCGCCTCAACATAGCCGCGGCAGATCTGAATCGCTGTGAGCTCATTGCCTCCAATTCGGCGGTAGAGAAGTTCCCGTCGCCCTGCTTTCGTATCAAAGGCCCAGGTCGAACCAAATTTCACGATTGGAATAGCAAACGGCCAATTGTCTTCACCAATCTGAAGGATGGCGAGACGCGCGGTTTTTGAGGGCAACGCGATGTTGGTTTTCGCTCGGGCCTGGGCGGCAAACTCTTTCAATACCTCCTGGTCCCGCACTGGTTCACCTGTGTTAATTATGTCGTAACTGTCAGGCCCTAGAATTTCGGCAAGCGCTGTCGTATCCATTTTTTCCGCAGCATCGATCAGAGCATTTGCTGCCTCGTCGGCTGTCGCGAATGACTTGCCTTTTGATGGCGAGGCAGTCTGCCCGATCGCGATTTGTGCGGCCGTTAAGAGCGCCAACAATACGACCGTCATTAGTATCGTTTCGCCCAGTGTCGAAAAACGAGTTTCCATTGTTATAGTTTTCCTTTCGCTCATAACTACCTCCTTCCTCCGCCGCCGCGTCCACCACCACCACCGCGACTACCGCCGCCCATGCTGGAAGAGCCTCGACTGCTACTGGCGCGAGCATTGGATCCACTAAAGCCCCCAGAACCACCGCTGAAACCACCGCCGCGATTTCCGCTCGAACTGCCGACGCTGCGATTGCCTACACGGTCTCCACTCGCGCCACCGCTTCCTCGATTTGCACCTGTGGAACGATCACTAACGCCAGCACCCCCTCGGTTTGAAACGCTACCGCGATCGCTGGCACCGCTGCGACTACCAGCACCTCCCCGATCGCCAGCACCGCTACGATCACTAACGCCGCCGCGATTTCCTGCGGTGTTACGGTCACCAACGCCACCGCGATCACCTACGCCACCGCGATTCTGACTGCCGAGATTTCCACCTTGACGGCCAACATCTCTTTGGGCCGACCGCTGACGGTTTTGCAAGGAATCTCCTCGTGCACTTCCACCAAACTTGTTTGCAGTGTTGCGATCACCGTATGGAGCGCCGCCTCGATGCGAGGGATTGTGTTGCCACTTTCCACCACTGACGTTCGTGCGGTTACCGCCTTGAATGTTTGTGTTGCGATTGAAGTTGTTATTCATATTGACGTTGATGTCGTTACCGCCCCAGCCGCAACCCCAACCCCAACCGCCACCCCACGCGGCGCCGACCGCCAGACCTACACCAAAAGAGATCGCACTCGCGGCAATCACTGCCCCTGTCGACGGATAGGCAATTGGCGGGTATGGATATACCGGCGCACCGTATACAACTGTCGGGTTGTAAGAGGGGACATAGACAACCTCAGGATTCGCTTGTTCGATTACAATGACCTGCTTGCTCTGAATGGTCTGGACCTCAACGTTCTGTTGTTGGTTGTCCTTCAAGGCCCCAGTGCCTTGAGCTTTAGCTCGCATTCGCTGAACCGCATCCATTACCTCAGCCTGTTGCGCCAAAAAGGCGTTGCCGAGGTCGGTGGTCCACTGAATGTCATCAGCCAGGAATTTGACGACATCCGGCAAAGGCGCCATAGCCTGAATGCTCGGATCCCAAGGTTGTTTCTTGACCGCTTCCGCTAGTTTCTTTTGGTCTTTTGCAATACTTTGGTTTTTTTCCAACCACTGCTGCAGTTGAATAATCTCCAGCGGATAAGTTGAGGCTACGAGCGTTTGACTGAGCAGGTTGTCGGGATACAACGCAATCGGTGCCACCAGAGAATCAAGTTGGTCCGCAGGTATTTTGACGGCCTCCTGGGCCGCCGGTTCCTGCGGTTGGCAGGCTAACAGACTTGCGTTACCAGGTAAGACCAGTGCCGCAGTACACATAAACGCCGCCAGATATTTCGGTAGTTGTCGTCCGCACCCCGTGCGCAAAACTTTCGGTTTCATTTCAAACCTCCGCGTCTAGATGCCGTTTGCCAGTTATGGGGAGATCAGACTGGTCGTTACAATGGCGCCGGTATTCACTAATGGATTTGCAGTGTGCGTTGGCATTTCCACCACAGCGTTCACCGAATTGAAAGCTCGGCCAGTCGGCTCGCTGCCGATCCGTTCCAACACCCGGTCCGCTCGAGCTCTCTTCCATGGCGAGGGCCAGCGTGTAGACTTTGGAAATTGCCGCAAGCCAGGATTGAGCGCATCCTACTTCAGCGCCAACAGAAAAAAACTCGCAAAAGTACTAGGAAAGTCGCAGAAATGACTGTGGATATTAGAAACTGAGACGATTGCAGCGGTGAATTCTGGAGGTGTGAGGACAGCGACGAGGAATCAGCGAATTAGCTTTAGAAGTTACACAGCCACTCTGTGCAATCTCTGTGTTTCCGTGTCTCAGAGGTAATTTGTGCGCCGTACAGCGCACCATGGAGACACAGAGATTCTTCAGAGCTTTGTCATAAAGAGTTTTTCAATTTCCTCAACAGCACACGAGATTTTGCTTCAGATTACCACATCGTCATCTCGCCTGGCGGTGGCAATGACTTTCCCGAGCAGGATAGTAAGACGATTGACGCGAAGCAAACGCGATAACTAGGTAGGGCCGGCGAAAATGATTGTCATTGCTTGTCTTTCAGAGGGTTACTAGCTCTTCCCACAATGTTGAGAGCCAGTGGCACGGGTTGCTAATTTCAGGTTCGCTTTTCTTTGCTCGTCGATCCAGTACCTAACCGTCTTAACGATTTCGCGTCGCAATTTATTTTCGGTCTGCGCGCGGGAGATCGCCCCTTCTTCTCGGGGAGCGGAAGACTCCCGCTCATTTCGCTTAATGATTTTGATGGATGAAGATTGTGAAGCCATAAAATATTACCCTCAACTGTGACGTTTACAAATACTGTCCTGGATCTGACGGGAGTTAAGTGCGCCGGTTCAAGTTCCAGCCCACAAGGCTTCCACTTGATCTTCTGGATCATATTCAGAAGTAGAAAAAGGAAATACTGGCAAAATTGCGAGTATTGATGGGCCAGTCGAGGGAAACCGAGACATGAGCAAGCGTCAAAACAATCGAGCGCCTACATGCCAACTATAAACAGTCCTTCGGTTATGCGCGGCCAGGTGTCAACTCGATATCTTCTTTTCTGTCTCCATGGTCGCAACAAGATCCTTAGAACCCGATCCCCATTTAGAAATAGCTCTGAGCGCGTCAGTGAAAGGCACGTCCAGGAGATGCACGCGTTTCCGGTCCAAAACGTAGACCGCGCCTGCAAGGGGTGTGGGGATCGATGGAACAAAGACCGTATAGCGCCCATCTTCGAACTCTTCGATGATAAAAGCCGGAACCAGGGCTTCCTCAATCTCAACGAACGCGGGCTTCCAGATTCTCTCGTGACTCGACCCGGCCAGTTGCTGGGTGAGACTCCTGATTAGCGCGTAGCCTGGAATTCGTTCGAACAAGCTTTTCTCAAGCCATTCTCGGACCATCCCTCCCTTTCGAGTGCGGATTCCCACGCCGATAAGAAAGCAGATCACGAGGACGAGTAGAAGCGACAGTAGCATCTCAGCGGGAACGGATTCTGGGAGGAGCAGCGCAACTGGCCGAACCAACCTGACGACCGACTTCATGGCCTTGAGCAATAGTAAGACCGACAGGTAAATCGGAACGACAATGAGAAACCCGGCGAATAACGACTTTGCAACGAAGCTAAGTCCCTGTTTCATAGATCACATTTTCCTCCTCGTAGTACTCCTGCTCGAGCAACACCTCGTTGCCGGCGAGGAGCTTAACCGTCATCGTGTTCGGATGTTTGAAGTCGCCCTTGGTGGCATCGTAAATGACGTCCTTCAGGCTCACATCGATCGACTTGTCGCCCAGCTTTACCTGGAACACCTGGTCCGGCTTGTCTCTTAAGCCGTCGAGAAATTTCGGGTCCACCGTTGCCGGTTCTTTCCCGACTAGCCCCGCGAGCGCTGCTCGTTCGGTGCCGTGTCCTTTGCCGGTCGCACTGAGACTGCCGAACAAGTTCACCTGAAGGTTAGTCGCCTTGGCGAGTTTGTCAGCCGGCAGTTTGGTGGCTTGCTGGTAGAAATCGTAGGTAATACGCATCGGACCTATCGTGTGCGAGCTGGAAGGTCCGGGTCCCACTTTGTAGAACTCGTCCACCGTAGTCATCACCGGCCCCTGGCCCTTTTTGACGACGCTCAGGTCTTTGGAAAGCCGCCGGGGTCGATGCGGGAGCCTGCGTTGGCAGCGTTGCGAGTGCCTTCGCGATGGCCTCCTGAGTCGAGACTGACCGGCCCATCATCACCGCAGCGGCACCACCCACGGCACTTCGTATCAAGAAATTACGCCGATCCACGCCGGGTGGAATCTCTTTCGAAATCAACCCGCTTACGTCGGCGAGTGGATCCTCCCGGATGACTTCAGCGGGTTTCTCTGTCGGGTTAGATTTGCCCTCAAATTTCTCAGTCTTTATTTAACATGGATGCACCTGCTCACTTTCATTAAGACTCATTGAGACGCCAAACGCGTCGACTTATTTGGACCGATGCGCTTTATTACTTACTAATTCAGGCAGATACCTTTCGCGCGAAGCGGTTTTCCGGCTAAACGCGCCTACCCTATTCTTTTTGCAGCAATGCAAATACTCGCAAAAGTACGAGGAATTACTGACAGGAGTGTTCGAACTTAGAGGTGCCGCGGATCGAGTGTGAGCCTCAATGAGTAAGTGGGTTTCGGGGCGGCCCAATTCGGATTAGATTCTCACTGTGATGCTGATGAAGGTTTCGCAGCAAGAGTCACCCTACCCCGCGATACTGATCGCGTCATCAGTATTTCACAGCCACGAATTTCAGGTTGTTCTGCAATTGTGACGTGGAAGATGGACCACGCCCACTCAGGCGGCCAGGAGTGCTTAGGCTCAGTTAATGTCCGAGCAACAGTTGTGAGCGAAGGGCGCCAAATTCAGCGCCTTAACGAGACCTGTTAGAAGTGACAGTTCTAATCCGGTGGGTTGATCCCATATCCTGCCTCAAATCAGTAACTAGATTGTGTGCTACAGGAGAAATGAATTGAGAAACTCAGCCCGCGGAGTTAGACGTTATACGACTTCAGTCGCAACTTTAGCGACAATCTTGACCATAACGCTTTCGGCCTTTGGGCAAGGGACAAGTGTAAATGGCTCGAACGGTCCCGGAAACACCACAACTCGTTTGACCGATGAGACGTCGATCCTTCCTGGGACCTACGAGTCACCAGGCACTGAACTCAAAGCAAGAACGCTAAGCAAAACAAAAGAAACTGATGCTACTGTCGTCACGCCGCAAGCATCCGGTGACGCGAATGGCTGGCGCTTCGAGATCGAACCATACCTCTGGGCCGCAAACTTAGATGGCACTCTCCGAGTGAGAGATACAACGGCGCAGGTAGAAGCAAAGTTCGCTGACCTGATCAAGAACCTTGACTTCGCCTTAGCTGCGCGTTTCGAAGCCACGAAAGGCCCACTGACTATCATCGTTGACGAGAACTACATGAACCTCGGATTAAATGGTACCGGACCACTGGGCCTCGTCTCAGTTGATGTACAACCAGCAGTAAATATCTTCGAGGGTGGCGTTGCCTTTATGGCGGTAGACATACCTAACAAAGAGTCATCATCCGCATCACCTTTGCCACCTGTCTTCAGCGCAGAAATCCTTGGTGGATTAAGGTCGTTTCGTATGAAGCTGGACCTCACACCGAGCATTGGGAATAGTGCGGAGGGGAGCAGGCACATTCTCGATGGATTCATCGGCAACCGTTTCAAGTTTCGACCGCATCCAGACGTAACCTTGATCGGCAAATATACGGTAGGCGGCGGTGGTTCGAGTTTCTCCTATTCTGCTGCAGGCTTGGTTAACTGGCGCTTCAAGAAGAGCCTATCAGTAACTGGCGGTTATCAGGTTCTAGGCATAAACGGCGATAAGTTCGGCAACACAGTTGGATTCAACGGTCAACTGCGCGGCTTACTCCTCGGCTTAACCTTTCACCGATGATTCGACAGCAATTAGCGTCGAACTCCCGATTGGCGCTGGTCGTGCTCCTTGGTGCGAGGCTTTCACTCGTACCGTAAAAAAACAAATTAGTTCTTGACGTTGATACTACTGCCGAGTCCTACGGACGTCACAGGATTAGCTGCATCGCTGGTGCCAGACTGGTTGTCCAGAACAATTGCGCCCGTGGCCTTGCTCCATATCTTGATTCTGAATCTATCAACGCCATCCCCACCTCTAACGTCTCCATCAATAACCGTGAGGATGAAATAGTATCCAGCGTCGCCGTTGATCTTTCCAAAACCTTTAAACTGCGCCTTACCTCCCGAAATCGATAAGTAGTCGTAGTTGAGAGAATTGAATTCAAAGTTGCCGAGGGCAAATCGAAACAGAGCGTTGCCTTTCGGATTTGTCGCATTGCTGTACTTCGAATTGAAGCCAAACCCGAGCTTGCCGCTCAGACTCGGATCTGGGGAATACGAACCTGGCGCAATTGGCACCCAACCGCCTCCGATCGTGTAGCCACCGCTGGGATCGTAGATCACCACGATTGCTTCCAGATCACCAGCCGTTGACACTGACGTAGAGAGGCCAGTGTTGTCGGTAACATTTAACGTTACCTTGTAAATGCCTGGCGCGCTGAAACTGTAAGTGCCTTTGACGGTCCCATTGGTTAGCCCCTTAGGCTCAGTCACGATCCCTGCGGTCGAAATGTCGCCGACGTTCCATCGCGCTGTATGGGTCTTGCCGGGTGCGTCCCAGAAGGTTCCTGAGAAACTCACAGGTGTATTTATCTTGAAAGCTGCTCCACTCACCGGTGCGCTGATGTTGTGAGCGACGATAACAGTCGTTTGTTTCTTTGTTGTATTACCAGCGGTGTCGGTACAAGTTACGGTAATAGTGTAAGTACGACCTCCGCCACTGGCTGCCCGTTCAGCACGAAGTCGAACGTGAGTGGAATCTACGATCGCCCAGTCTGGTGCCGTGTCCCCATCTCCAGTTCCGTTAACGGGTTCGTTGCTGGCAACTGATAGAACGCAGTTCAGGCTTGAGCAATTGTCGATCGCAGAATAGTTGACCGAGACATCGCGCATGGTGTGGTTTGGTGGCCAAAGCACCACTGGCGACGCCGACAGGTTCGTAACCGAAGGCGGCTCGGTGTCGTTGACCGTAATTGTTTGCTGTGCGCTACTGGCCGACGTGTTTCCGTGAGCATCTGTTGACGTCCAATTGATAGTCGTCGTTCCACCTGGATATGGACTGTCGAGTGGCAGACCATCACTTCGAACACCATTGACCGTTACGCCGGAACAATTGTCAGTCCCTGTAGCGCTGCCCGGATCAACGTCAGCGCTACATTGGCCAGGATCGTTATTAACGATTTTGTTGGCCGGTGCAGTTACTGTCGGCGTTTGCGTGTCGTTGACAGTAACTGTGAAGGAACAACTTTCAGATCCTCTGGTCCAGGTTACAGTGGTTGTTCCGATAGGAAAGAAAGATCCGGATGGATGCGAAAACTCGATCGAACAAGCGCTGTCAGTATTAGGAACTGAATAGTTCACGATCGCACCACACTGATCAGTATCGTTCGATTGCACGATGTTGCCTGGACACGTAAGGCTTGGACAACCCACTTCGTACGCGCCGATATCTGAATGCTCACCTTGCGGACGTGGAATGCCGCGCTGATCAAAGGGTTGAGTATTGGCATCATCACCCGCATCGAATGCAGGACTGATGGGATCTATTGCCATTGTAGGCGTTAATCCCGGAGCATTGATCTGTAACAACCCCAACTGCGGGTCGTCGGTCTTCACAACAGCGGGGCAGGGACTGGCTGAATCATTATGGGTAATTAGATTATTGACGGACCCCGAAGTACTGATAAACGGCCCTACTGCACACTCGCTGGATCCATTGTTGGAAACGATTGTGTTGCGAAGAATGAACGATTTAGTGGGCGGCAGTAGGGGTGGGTTGCCGAAAGGAAGGTTAACGACGGCAATACCTCCAAACTTACCTGCGCCATCACTTCCACTCAGGTTACCAGCGATAGTTGAGTTGTAGACTTCGACAGAGCCGTTAACGGAGAAGATTGCGGCTCCAGCCGTTGAACCGTTCTCTGCTGCCGTATCTGTTCCCGCCTCTCCCCCCAGTCCCGCCTCTACGAAGTTAAGCGTGAAGGTACTGTTAAAGATACGGACAGTGCCGCCATGGTTAAAAATCGCGCCACCAAGACCAGCACCGCCTCCGCCATTTCTCTCATTAGCGTCACCACCGAGGAAACCGCCCTTACCTGGCCCACCGGAAATTGTCGCATGGTGGCCTGCGCCACCGCCGCCGCCGAAAACACTGGTGCCGCCCGCTGGTCCAATTCCTAGAAGGGGAGTGACAT
>DASROI010000485.1:0-6131 GCA_035646955.1 Pyrinomonadaceae bacterium
TTTGCCGTCATAGACACGTATGGTCGGAAGGTTTTGATGCCACTCAAGCGTTCCATCTTCACCGGCGATGCGGATGTGTCGCCCTATGGTGCCTCGTTCAATGACGTCGTGATGGAAGAACCCGCGAGCGCCACTAGCAAAAAACAGCAAGACATCATGATTGTCCGGCCCGGTGATCTCGAGCGAACTGACTTTGCTCAGGCGCGCGTAAACTGATTCGATATCTCCCATCCACCACTGAATGGGACTGAGTTCGTGCAAGATCATATCCATCACAGCGCCGCCAAGACGAACATCGCTAGCGTAATAGTTTCGATAATTCTCATACGAGTGCCAATCAGCTAAGTGATTGCCAAGGCTATACTCCAGATAGAGAGGCTTGCCGATGACACCATCCTTCAAGGCGTCGTGAATTATGCGGTAAGGCGGGTAATAGCGGATTGTATGGCTAACACCTAAGACAGCATCGTACGAGCGCGCCTTGTCTGCGATTTCGGTAAGCGCTTCGACAGTGAACACAAAGGGGACTTCAGCAAAGACATGCAGGCCCAACTCCATTGCCTTGCGCACGTAGCCTTCGTGCAAGGCAGGTGGAGTGGAGATTGTGATTGCGCCTGGGTTCTGCGCAAGTGCCTCATCGAAGTTTGTGAAACCACGCACGCCAAAAAAGGCTGCGGTCTCGGCACACCGTTCTGGGACCGGTTCAAAAAGAATCACTTCTCCAACATTGAGATAGATTAGATCGCGCAGGCGTCGTCGCCCCATCGAACCCCCACCAATAGCGAGTATTTTCATAGAAATTCCTATAGGCCCAACTCAGGAACCTGTCAAAGCCACCTCGACTCTCAGTTTTAGTGACTGAAATATAGTTTCGCCTGGAAAACCGCTGGCCGGCAAACTAGCAAGACCTGAAGATCATGTCAATAAGTTTGTTTGCTTGATACGAGACGCAGAACAAAGTGCAAAAGGATTAGCCGTACTCATTCGCACTTGTTCTGCTCTGAGGAGAAGAAACACCGAATTAACTAGTGGAGGATCGAGAAGAAGAGCAATTAGACATTTAGTCTCCTTACGCAGATGCCTGTCAAACTAACGACGGATGCCGCAACTTCCGCGCCGATTGCTACCTGCTTTCAACGGATGTGATCCGTCCGACTGCATACCCATGCTTTACGTACGAGGCGTCGAGCCAGCAAAACCAGGGATAGGCTCCAATGACTAGATAATCCTGATCGCCGTCACCATTCCAATCGGCGATTACCATCCTTGGACCATAGGGCACTGTCGCTGGTAACTTGATTGGCTCTCCCTTGCCGAACTTAATCCGATCCCCCGAAGCCAGGTTGGGGTACCACTCGAGTTGACTACTCCACGCGGTGCCTACGACATCGGTGCGGCCATCTCCGTTCCAATCATATGCCAACGGAATCGCACGGCTGCTTAGATTGCCGAGCTTTACGCCCTGGGCAAATCTGGGCGTCTGGTTCGTGTTCACGTTCTCAAAGTAGTAGACGTCACCGTACGTATCGCCGACGGCTAGATCAGTTTTTCCATCACGGTTGAAGTCAGTCGCCGCGAGACCGGCGCGCGAGCCTTGCAGAACCACAAAGTCAGGTATCTTGTCGCTTGCGACAACCGGCGGACCTACTTTGATAGGCTCCCCATCGATGCCAAGGAGTTTTTCGCCCTGAATATCGAAGTCGGGTTTTTGATTGGTTCCCCGGTTTCGATGTAAATAGACGTACCCTGGACCATCAGCCCACAGAATGTCCCAGACACCGTCCTGGTCAAAATCATAGATGTAGACAAAGTTCCACTGGTCTCCATAAGGCGCGCGATGAATAATCTTCTGCCCAGGCGGCAGCAATGGCCTTGGAGGACCGAATACACCGTGGCTTCCCTGCCCCTTGTTCATTCGAATTACGGCCTCGTCGTCACTGTCCAAAGGCGCCTGGACGATGTCGAGATATCCATCTGCATTCAAGTCGATAAGCTGCGTGGGTGCGAGAGGCGCTACCCCCCAAGGTGCTTGCAGGACTTCAACCTTCCATTTAGGGGACTTCTTCATGCCTACGTGACGGGCCAAGTAAACGTGTTCATACGTACCAACAACAAAATCGACAAGGCCATCAGTGTTGAAATCAAGAGGTCGCGGCTGGCCGATTATGTCGCGCGGCTCCTCGCCTTCATACTGCACCCTTCTTTCAGTTAATTTTGGACTGCGGCGAGTACCAATGTTTTCGTACAGTATTAGGAAGTGATTGAAGGCATTACCACCGGCCGGGTCTTGACCGAAGGATCCGCTCATAAGATCCAGATCCCCATCTCCGTCTATATCGACTACGCTCGGATGCGCTCCCCAAATCGTGTCGATAATTTTGCCATCAGCCTCGATGGGCCCGCGAAATTCCAGAGTGGGTGTGCCGGCAGATGAGGTGCCAACGTTCTCGTAGTACCAAATATAACCGGTGACGTAGCCGCCCAGAATCAGATCCGGATCACCATCACCATCCCAGTCGATGACCTCTACGGCCGGTGTATAGTCCTTGGTATAGAATGGAGACTCTGGACAAGGCTTAGCGGGAACCACCAGCATTTTCCCATCAGAGTTGATATGTCCTCGGTAGACAAACTTTCGCTGGCTATTGGTACCGGTGTTTTGGTACCACACTACTGAAGCGTCCTGCTCCTCCCCCACTACCAGATCCTTTACGCCATCACCATTCCAATCCGCTACTACAGGTGAGACCATCGACCCGGCGTCTAAAATACGTCCGTCAGCATCCACCAAGTATTCGCCCACATTAAATTTGGGCCTGCTCTTATCTCCTTCGTTGTGAAAAAGCAGAATATTGCCAGAGCCTACACCAACAAGGAGATCGTTAAGCCCATCGCCGTCCCAATCATCAACCGCAGGGCTATTGTATAGAGTGCCGGTTAGTGTAGGAGCGGCGCCTCGCTGGTTGCTGTAGGCGATGGTCGGCAGCGGCCGCTCGTATTGCGAATCACCGGTTGCCGCTGGGCCGATGTCCCTCCGGGGAGAACCGTCACCAACGAATCCCTGACGTGGCACAGTTTGACGCTCACCCTTTTTCAAGGTGCGGAAATAGATGGCGTAGTGAGACGCTGCATTTCCATCCTGAGTGTGATCCCAAACTAATATTCCAGGATTGCCGCTCCCTTTTGCGTTCATCAGGTAAGCGCCTCGCGGAAATGTCTCAACCTTTGATTCCACCGTCACGGGTTGGTCGGAGAGCGGAAAATCCCACGGCAGTGACTTGTCGATAAACCTTGATGCGACTTCGCCTTGAGTTCGAGCAAATGGCCAAACCGGAGCGGGTAAACTCTTACCAGTGGAAGGGTCGTAACGAATCACTTGAATGCTGTCGAGATCAACAGGTCCGGACAGCTTCAGAGACGAAAATGCGGGTGACGAAAAATCCAATTCTACTGAAGCAGGCAGGTTGTCAGCTTTGCGACTCCCTATGTCAAATGCAGGCACCTCTACAAGAACCCGGTACGGCAGCGAGGTCACGGTCCATTGAGGAAGGACCCGGTCGCCATGGGCCATCAGGCTGAACAGAAACAAGAGTGCAATCGTGATGCTACGATTCATCAAACCCTACCATCAATCTAGCGCTCTCTAAAATTCGTGTTGTCAGGGGTCTTGACGCACACAGGATTAGCCATCAGCATTCAATGTGGGATGGAAAACGATTGACAGAGTATATTTTGTTTGATATTTCTGCGCCACTGTCTTTCTATACGAAATTTTATTTCATTGAGTAAAACAAGAGCCGCAGAGACATCTTCGGCATAGTGTGATGGCAGTCGCAGCACCAACCAAGATTACTCAGTGATGTGCGAACTCTTGATGGCAGAACAATCTGCCTTCCTGATGGTCCGTTCTCAAGAATCGGAGCTCAAATAAAATGCGGCACATCTCGTCAGACCGCATAGCGATGTCGGGAGGTGTAGTGCTAATTTTTAACACTCTGGCTGGCGCAGGGTTCCTGATCGCGTTGACACTTACCTCAAGTGGTTACACAGACATTCTCGATAGTCACAGTTCGATCTTAAAAGTCGATCCAACGGCAGCCAACTCTCAATTACTTGATCAACATTTGATGGAGCCGATGCTCATCGTTGCCTTCGGCGACTCGACTACCGCACCGAGAGGATCGCTAAACATATTTGCAAAGCAACTCGAAGAAAGGTTCGGAAGTAAGAATTCTCCGGTGCTTGTGATTAATGCAGGTATTCCAAGCAACAACTCACGGGATGCACTTCAGCGGCTTGATCACGACGTGATTTCCCGACACCCAAGAATCGTGACAATCTTCTTTGGAATAAACGATTCGGCAGTGGAGGTCTTTAATGGAGACACGCAACCGAGGGTGCCTCTGAAGGAATACGAAGAGAACCTGAAGCGAATAACTCAAGAACTGAAGCGGAACGGAATACAGCCAATAATACTGACGCCCAATCCTGTGGGTTGGACTGACAAACTTAAGGAACTGTACGGGAAGCCCCCTTATCACCCGGAAGATCCGGACGGATGGAATGTAATCCTCAAGAATTATGCGCAGGCCGCCCGTCGCGTCGCCCGAACCTGCAGGGTGCCGTTGGTGGATGTCTACCGTCTTTTCGAAAGATATGCTTCCCGTTCAGGACGAAACCTGAATAATCTAATGATTGACGGGATGCATCCGAACGATTTAGGGCACACCATTATCGCCGACCATCTAGTGGATGTTATCGAGAGTCTTCCCTTTTGGAAGCACTCGAGGTCTTGAAAAAGTTAACACCGCGAACAGGGTATCCATGCTGGCAGCTGTGGACGAAATAGTGAGAGTCCTGGATGGAACTCTCAAACACAGTCGATCGAGCGGACGTGACGGCATCGCGGCCCGGGAGATACTCATTGGCATTCATAATTCAGCCAGGCTAACAGGCAGCCAGTCAAACTGCCTCTTGGAAGATCGTGATCGAACTCTAGAAGTTAGAAGTCGGTAAACATCATGCTCGGTCCTGAACAGCGTCAACTATCAAACAGACTGAGTCTCCGGGATTGACCTGCGGAATTGCCCGCAGCATTCCCACATAACCGCCGCCTACCGTTGTAACTTCCTCAATAGTTTCACCGAAAATGTCACGAACGATGCCGATGACCATACTGGCCTCGACCCTCTCTAATAGTTCAACTCGCGGCACAAAAAATCCAGCAGTGTTGACCGCAGTTGTGCGATCCAAATCACCTGAGCCGATCAGGTGATACTTGGCTGGCCGCGGTTCGGGTACTCCCGGAATGATCTGAAGGTGCTTAAGCAGGTTCTGCAGTCCATTAATGTAGAGTGTCAAATGATCTTGGGAGACCCGACCACCACTGGGAGCTTCAACGTATAGCCAGGGAATGCGCCGCTGAGTCGCTACGCATAAAGATCTGCCGGGGCTGACCTTTGGATGTCCCCACATCACCGGCATGCCCAGTTGCATCGCAGCATCTTTAGAAATTCTCCCCTCTGCAGTATCGCTGGCGTCATAGCCAACCATCGGAGGAAGCAAATACGTTAATCCGGCAGTGTGCAGATCAATGAAGAAATCGGCACCCGGAATAATAATTTCGGAGAGGTAGAAGGCGACGCGCTCGGTAATTGTTCCATCAGATTTGCCGGGAAAGGTGCGGGCAAGATTAAGCCCATCAATCGGGCTGTTCCGACTGGCCGCACGGTACGCAGGTAAGTTGGCGACAGGAACAGCAAGAACCTTGCCCCTCATTGTGTCCGGGTCGAGCGTATCGAAGACTTCGTGGATCGCCTGCACGCCCTCTAATTCGTCACCGTGCACTCCGGCAAATACAACCAACGTTTTTCCACTGCTCCGGCCGCTCGCGAGCAATACCGGAATGCCTAAATTCTCGCCGTTTCCGGGAGGAGAGAATTCCAGAAAGAAAGAGCCCTTGCCGGGCGACACGAACGTGCCAGGATTAAATTGCTCGACCCGTATATTGACTGGCGTCACGGATAAATTGCCTTGGTTACTTCTCAGAGATTGCAGATCATTTCACCTGTGATGAGATTGAGCCCGATCGATGACGAGATGATGAATGCTTGAAAGGGAGAGAGATATCG
>DASROI010000486.1:0-5717 GCA_035646955.1 Pyrinomonadaceae bacterium
CAAACATTCTGACTGTTTATGAGATCGGAGAAGTTGATGGCAATAACTATATCGCTACGGAATTGATCGACGGCAAGACCTTGCGTGAGCATCTCTCACTGAAAGAGTCGCTCTCACCCAATGAGATATTGAGGATTGGCATACAAGTGTCAGAGGCTCTCACGGCCGCACATCAGGCCGGTATTATTCATCGCGACATCAAGCCTGAGAACATCATGCTCCGCAAAGATGGCTACGCGAAAGTGTTGGACTTTGGGTTAGCGAAACTCTCAGAACCTTCGAGGATACCTTCCGGCTCTGAAGACGCCACTCGCGCTCAAGTCATTACGACCCCCGGACTCGTGATGGGAACGGTTTCCTATATGTCGCCCGAGCAAGCGCGCGGTAACACCACCGATGCTCGCACCGATATCTGGAGTCTTGGTGTCGTCTTATATGAAATGCTGGCTGGCAGAGTTCCCTTCTCCGGCGAAACCATCAATCACACCATTGTTTCGATTCTTGAGAGAGAACCATCACCTCTGACAAACGTACCGGCGGAACTTCAACGTATTGTGCGCAAGTCAATGGCAAAAGATGTGGACATGCGTTATCAGTCAGCACGCGACTTCCTGATCGATCTAAAGAATCTACACAGAGAGTTAGACATCAAGGGCGAGCTTGAGCGTTCCCTAGTGCCGAATCGCCTGACCACAACACCCGATAGCGAAAATCAAACACAGGTTTATGTTGCCCCAACCAAGAGCGGGCAGGCCGCCGCAACACAAGGCGTCACCACGTCGTCATCCAGTCTTGAATACGCGGTCACTCAGGCCAAGAGCCACAAACTTGCGACAACGATAATCGGAATCTTACTAGTCGGAGTGATCTCGACCGTCGGGTACATTGCATTTGTCAAAGGACGTAGCACAAAAGAGATCAGCTCGATCGCGGTCATGCCCTTCGTTAATGAGAGCGGGAGTGCGGACCTGGAATATCTTTCTGACGGCATGACTGAAACTCTGATCAATAGCCTTTCACAAATTCCAAACCTAAGTGTAAAGGCACGTTCCTCAGTCTTTCGTTACAAGGGCAAAGAGGTTGATCCGAAAAAGATAGCTTCCGAACTAAATGTACAAGCGATCTTGAATGGTCGAGTCTTGCAGCGCGGCGACCAGCTAACTTTAAGCTTGGAACTGGTTGATGCTTCCACGGAAAACATTCTTTGGAGTCAGCAATACAATCGCAAACAAGCCGATGTCGTAACACTCCAAAGCGAGATCGCACGCGATGTTTTGAGCAAGCTTCAGTCAAAGCTTTCCGGCGCGGAGGTTGCGAAGGTCGCAAAGGCTTACACGACAAACCAGGAAGCCTATCAGCTTTACTTGAGAGGAAAGTTCTACTGGAACAAAAGAACGGGCGACTCTCTCAAACAAGCGGTTGACTTTTACCAGCAAGCAATTGAAAAAGATCCGAACTATGCACTTGCCTATTCAGGGCTGGCAGAAACATACGTTCTCTTTTCGAGTTACGATGTTGCAACGGGAGCCGACAGCATGCCGCAAGCGAAAGCAGCGGCTTTGCGCGCGTTGGAGATTGACGACTCATTGGCAGAAGCACATACGGCGCTCGCATTTTACCTCTCCAATTACGAGTGGGACCGCATTGGCTCCGAAAAAGAATATCGCCGCGCTATCGAACTTAAGCCGAATTACGCCACTGCCCATCATTGGTTTGGTGCTGACCTCTCGAATCTGAAGCGGTTTGACGAGAGTATTGCTGAGATTAAGCGTGCTGAAGAACTCGATCCGCTGTCGCCCATCATAGGTACGAACCTCGGCGACACGCTCGTCCTAGCCCGTCGGTATGATGAGGCGATTGCACAAATCAAACGCGTTCTGATTCGCAATCCGAATTTTGAATACGGTCATCTGGCATTGAGTCGCGCTTATGGCTCAAAGGGAATGTATGAGGAAGCTATAGCCGAGGCCCGCAAGGCACTCGAACTGAACTATGGTTCATCTACAAAAGGATATTTGGGACTCTGGCTTGCTAGATCCGGAAAGCGCGACGAAGCAGAAAAGTTGTTGAGCGAGTTAAAAGAGGAAGCGACGCACGATTATGTTCAAAGTGACACCATTGCCCTTATCTACCTGGGTCTTGGTGATAAAGTAGAAGCCTTGAATTGGCTGGAAAAGCATATGGCGAGCCATGCGGAAACAGCTAACGCGTATGGCGTAAGTCCACAGCTTGATGAACTTCACGATGAACCGCGATTCAGAGCAATGCTTAAGAGGATGAATCTACCAGAATGAATTTGAGTACACCCGAGCTTCCTTCAAGAAAGCGCAGGTCTCCTTCATTTGAAGAAGAGATCGCAAATAGTATTAGTCACGGATTGGGACTACTATTAGCAATCGCGTTTCTAATAGTGCTGCTGCTGTCTGCATCGCGAATGGGCGGCAATCATTTTCTGGTCGGAGTAAGCGTGTTTGGCGGCACAATGATCCTGCTTTATCTAGCCTCGACACTCTATCATTCGCTTACCCACCAAAGAGCCAAACACATCTTTCGCTTATTGGATCATTCTGCGATTTTTTTGCTCATCGCGGGCACCTACACTCCTTTCGCTGTTGGTGTGCTGCGTGGTCCATGGGGGTGGACGCTACTAACGATCGTCTGGATTCTTGCAGTGCTCGGAGTCGCGCTGAAGGTGATCTTCGGCACGAGTCACTCATGGATTTCTATTGTTCTATATCTCTTGATGGGTTGGCTGGCCGTCGTTGCCGTTAAACCAATATTTCTGCTGGTTCCTCTCCCCGGGATCCTTTTGATATTGGTCGGAGGCCTTTTTTACACGAGTGGTCTCGTGTTTTTTGCCGCACCTCACCGGCGTTATGCACACTTCATCTGGCATCTATTTGTAATGGCAGGAACGACCTGCCATTTTCTCGCAGTGCTTTGGTATGCGGCGTAAGCACTAGAACCAGAGTCGTAATCAATAATCAACAATGACCGGGGTGAGATCGATTTCGCAATCCGTCGGCGGTCAAACGCTTTCCGGTACCATTAGAAGGTGAATTATTGAAGTTCAGCCGGTTCACAATGCTGATGCTAAGCGGGGTTATCGCTACTGTGGCTTCTGGCCAGGAGATGGAACCCAGATCCTATTCTCCTGCGCCTGTCGGCACGCAGTTTATATTCGCTAGCTACGGTCATCAAACTGGCGATGTGCTGTTGGACTCCTCGTTGCCACTCAAAGATGTAAAGGTAGCGTTCAACGCTGGAACATTCGCGTATGGAAGGGCCTTTTCTCTTTTCGGTCGCCAGGCAAATCTTGCGGCTGTGTTCCCTTATATTTGGGGAACTGCACAAGGAACAGTCTTCGAAGACCAGGTCAAGGTCAGACGCTCAGGAGGAGGCGATGTCCGAGTTCGGTTTTCCGCTCTTTTGAAAGGAGGAGACGCTGTTCGCCCAGCTGAGTTTGCCACTCGAAAGCCAACAACAGTCGTGGGCGCAAGCGTTTCAGTAGTTATACCGACGGGCCAGTATGATCCGCAGCGCCTGGTCAACCCGGGAACAAACCGGTGGGCGTTTAAACCCGAAATTGGAATTTCAAAACCTAGAGGCCGGTGGACCTTCGAGGCAATGGCTGGAACCTGGTTATTTGCCCGTAACAACTCATTTTTCGGGAACTCGCGTCGCACCCAAAAGCCTTTGTTGTCGTTTCAAGGGTCGGTAATTTACACGCTCCGAAAACGGATGTGGCTAGCGGGAAACGCAACCTATTACACGGGAGGTACGACCGTGATAAATGGAACGAAAAACGAAGACCGGCAAAAAAACTCGCGCGTGGGTGCGACGTTCTCTTTTCCACTTAGTCAACAACAATCACTGAAAGCATCCTGGGCAAAGGGCTTGACAACCCGAATTGGCGGGAACCTGAATGCGTTTGCTATTGGGTGGCAATACGTCTGGCTCAATTGAATTATATCTATCAAGTTGAAATTTTACTGATATCGCCGCTTAGTAAGGACGATGAAACTGAATCCGTGTAATCGATGTCAGCGGTGGATAAGTTCTGCAGTGACCCTGGTGCGTTAGTTTTTACGTTTAGACTAGCAGAGGGTTTGTCCTCGGAAAGTCGAGTTAATGGATAGAGAACTTACAGCGAACTCTACTTTGTCGCACTACCGCATCGGCTCGAAGATCGTCGCAGGCGGGATGGGCGAGGTGTATCGAGCACACGATGCGCGACTCGATCGTGAGGTTGCGATCAAATTACTCCCGGCTGATGTTGCCCTTGATGAAGACCGTCTGCAGCGCTTCGAACAGGAAGCAAAAGCAACTTCAGCTCTAAATCACCCGAATATCTTGACCGTATACGACATCGGCGACCATGACGGCTCGCCATTTATCGTAGCCGAACTGCTCGATGGCGAAGAGCGTCGTCAACGTTTGGACGCTGGTCCGGTCCCGCTGCGAAAAGTAATCGAGTATGCGCAGCAGACTGTTAACGGCCTTTCTGCCGCTCATGAGAAAGGGATCATACATCGGGACCTGAAACCCGAGAATCTATTCATTACGAGAGATAATCGCATAAAGGTTCTTGACTTTGGTTTGGCGAAACTCCGTGCGTCCAAACTCGAGGCGAGCAGTTCCGAAGACGCAACACGCAGAGCAATAACGAATCCCGGTGTGGTAATGGGAACGGTTGGATACATGTCACCGGAGCAGGTGCGCGGCCAAATCACGGATCACCGCTCAGACATCTTTTCGTTCGGCTCAATACTGCACGAGATGATTACGGGACGACGTGCGTTCCGGCGCGAGACAATGGCCGGGACGATGTCGGCAATTCTCAAAGAAGCGCCAGAAGAACTAACCGAATCTACTCCGAACATCAACCCGTCGCTTGAGCGGATCGTCCGGCGTTGTTTGGAGAAAAAACCGGAGCGGCGGTTTCAATCAACGTCCGATCTTGGATTCGCCCTCGAAGCGTTGTCGACGAGCAGTTCGTCTGCCGCGACTCGAACGCAAACGACTGGTCCGCAAGCCAACCGCGGGTTGTGTACGAAGGGCGGTTTCTCAGAAGCATCAACGGAAATACTAGTTGGAGTATTAACAAGGAAGCGACGCGCTTCCTTCGCATTCAGCTGGTGGCGCCGGAGCGCGCCATCACGCACGTTGACCTGGTGCTCAACTGGTTTTCAGAGTTGAGACAGAAGGTCGATGCGAAGTGAGGGGCGTTAACGTTAAGCATTATTTTGGGCGCTCGCCAGTGAGCGCGCCAAACTCTACGGAGGAAGATATGTCTACTGCATTTGCGCCAATCCCAGGAATTCCTGCAGCCCTACATCGGGCGGAGAAAGATCTACCCTTTGTGGCCTATCAAGAAGGTGTTGTCTTCCAGTTGCTGCACGCTGATGTTGAGGCGGGGCTCTGGGTGGTTCGAGTACGCCTCCAGCCGGGCGTCACGATTCAACGCCACAAACATACAGGCGAGGTTTTTGGCTTCACGCTCACCGGCTCATGGAAGTACCTTGAATACCCAGAAGTAAACATACCGGGTTCTTATTTGTACGAGCCTGCCGGCTCGATCCACACGCTGCATGTGCCCGATACAAATACCGAGGTTACCGATGTGTGGTTCGCCATCCGCGGAGCGAACCTCAATCTTGACGATGAGGGGAACGTCGAGAGTGTGCTCGACGCCGGAGCTGTACTGAGTATCTATA
>DASROI010000487.1:0-13028 GCA_035646955.1 Pyrinomonadaceae bacterium
CGCGTACGATGGGTAAGTCGAAATACGGAATAGAACGAACTTTAAAGGTCGTCTTCGATCTGATGACGATCAAGTTCATGGCGTCATATCAAACGAAGCCGATTTATGTGTTCGGCTCGTTTGGCATGCTGGCGTTTGCAATCTCTTTCCTTGCCGGACTCTACGCCGTTTTTTTAAAGATTTTTCATCGCGCTGACTTTGTACAAACTCCCCTCCCGATCTTGACGATCGTCATGTTCGCTGTCGGCATCCAGTTTGTCTTGATGGGCTTGCTCGCCGAGATGCTGGTCCGCACTTATCATGAGTCTCAAGCTAAGCCAATTTATGCGGTGCGCGAAAGACTCGGGTTTCCTGGTTTGCAGTAAAGAGTTTTAGCTTTATGTGTGGAATTACCGGTTGGGCCAACCTTGATGCGCACGTGCCGCCATCTCCAGGCGGTAGAGATTTATTGCATTCGATGTGCGAGCGAATGCTGCATCGTGGACCAGACTCAGAAGGTCTTTATGTAACGCGTGGCGCAGCACTCGGAATGCGACGGCTCGCAATCATAGACCTCCTCACCGGTGAACAACCGGTTTTCAACGAGGATCGAAGCGTAGCAGTCGTCCTCAATGGCGAAATCTACAACTATCGTGAGGTACGAGCGAATCTTGAAGCGCGTGGGCATACTTTTCGCAGCGCCTCCGACACCGAGGTCCTGCCACATCTCTACGAAGAGTACGGCGACGAAATGGTCCAGGAACTCAACGGAATGTTTGCGTTCGCGCTGTGGGACAGTGTCCGCCAACGTCTGTTGATTGCGCGCGATCGATTTGGTGAGAAACCGCTGTACTGGGGTGTATTCGACAACACTTTGCTCTTTGCCTCAGAACCGAAGGTCCTGCTGGCCCATCCCTCGGTGAAGCCATCGCTAAACCTTCAAGCTCTGCGCCAGTACTTGTCGTTTGATTACGTGCCCGCGCCACTCTCGATCTATGAGGGAGTCAAAAAACTACCTGCCGCGCACCGTCTAATCCTGCAAAACGGAAATGTTACCGTCGAGCCTTACTGGAAACTGAGCTACAAGACGAGCGCAAAGGTACCAACTGAAAAAGAGGCCGCCGACCATTTACGAGAGCTCTTAGCCGACTCAGTTCGGATGCGACTTGTTTCCGATGTCCCTTTGGGCGTCTTGCTCTCCGGGGGAGTCGACTCTTCCACCGTGGCCGCGCTCGCAGTCGCAGCTTCTACCGAAGCCGTCAAAACATTCTCGATCTCATTTGCTGAATCGTCATTCGACGAGTCGGCATACGCTCGCGGCGTTGCCAAGTTTCTTGGCACCGACCATCACGAAGAACGTTTGAGCGCAAATCTTGCAGCCAACCTGGTTGGCGAGATTGGTTCATGGATGGACGAGCCCTTCAGCGATCCTTCTCTCGTGCCTACCTATTTGCTTTCGCGATTTACACGTAAACATGTGACGGTTGCGCTTGGTGGAGATGGTGGCGACGAGATTTTCGCAGGGTATCCGATGTATGCAGGTCATCGGTGGGCTGAGATTTATAAGAGGGTCCCGCAATTTCTGCGCGCGGGAATGCTTGAGCCGCTGATCCGCTTGTTACCTGTTAAGACCAAGAATCTGTCACTTGATTACAAAGCGCTTAAGTTTGTAATCGGAGCGAAGTATGACACGGTCGCGCGACACCACGTCTGGTTCGGATCGTTTACACCCGAAGAGCAACTCCAACTACTGTCCGCAGACGCCCAGGCTATGACCGAAGCGGATATTTACCGGCAGGCTCGTGAACTCGTAGAAGATTGTGACAGTTCAGACCTCGTTACGAGAATGCAGAGTCTTGATACAAAGTTATATCTAGCAGAAGACATTCTTACAAAAGTCGATCGTGCCAGTATGGCAGTTTCTCTCGAAGTGCGTGCGCCGTTTCTCGATCCACGCGTAGCCGAGTTTGCGGCTTCTTTACCACCGCATTACAAACTTCGCGGTCACAAGACGAAATACATCCTGAAGAAGTCAGTGGACCAGCTGCTACCTCGTTTTGTAACCAGGCGAAGTAAAAAAGGCTTTGGAGTGCCGGTTGCCGAATGGTTGAAGGTCAAACTTCGACCGCTTGCCCGAGACTTATTGTCGCCGGAACGCGTCAGGCGGGCTGGTGTTTTCAATCCCGCTTATGTCACCAGGCTTCTTGATGAGCACGAGCGCGGAATCGCAAATCATCGCAAGCCGCTTTGGACCTTGTTGATGTTCGAGCTCTGGCACGAGAGTTTTGTTGAAACTCCAAGACGAATCGAAACCTCCGTCGGAAGTTAGCGTGAAAAGATTTTCGCGTGGCTGATCTTTCAACCATCTCAAACGACGGTCTGAATCTTACCTACTCGCAGCTGCTTTCGTGGTGTCGCGAACGAGATTTCGCTGGACACGATCCCTTTGATGCGCTCAACAGTCGACTCTTTCAAGCGTCTCCGTTGGCATCTTCTCGTAACCTACGCCTTGCTTTCACCCAGATTCTAAAGCGTTCGCCTTTTGATTTCCGCAAGTTTGCTCAAATTCCTCCGCAGCGAAATGCAAAGGGAATTGCCTTATTTGCCCTGGCCCACCTGGCCGAATACCGCTCGACAAAAACGGTCGAGTCCGAGTCTTCGGCGCGGTCATTGCTGTCAGATTTGCGCGAGATGAAACTGACGAAGTACGCAGGAGCTGCGTGGGGATATAACTTCGATTGGCAGAGTCGAAACTTCTTTGCTCCCCGCGGCACGCCGACGATTGTTCCCACAGCCTTTGCCGGTAGGGCTTTTATAGAAGCCACGCATCTCTTTAATGACGAGACTTACTTAAAGGAAGCCCGCAGTATTTGTGACTTCATCGTTGCTGATTTGCCGCGTCCGGTAGATACACCGACAGAAGTCTGCTTTAGCTATGCACCAGAAACATCGACGCAGATCTTTAATGCAAGCTTGCTGGCTGCCGAAGTGTTGGCAGCTGTAGGTGCAGTAACCAAAGAAAAAGAATTATTCGATCTTGCTCGACGGGCAACGCGGTTTGTGGTCAATCATCAAAGACCCGATGGCTCGTGGATGTATGGGATGGATCCCTCGCAGTCGTGGATAGACAATTTTCACACTGCTTATGTGTTGTTTTCGCTGGATCGTATTATCAAGAGCATTCCGGCGGCTGCAGAGTTTCAACCTGCCTTATCACGTGGATATAAGTTTTGGAAAGACAGCTTCTTTCTTGCGGACGGGTGGCCGAAATACTACCATCAGCACCCGTATCCTGTAGATGTACATGCTGGTGCAACTGCCATCGTTACTTTTCTGGAGTTGACTGGTCTTGACTCGGGTGCAACTGCCAGAGCTGAAAAGACTGCTGAATGGCTGATAACCAATATGCGTAATGAGCAGGGCTTTTTCTATTATCAGCGACGACGCTTCTATACAGTCCACAAACCCTACATGCGTTGGACTCAAGCCTGGATGTTGTACGCTCTGGCCCGCCTTCGAGAGAGTCGAGCGATTCAAAGTTAACTAATTATGCCAATAGCAGCCGATGTTCGACTTGGTAAAGATGTGCGGATCTTTCAACCAGATCTCGTAAATCTGTATGGCTGTTCGATTGGACCGGAAACGAAAATAGGCGCTTTCGTCGAGATTCAAAAAAATGCTCAGGTGGGAGCACGGTGCAAAATCTCCTCACATACATTTATTTGCGAAGGGGTAACGTTGGAGGATGAAGTCTTCATCGGACACGGAGTCATGTTTACAAATGATCTGTTTCCCCGCGCCGTGAATGAAGACGGTACTCCGCAAACAGAGAGTGATTGGACCGTAGTGAAGACAACGGTTAAAAAGCGGGCCAGCCTGGGAAGTAATGCTACAGTTATCGCTGGAGTGACGATCGGAGCGAATGCCATGGTCGGAGCTGGTTCGGTTGTCACGAAAGATGTTCCAGACTTTGCGATTGTTGCCGGCGTTCCAGCTCGAGTGGTTGGCGATGTGCGTGAACGATAAATTGAAATGATTCAAGTCGGTGTCATCGGGTACGGATATTGGGGGCCAAATCTAGTACGGAATTTCATGGCTGCGCCCGGTTCATCGGTCGTCGCAGTTGCAGACCTTCGCGAAGAACGACTCCAACCATTACGCAAGCTTTATCCTTCTCTGAAAACAACGAAAGATGCGGCCAGCGTCATCAACGATTCGACAGTCGATGCGGTAATTATCGCTACGCCGGTTTCGTCGCACTTTGAGCTGGCAGTAGCGGCATTAGAAGCCGGCAAACATGTACTCGTCGAAAAACCACTCGCCACTACCTCGGACCAGGCACGCCAACTAATAGATATCGCAGCCGCTCGGAAGCTGGTGCTGCTGGTGGACCATACATTCGTATATACCGATGCGGTGCGTAAGATGCGTGAGCTGATTACGACAGGAGCGTTGGGTGAGATCTACTACTACGACGCTGTTCGAGTGAACCTTGGTCTTTTTCAACACGACATCAACGTCATCTGGGATCTCGCCATCCACGACCTTTCGATCATGGACTTTGTTCTTCCTGACAAACCGGTGGCTGTTTCGGCAACTGGAATAAGTCACGTGCCTGGTCAACCTGAAAACGTTGCGTACATCACCCTGTTCTTTCCCAACCGTCAGATTGCGCATGTGCACGTCAACTGGTTGACGCCCGTTAAGGTCAGGCACACGCTTATTGGTGGTAGCGAGAAGATGATCCTTTACGATGACCTCGAACCCAGCGAAAAGATCAAAGTCTACGACAAAGGCATTACCGTTACGCCAAGACCCGAGGATGTTTATAAGTTACTGGTGAGCTACCGTTCGGGTGACATGTACGCGCCACGACTGGATAACACTGAAGCACTCCAGAACGAGGCACTTCATTTCATCGACTGTATCGAGAATGGAGCCAGTCCAGAAACTGATGGCCAGGCTGGATTACGGATGGTGTCGATGATCGAAGCTGCCGAAAAGTCACTGATTGGTCGTGGCCGTTTGATTGAATTGGCCTTGTAAGGTTGATTCAAAAATATTTGAGCGCAAGTTGCAATGCGTCTTTGGATCGACCTCGCCAACTCTCCACACGTTCCATTCTTTAGAGCGCTGACAAATCGTTTCCAATCCATGGGCCATGAAGTAGAAATCACGGCTCGTGAGTTTGCCGAGACCATACCGCTTGCGCGAGCGGCTGGCATGTTGCCTGAGACGATTGGTCGTCATGGTGGGCGAGAGCTATCAGCGAAGGCGGGTTCTCTGTTGACTCGAGCGGTTGCGTTGTCACGCTGGGCCAGGACCAGAAAGTTTGACCTCGCGTTGAGTCACAATTCTTATTCGCAGATTCTGGCGGCACGTTTACTACGACTGTCGTCAGTGACTTTAATGGATTACGAGTTTCAACCCGCCAATCACCTGGCTTTCCGATTCGCGTCGCGCGTGATAGTGCCCGAAAGCTTTCCCGAGGAGAGATTGCGGCGTTACGGGGCCGCCAGGTCGAAGGTCCGTCGTTATCGGGGTACAAAAGAAGATGTGTACCTCGCGGCGTTTGAGCCCGATCAGTTATTCGGTGAACAGTTGTGCAAATTCGGGATTAGCGCGGATAATGTGCTCGTCCTGATGCGACCCCCCGCTCATGAGGCGCTTTATCATCGTTTTCACAACACTCTTTTCGATGAAGCCTTAAGCAAACTGCTGACAATTGAGAACCTAAAGGTAATGTTATTACCAAGAACCGAAGGCCAGCGGGCAACTTATCAATCCCGGGCACATCAGAATCTGGTGATTCCGAGTATTCCGATGGATGGTCCAAATCTGATCGCAACGAGTGACCTGGTTATAAGTGCGGGCGGCACCATCAATCGCGAGGCCGCCGCTTTGGGTGTTCCCGTCGCGAGTATCTATGCCGGCCGTTGGGCGGCAGTTGACGAGCAATTGATTAGAGAAGGTCGGCTTCGGCGAATTGTGACTGCTGATGATCTAGACCATTTGCGCGTTCAGAAAAAATCGAGTGTCAATCCCCGTCGTTCAAACAGCGTACTGAATGAAGTAACGAATTTGATATTGAATTAGATGCGAGCGGAAAAACGGGCCAAACTAATTACCACGCCGAGCGCGGTGCGCGTGCGGGGGCGTGCTCCGAAATGGATCGCGCCTGCAATACGTGCGGGGTTGGTTTTATCCGATGCAGTTTGTGCCGGACTTTCATTTGTGCTCGCCTTTTCTTATCGTGAAGGTCTTTCCCCGTTTGGGCCATCCGGGTTATTTCACTTCAATGAGTCGTTCGCGCCGTATGGTTCGTTATTGCTCGTTGTGATCTCCATTCGTCTCTTGACGTTGCGTCATTTCGATTTGTATCGGCTCCGAGGCGAGTTCTCGAGTGTGGACGACAGCATCAAGATCTTCAAGGCAACGGCTATCGGATCTCTATTAATCATCGCAGCAGCCTTCCTGTATCGCGGTGGTTACACGTTCCGAGCATTCTCTTATGCTCGCGGTGTTTTTATAGTCGATTTCGTTTTGGCATTGATCAGCATCGGTGGGACTCGATTCATCCTTCGCCGGGGACAGGTATTTGTCAGGAAGCGTTTAGTGAATCTCATTCCGACGCTCGTAGTTGGTCGCGGAGCTGAGGCCTCACTTTGTATTAAGGAGATGCGCGAACGTCCCGATCTTGGCTACCGGGTGATCGGTGTGATCGATACTCGCGTGGGCCAGCCAAAGGGTGATTATTACGAAGGCGTACCAGTTATTGGAAATCTCCATGAACTCCCAGACGCAATACGTGATGCCGGGGCGAACGAAGTCATCATCGCCGACCCTCAGGTTAACGGAGATCTCTTATTTGAAGTGATGATGAGGTGCGGGCGGCGACGCGGCGTTGAATTCCGAATCGCACCCAGTCTCTTCAATTGCCTGCCACGAAAGACTGAAATCGACCAAATTGGCGCGCTGCCAATGATTCGTCTTTTTCGCGAGCCGCTTTCAAACGCTGCGCGGTTGGTCAAACGCTCTTGTGATCTGATTATTTCAGCCGCAGCTATTGCGCTCCTGTTTCCGCTGTGGCTTTTAATCGCAATTCTGATCAAACTCGACTCGAAGGGCCCCATCTTCTACACGCAGGAACGTGTCGGGATGGATGGACGGTTGTTCCTGCTTTACAAGTTTCGGACCATGCAGGCGGGAGCTGATCCTGATCTGCATCGTGAGTACCAGCGAGCTTTCATAGCAGGTCGAGCTGAAGCAAACCTTGGCGACGTCAATCGTCCCACTTACAAATTGCAGGCTGACCCGCGAATCACGCGAATTGGAAAGACTCTGCGACGCACTAGTTTGGATGAAGTGCCGCAGTTGTTGAATGTACTGATGGGTGACATGAGCCTGGTTGGACCACGCCCGCCGATTCCGTATGAAGTTGAAGCGTATGAGTTGTGGCACCGGAAGCGTTTGGATATGAAACCAGGGTTGACGGGTTTGTGGCAGGTGTCCGGGCGGAATCGTTTGCCATTTGAGGAGATGGTGCGGCTGGACCTGTTCTACATCGAGAACTGGTCGTTGTTGTTGGATCTAAAGATTATTCTTCGCACCGGTTTTGTAATGCTCGGTGGCGAAGGCTTTTGATTGAGTGTGGATGGCCCAACTCGATCAGCCCCATGCGTCAATAGCGAAGCGACGGGATGCCATACTCAACAAAGCGGTCTTGAGAATCCACGATTGAGTGTGGCATCCGGTCGCTTCGCTAGCGGTACTGTAGTGGTCACGTCTAACTTTTTGTGCACGTTGTTTTGGGCGAAGCGCTGAAGCGTACTCCTTATGTCTTTGCGATGCTAGATTGCGCACATAACACGACCTTGCAGCGGACTCGCTGGGAGTAGTTCTTCTTCATGCGATTTCGTTTGCATCGCCTGTTACGCTCCGAGAAATGCGATCGGCGAAATGACGCCAAGGCGAATTAGATTGTTCCTCAGTCTTTGATAGCGAGTTGGTTAGGCGATGGGCTTGTTCGGATTGGGCCCGCGAGGACGCGCGCGGTCCGGCAGAAGAGGTTGAGTGGTGCAGACGACAAGCCGGTCAAGTTTTTAGGCCATCCGGATAATGATGATCGGGAACCTGATGTAGGTATTGAAAGGGTTTTCGCCATGTTAGGGACCATTTTCTCAAGCATACTGATTCTTCTCGCCGTGAGCGTATCAGCCGCACAAACCCCACAATCTGTGCAGCAGATCATAAAGAGCGGGATGGCCCATCTGGATAGAGGCGAATTGGATGCCGCGCTCCTGGACGCAAACAGGGCCATCGAATTAGATCCCAAGAACGCCGAGGGATACGTCGTGCGTATTGCGGCGAGAAATAGGATAAACCCAGACGCAAACACTTCGGATGATTGCTCTAAGGTAATCGAACTCGCGCCTAGCAGACCGGGAATCGAAGTCTTCTACCAGAGTCGCGCCGTCTTTCGCTTTCGGAAAAACGATTTGGATGGCTCAATCGACGATATGAACAAAGCCATTTCAATCAAGCCGGAGGACGGACATGCTTACGCGATGCGTTCATTTTATTACTTGTCGAAAGGAAACCTTGAGCTAAGTAAGGTCGACTATAACAAGAGCATAGAACTCGTACCCGGCCTGCCATCTCCATTCACCAGACGCGGCTTTATCCGCTATCACCTGCAGCGAGATTTTGTCGGCGCTCTCGCCGACTTTAACAATGCTATCGAATGGAATGAGACATATGCTGACGGCTACGCTAATCGAGGCATAGTGCACGGACTTCTAGGTGACATCGATGAGGCAATTGGCGACTTTAAGAAAGCAAAGGCACTAAAACCTGATTCAATTGTTGATAAGATCCCTGAGTTTGCTTTCTGTGCGCCGTATGGCGAATTGAGTTCATACATTAAGAACTTCCCAAACGATGCTCGCGGTTATGAAGTACGTGGCGTTCTCAACCTCCTGCAAGATAAAGAGCGTGAGGCAAAAACGGATTTTGAGACAAGCCTGGGACTTCAACCCTCACTCAAATCCGAGATAGACAGGATCATGGCGACGCTGACCCGAAAGGCTTAGCAACCGAGAGTGCGCCGCGGACTCGTCAAGAGCGCGACGTTGGATACTTGTTCAACAGTGAAGTTGTGATGACAAAAATCTTCTTGGTACTTGGCTTTGTTATCCTCACTTCATGCGTCACAACTTGTGCACAGCAACTTTCAATTCCGAATGACTGGCATAAGGTTGATGCGGGTGGATATTTCAGCTTTTATTTGCCACCGAGTTTTAAATTTAAGAGCGGGGAGCGGTGCCAGGAATGTTCCTGGGGTAGTAGGTTCGACAATAAACGAATACGGCTGTACGCGGAGTACACCTCCTGGAATGAAGAGTATGCAGCGCAATATTTGGCTCAGCAGTCGGAATATCTTAAAACGGTCGCTGAGGTAGCTGGTAAAAGGGTTAAGATCCAAAGCTGGCGATCGCAAGAGTTCGCTCGTGGATTTTCTTACAAGGCCGAAGCGCGGTTCTATGATGCGGACGGAACACTGGTGGCCAGGTTATCGGCAAATTGCAAAGGCCGACCTGACGTAGATGTTGCTAAGCAGATCTTCATGACCGTTTCTGAGTTCAAACCATGAGGTGTCCAACATAGGCGGGAGCTTCGCCATGAGCGGCGCTTTGGTTACGTTGCGTGTGCGAGCCGCGTTGGCGCCGCGAAACGTAAAGGTAATTAACCAATGTTGGAGGTTTTATGATTGCGAGAACCTGGCATGGCGTAACTCAAGTATCAAAAGCCGATGAATACCTGGACTACTTGAAAAGAACTGGAGTGGCCGAATACAAAAAGACGGAGGGAAACCGAGGAGTCTATGTTCTCCAAAGAGTTGATGGAGACCAGGCTCACTTCCTTTTGCTCACGCTTTGGGAATCAGAAGAGGCTATTAAGAGGTTCGCAGGTTCAGAGATTGAGAAAGCCAAATATTATCCCGAAGACGAGAAGTTCCTGCTTGAGCTTGAGCCAAACGTCACGCACTATGAGGTTTTGGTCCAACCATAGCAGCGCTGCGATCAGTGTCAGTTTCCTGTTCGTGCTATTTCGAGTGATGCGCGTGGATCGTCTGTTATCTTCCGAATAACAAATTATCCACGATGCAGCCGATCAAGCTTTGCCGCAAGACTCACTACGAACCGTGCTCTTGGTTAGGTTGGGTGGTCCTTGAAGCGCATCAAACGTTGGATGACTTCAATATATGAAACGGAGATTATCATCCCTCGAAACCGTCCTCATGAAGGTTATATTCCCGGGCTTTTGGATTCCACTTTTTGGCATTGCATCCCTGACCATGTTTCTTAGACCAATTGAAGGGCACGATTCTGAACCTAAATGGATGTTTTTACTTATCTGGCTTGCCGGGTTTGCCTTCATATATTGGAGCTGTATCCGACTGAAGGAAGTCAGCGTTGATGAAACTTTCTTGTACGTCTCGAACTACCTCAAAGAAGTTGCTATTCCTTTATCCGAAATTGAAGATGTCACGGAGAATGTTTGGATAAATATTCACCCGGTGACAATACACCTTAAGTCGCGTTCAGTGTTTGGCGATAAGATCGTCTTCATGCCAACCGTCAGGTTCTTTGCGTTCTTTAGCTCTCACCCGGTTGTTGCCGAGTTAAAGGAATTAGCCAACATCGAACGAGTATGGCGCTAAGTTCTGAAACGGTTTTGGACGACGAGTTCGAATAGTTTTGTGCGATCGCAGGCAAAAGCTTGCGGAGGTTGAAAAGATTGAGGAAGTCGCGATTATCTTTGACCACTTATGAGAAGCGAGAAGCGTTTGATGCGAAAAGTTAAAGCGTTCGCCCTACTGTGTGCCGCCGTCGCCATGCTGCTGTGGGCCGATGCAGTTCAGGCGCAGCAATCGACGGAGAAGCCGGCGTTTACCTTCGAAGAAGTTATGATCCCGATGCGCGATGGAGCGCGGCTTCAAACAGTTATCCTTACGCCAAATAATCAGAAAGATCCGTTGCCCATCCTATTTCGTCGCACGCCTTATGGCGTTCCCAACCGCTCGCCGCAACAAGTGCCGGTGAGTTTCAAGGAGCTTGCGCAGGATGGTTACATCTTTGTGATCCAGAATCTACGCGGCCGCTTTAAATCAGAAGGCGTCTTCAAGCTGACGTCGCAGGTGGATTTAACCGACCCGAAGGCGACGAACGAAACGACAGATGCCTACGACAGTATCGACTGGCTCGTGAAGAATGTGAAGAACAACAACGGCAAGGTCGGAATGTACGGCGTTTCTTACGATGGTCTGACCAGCGCGTTGGCGCTCTTGCAACCTCATCCCGCGCTCAAAGCGATCAGCGAGCAGGCGGCTCCGGTTGATCAGTGGATGAATGACGACGACCATCACTACGGAGCGTTGCGCGAAAGCTATGCCTTCGAATATGCCGTCCTTGAGCAGGCTGACAAGAATAAGAACACTAATTTTGTCTTCGAGATCTACGACGCTTATTCCTGGTACCTCGCGCTAGGGCCACTATCGAACATCAATGAAAAATATCTGCATGGTTCTATTCCTTACTGGAACGACATCGTCGCCCACCCCGACTATGACGAGTTCTGGAAGAAGGAAGCATGGATCAGTCAACTGCACTCGACGACAGTCCCCCTTCTGAACGTCGCAGGCTTTTGGGATCAGGAAGACCCCTGGGGACCGTGGCAGATATTTCTCCACGCCGGCGAGCACGACCTGCGGCACGAAAACTTTATGGTGGCTGGCCCATGGTTCCACGGACAATGGCATTCACCTAAAGGCGACAGCATCGGATTGATACCTTTCAGTGGACACGAGACAGCGCGAGAATTTCGCGAGACCATCGAAGCACCGTTCTTCCGTTATTACCTTCACGGAGGGAGTGGAAAGCCTACGTGGAAAGTCTCAACTTTCCAATCAGGCGCAAACCGCTGGCGCACCTACGACGGGTGGCCCCCGAAAGAAGTTAAACTGACCAACCTTTATCTGCGCGCCGACGGGACACTCTCTTTTGACGCGCCGAGCGCCGGAGGGAGAGGACAGCCGGAATATCGTGAGTACGTCTCGGACCCCGCCAGTCCTGTACCCTACCGGCAACGGCCCATCTCGCCGACTTATCCCGGCGGTGATTGGCAAACATGGGAAGTCGCAGACCAGCGCTTCGTCGAAGGGCGACCGGACGTGTTGACGTTCATCAGCACGCCGCTTAAGCAAGACCTGACGATCACCGGCGAAGTGATGGGCCAACTCTTCGTCTCAACTTCGGGCACAGATTCAGACTTCATCATCAAGTTGATTGACGTCTATCCTGAAGACGCTCAAAAGAATGCATGGGAGGCGGACGCGGGTCCAAAAGCCGGAGAGTACGCGCACTCGTTGAATGGCTATCAACTGCCGGTTGCGATGGAAGTGCGTCGCGGGCGTTACCTTAAGAGCTATGAACGACCGGAGCCGCTTGTGCCGAATACTCCCATTGAGTGGAAGATCCCTTTACGCAATCACGACCACGTATTTCTCAAGGGCCACCGGCTGATGGTCCAAGTGCAATCAACCTGGTTTCCGTTGATTGACAGGAATCCACAGAGGTTCATAAAGAGCATCTATCAAGCGCGGGCCTCCGATTTTATCAAAGCCACGCAGCGTGTTTACTGTTCGCCGTCACGACCGTCGCGCATCTTGCTGCCCGTGGTGCCATAGACGCAAATCGCGCGAACATCAACCCCGACTCACGCAAATCCCACCCCGCGGCAGCGTGTGGAAGTTTCAAGTCCTTTCTACTACCATGGCATCTACCCCCGGAGATCGCGAATCCCACATCGCGGCAGCGTGTGGATTGTTCAAGTCCTCTCTACTATCAAGCACTCACCCGGCACTCGCGAATCCCACACCGCGGCAGCGTGTGGTTCCTTCAAGTCCTTTCTTACTCATCCGATCGCAGCCACTTCATGATCAGCGCTGTCGAGAGTTCACCACACGTGCCTGCATACGCAGAAGGATT
>DASROI010000488.1:0-5311 GCA_035646955.1 Pyrinomonadaceae bacterium
CTGACCGGTCTCGCAACTTGATCGTTTGGTTGCGGCCTAAGCCGCGCTGTGCCACCTCTGTGTTCTTTGTGACTTTGTTCTCGCCAACAGAATAGCGCTGCGGCCATCATCAATCCAAGTTCAGAAAGTTCAAGTGGCGTCTTGCATTATTAACATCTGAAGCCACTAGCCAGTATGCAGGTACGATCTGATCGAGCCAGGCAAGTTTAGTCTCGTTGGAATGACAGTCGTAACAGACGGTGCGAAGGATCTCTCGAACTTGCGGTGGTGCTTTTAACTCAGCAGTAACAGGCGTGTTCTTAATTGCCGGCCTAACAAATTGCTGTCCGATAATGATCACAACCACGCTGATTATGAGTGGAGCCCGTACATGATGCGGAACTCTGCGGAGCGCTCTTCGAATCAACGTCATTGGACCACCTTTCACTTAAGCAACGCAGTGTGGTTTGATTGCGTGGAATCTTCTTTCGAGTCTTTGCGTTCAATTACTTATCATGGCCAGAACTCCTGCGGGCGGGTCATGGCGAGACTGGCAAGTTCAAGTGTTTTCCCGCAACATTCCTAAATATAGTTCCAGGCAGAAGCGCTAAACTGGCCCGGGTATTGGGGTGAATGTATTTTCTTAAGGCGATAGGAGTAGAGAATGGAATTCAGACTGCTTGGTGGATCGGGTTTAAAAGTATCAGCACTCAGCTTTGGAGCGGCCACGTTCGGAGGGTCAAACGAGTTTTTTCAAGCCTGGGGCAGCAGCGACGTGGCCGACGCACGGCGTTTGGTCGATATATGTCTCGAGGCGCAGGTCAATCTTTTCGACACCGCCGATATTTACTCGCGCGGACTATCCGAAGAGATCTTAGGAAAGGCTTTAGAGGGTCGCAGGCACGAGGTGCTGATCTCTACAAAGGCAACTTTTCCGATGGGAGATGGTCCAAACGATCTCGGATCGTCCAGAGACCACCTGATTCGCGCTTGTGAGGCAAGCCTGCGCAGATTGGGCACAGATTATATCGACATCTACACGCTTCATGGTTTCGACGCTTTGACACCTGTCGAAGAGGCATTGCAAACGCTCGACACTCTCGTCAAAGCCGGAAAGGTCCGTTATATCGCGTGTTCAAATTTCTCCGGGTGGCATCTGATGAAATCATTAGCTGTTTCCGAAAAATATGGTTGGACGCGCTACGTTGGACATCAGGCGTACTATTCGCTTGTCTCACGCGAATATGAATGGGAATTGATGCCACTCGCACTCGATCAAAAAGTTGGCACCCTGGTGTGGAGTCCGCTTGGATGGGGACGGTTGACGGGGAAAATTCGCCGCAATCAGAATCTCCCTGAAACGAGTCGGCTTCACAAAACTGCGGCTTATGGACCACCGGTCTCAGACGAGTTTCTATACAAAGTAGTCGATGTTCTGGACGAAGTAGCAGAAGAAACTGGGAAGAGTGTTCCCCAGGTGGCCCTAAATTGGTTGTTGCAACGGCCAACGGTTTCGAGCGTCATTATTGGTGCTCGCGACGAGACGCAGCTGCGCCAGAATCTTGATGCGGTCGGGTGGAATTTGACCGAGGCGCAGGTTTCCAAGCTCGATCAAGTTACGGAAGTGATTCCGATTTATCCCTATTGGCACCAGAGACAATTCGCCACGCGAAATCCATTACCGGTGCCTACCTACTTCAAGAGTGGTCAGGATTTTTGAGGCTCTGCGTCCCTCTGCGGTTCTCTGTGTCACTCTGCGTTAGCCCTCGACACAAACCGCAATGAGAGATCTCATGTCTTTCAGAACAGACGCAGAGGGACGCAGAGGGACGCAAAACCAGATTGCACACCGGCATAGACGTCCTCGCGTCAGGTAGCAAGTCTCAGCACTTTCAGGCAACTTCAGGAAATACCCCAACCCCTTAAGTCTTTACCATCCGCACAACGTAGGAATAGTGACCAGGTGGACCACCGCTAAGTGTCCACGAGTGAGGGATGTGTGATCCATACCAAGGTAGCCATCGCAGGTGTTTCATCGGAGGTTGGGAAAACAACCCTCCTCTGCCAGTTACTCCGAGAGTTCCCAGGCTGGGAAGCTATCAAAGTAACTCGCGGTCACTACCGTTCGTGTGGCAAAGACCCACACGCCTGTTGTGTTAGTCACCTTCTTAGCGACCAACCTTTAGTCAAATCTGGGTTCCGCGAAACTTACTCATCTGATAAAGACACCGGCCGTTACTGGGAGGCCGGCGCTGCAAATGTTCACTGGATCGTCGTAACCGATGATCAGGTTAAAGATGGGATCGAGCTTGCTTTGCAGCGAGTCAAATCAACAGGCGTGTTGATTGAAGGAAATAGCTTCCTGCAATTTGTAGATGTCGACTTCACAGTTCTGGTAGGTAGTAGTCAGGACCCCTCCAAATCGAGGGCCATTAAGAATTCAACTCGATGGGCCTACGAAAAGGCATCCGCTCTTTATCAATACGATTGTGGAAGGACACCCGGCGATTTGTCGAAGGTCTTGAGCAAGCGATTCGCCAACTTGAATGGCGGCCGCAGGATACCTGCTTTTTCAAGCGAAACTTTTTCAAGCCTGGTCTCACGCATCAACAAGATTCATTTATTTCACACGCGGCTCCCCGAAACCGAGGGGTTTGTATGTCAATCTATATAGTCAACGCCATACTGCTGATCAGTTCGGTGATCAATCCTGGTCCAAGTGCCGTACCAGGAACACTGGCCCAACAAACTGTCACCCAGAAGAATGGTCAACCGTCGCAAGACGGCTCCGTCGCCAATCAGGAGAACACAGAGTATTCAGATCCGCTTCTCAAGTTGTTGGTTGATAAGCGTCTCCTGACAACTGAAGAAGGCAGATCGATCGTCAACTCTGGGGATCCGCAGGGACAGCGAGACCGTCTGGCAGCTTTACTGAAAGACAAAGGTTTGATCTCGGCGGATGAGTTAAATTCAATAACTAGCCCAGGTTCATCAGCCGTAAGAGCAGCGCCAGTGGCTATTAAACCCGCCGGACCTGTAGCACCTAACGCCTCCGTTGTCTCAGCTCCTGCTCCAAAGGCAAATCCAGGCCCAATTGCGGCAGTTGCACCTGTACGGCTATTACCGATCGATGCGTCGGCGCGCGAAGGCTTGGTACCGGATATAAAACTTGGCTCAGGCGCGCGCTTGAAGCCTTATGGTTATTTTAAAACCAGCTTGATCCACGACTCATCTTCTCCGCAGGGAAACGATTTTCCACTGCCGTTACTTGCCCCAGACACTGGTCCAAACGGCTCTCCCGAGTTTCATCTTAAGGCTCGAGCATTAAGACTCGGCGTAAACTTCGAGTGGTTAGACCCTGCACCAAAAACGGTGTTGACAGCGCGTTTCGAGATGGACTTTGAAGGTGACTTCACGCGGGTTAACAATCGTAATGTTTCATCCATCAGATCGAGTCAACCATCCATCCGACTGGCGTGGGCTCGCATCGATCGACACTTCAACGACAAGTTCAGTGCTTTTGCCCTGTTCGGCCAGGATTGGTCGCCCTTCGCTTCTTCGACGCTTCCCAACACAATCGAGAATACAAATTTTGGAGGTATTGGGTACGGAGCGATCTATCAGCGCATTCCCCAGATTCGCACTGGTTTCAATTACAACCTTGGAGGTACACGTTCCTGGAAAATCGCTCCGGAACTCGCGGTGGTCTTCCCAGCGTTTGGGGATCTGCCAACAAACGTCGCCGATCAACTGGGCTTCGGCGAACGTCAAGGAGCGGATTCAGATCGTCCGGGTGTGCAGGGACGGGTTGTTCTGCAATGGCAAATGGACCGAGCAGAGGGAGTTTCCCCGGCGGAGTTCATTGTCAGCTTCGAACATGCACGACGCACAGCAATCGTCACCGCCGCCAGTGTTCCGTCGCAATTCAGTGCGGCATTTCCAGGTGGCGCTGAAGTCAATAGCAACAGCAATGGTTATAGCGCAGAACTTCAATTACCAACGAGATACGTGACGCTCAGCGGCAAATACTATGCTGGCTCTGATTTGCGATTCTTCCTTGGCGGGCAACTTCTCTCAACTTATAACGACACAGCAGGGCTTACCTCCACTGTGACGGTTCCATCAATCGATGGAGCGTCGAATGTCGTATTTGGACTTCAGGACGGCGTGCCCACTATTGCACCGCAACGTCCGGCCAGAGCGCAAGGCGGATTTGTTCAGCTTGGCTTTCCTATCTCGCGCTTTTTCGATGCCGATCCAAAAGGCCGAAATGCCGGCTGGACTGCTTTCGTCTACTACGGATTTGATGAAGCGTTGCAGCGCGATGCCAGACGCTTTTCACCAGTGCACGGCCGCAGCGACCTATTTTCGGGAAACATTCAATATAAGCTGAACAACTGGGTAACGTTCGCGTTCGAGGAGGGTTATTATCGAACTCGTGCTGCGAATCGGTCGGTACTGGACTTCGGAGGACTGCCATTATTTCGAGGCATTCCGAGTTACACGACGCATAACGTCCGGTCCGAATTTGCAACCATATTTACGTTCTGATTGGTTTGAAATCATTGATGGACCATCGCTTTCCCGGACCAATTATCCGGGAGGGCCTTAAAGAAAAGGGGTACCTATGAAGATTGGAATAGTTGGCGCAGGAAACATCGGAGGAACCGCTGCACGCTTGTTTGTAAAAGCCGGACATGAGGTGGCGCTTAGCAACTCGCGCGGGGGCGAGGGTTTGGAAAGTGTTCTTGCTGGTCTTGGAGCAAAGGCAAAGGCCACGACGATCGAAGAGGCGGCGGAGTTCGGAGACGTAGTGCTTTTGGCGATCCCATTTGGCAAATACAAAACGCTGCCCGAGCATGGTTTTCAGAACAAGGTCGTGATCGATGCGAACAATTACTATCCATCTCGGGACGGACAATTTGCAGAGTTGGACAATGGCCAAACCACTTCAAGTGAATTGATCTCAGAACACCTTAAAGGGGCCAGGCTCGTTAAGGGATTTAACACGATTTGGTTTGAGCATTTAGCAACTGAGGGCGACACACGAGCTCCACTTGAAAATCGACGAGCGATCTTCATCTCCGGTGATGACACCCAGGCAAAAGAGATCGTAGGCAAGTTGATCGAGGAGATTGGATTCGCCGCAGTCGATATGGGATTTCTTCACGAAGGTGGTCAGCAGCAAGAGCCCGGGACGGCCGTTTATAACAAGGATGTGACCGTCAACGAAGCTGTCGAATTATTATCGACATAAACGTCTGGGTTCCAGAAATACAATCCACCGATTACGTCAATAACACAGATTTCTCTCTCAGGAAGAGGATGGAAC
>DASROI010000489.1:0-2539 GCA_035646955.1 Pyrinomonadaceae bacterium
ATACGACACGAAGTCATCGCGAACGCACTACAAGTTCGGCACACCGAAGTATGCGCTCGGTTCATAAACTCCCGACTCGAGCTTGTTAACAGTGAATCGTCCTCCTCACAATTTCCGGAAGCGATCAACCAGACTTCGACACCGCATTGGAATAAGCCGGAAGTGTGGCTCGAGTCCGATATTGACTGCTTAGCCGCACTCGCCATGCTGGCGAGAGGCGACAGGTTTTTAGCAACCACTTCGAACAACCCGGATAGCAATCAATTTCTATCAAAGTTACAAAAGACAGCGCGTGATCCCGAAGAGCGATTTCGGCTTCTTTCAACAAGATATCGTCACCCTCTAAATATCGGCCTTGGATCTGAAGAAGCAATTTGCGAGCACTTACTCGAACGCCTTATGGTCGCCGACCGCGCGTGCGCCCAACAACATTCAATCGAGGCCTTATACGAACCAGATTTGCTGCTCAAGCTGAATTTATTAGCGATCAAATCTGCGTCCTGCAACGATCTTAGATATCTCGATTCACTAAATTACTTTTACGAGTTGATTCCAATGGGCTGGCGACCGAAAAGCGAAACCGCCTGGCTACTCATTACTTACCTGGTCTTTTACGCTCGCGCTCTGGAGGTTTGCTCATGTCAAATCGAAACTTGCGCGTAGCGATCCTGGCCCATTCATTCTCTTCCGCTTATCGAATATTTCGCGAAATAAAAAATGGAGACAATGTAGATCTGTCGATTATTCTGAGCCCTTCCCCACACCGTTCTGCGGTTCCCGGTTTTTCGCTGAACTTGTTTAGAGTCTTCGTCGGCTCGGTGCTGACATTGAATCTCGAGGGTTTGCGAATGCTTGCTTCGGGAAAACTGATCCTGCTTTCCAAACAGTTCGATCACGATACTTCGATCGCCAGGCTGAAAGAGCTTCGTTTTGATATAGGCTTACACAAAGCAGGAATTATTTATAGAGCTCGGACAATCGCCGCGTTCCGACTCGGGATCTTGAATCCACATATTGGTCTGCTCCCAGAGTATCGCGGACGAAGCGTGATGGAGTGGTCGTTGTTAAAGGGCGACCCGGTGGGTATTACGGTCTTCTTTATCGACGAAGGAATTGATACGGGTGAACGTATCGTTGTGTCTGAGCCTGTGGATGTTTCGAGCTATGGTTCGGTAGCCGAAGCCAAGGGTTATCTTTTTAATCTTGATGCAGTCTTCTTTCGAAAAGCACTTGAGGCCATCAACAGCGGCAGTCCATTCCTGCTGAACAACGGCATGGGCCGGCGATACTATGTGATGTCCAATCTTTTCACTGGAGTCGTTGAAGAGCTGCTGCGAAAGAAAGCGGGTTAAGGTTTATCAGTAACGACTAGCTCTTTGACGGGCACTCCGTCACTCCATTTCCCCATAAACCTCTGTTGAGCAGTATTGCCCAGCGCATATTCCCGGTTCTTGCCGAAGAAGGCAGCATCGCTCAATCCGTCGAACAATTTCCAGAGACCATAGTCCAACGCGTTAGTTGCAGGTAACTGAGGCGAATCCGATCCAACTCCGGGACGGCGATTAGCCAAAGTCGACTGGTCCATTCGTTCGGCTTCACCATTATCGTATTCACGATCTAACGCGGTTGGCGCTCGATGACTTGCAATTAGAGCCGGCGAACCGTGGTCGTCGGTGATCAACTTGATGAAATCTTTGTTCTCGGTTGGAATGCGGTTCGATTCGTAATAAATACGCTTGGCATCTTCATCTTCCACCAGCGTGTCGCGATCTCCAGCAACTGATAGCAGCAGCGTGTCACCAGGAATTTTGCTCAAATCCGCCAACGGAACACTGACCGGTTTCTTAGTGATTCCTGGTTCGACCGCCATCACGGCTTTGAATTTCGGCAGTCCTGATTCACTGGCGAGTGCTGCGACGCTGGCCGCTAGCACTCCACCAAGAGAATGGCCCACCGATGCGACTCTGGTTAAGTCGGGACGAACGTGGCCGGGCTTGTTTTGTAGTTCCGCCAGTGCGTCGTTGATGGCCGCCAGGGAATTTGGAATAAAGTCTTCGCGTGGAGTTAATAGACCACCCTGGTATCGCGGATAGATCACGATGTTACCGCGCTTAACGAGATGGTCGATCCAGGCACCGTAGTAAAAAGGATTCATGCCGCCCCAGCCGTGTAGAAAAACAACGACGGGAGCGGTGGCAGGCTTCGGCGCATCGGGTTCGTAGATCCAAAATTCTTTGGCCCCGCTACCGTATCGGTTTTTAATAACGGCCTTATTGGTTTCGGCTCGGCCACCGGGTCCAGTCTCTGGTTGATTGGGCGGTTGGGGACTTTGTCGTGGGAACGCTGGACGCAGAAAGAGCGTAAGGATTATCAGACTGGTAAAAGCAAAAAACTTCATTCAAGACCTCTCCGCGCGGGGTGTCGCCAAAATACCAGAGTCTTAGACGCGCAAAAAGGTCATTTGGCTGCAAATCGTTAGCCTACAGTCCATCTCTGTGTAAGTAGGCAGATCGGCAATGCGAGACCGGTCAGTACCGAA
>DASROI010000490.1:0-41542 GCA_035646955.1 Pyrinomonadaceae bacterium
CACTCCGTGAAAGAGGGTGACCAGCTCACCATTCGCAAACGTGATAAAGAACTGATTGTGAAGGTTGTCGGAGTTCCAACTGAACGGCAAACATCCCGGCAAGATGCCGGGAGTTTGTTTGAAGTGGTTAGCGAAACTCACCTTTCTGACTAGACTGTTTTTACTTGAGTGAAGTTGTTACAGATCCCGACAATTGCGCTTGTCGCAGCCGTGAGCCTTTCATGCTTATTCACACTTCTGAGAGAAGTGTCGACATCAGCCCAAACTAAAGAGCCCGCTATTACATCCGCAGACCAACGATTGATCCAGGTAGTACACCCTCGAATAGTGGTTCGAAAACGAGATCGGAAGCTGGAGCTCTATTCCGACAAGAAACTTGTAAAAACCTATCGCGTAGCCCTGGGCTTTAATCCGGAGCCTGACAAGGAACGCGAAGGCGACGGTGCTACCCCCGAAGGCGAGTTCTACGTTTTCGTAAAGAACGTCAAGAGCGCCTATTATTTATCGCTCGGTTTGAGTTATCCCAACGAGGAAGATGCTGCTCGGGGGCTGAAAGAAGGTTTGATAACTCGTTCAGAGTATGACGAGATCTTACAGGCTGTTCAGTCAAAAAAGATGCCGCCCCAGTACACAAAATTGGGCGGTTTGATCTACATCCACGGTCATGGCACCGACAGGGATTGGACATGGGGCTGCGTCGCATTGGAGAATGACGACATTAGAGAGTTGTTCGATGTTGTCGAGGTCGGAACTCCGGTAACGATAGTGCACTAATGGAATTGAAGTCGTTCAAGATACGTGACATTGAGATCAACCCGCCTTTGATCCTGTCTCCGATGGCTGGCGTCACAGATGTTTCTTTTCGTCGGCTGCTGAAGCGACGGGGAGGGATCGGACTCTCCGTATCAGAGTTCATTTCAGTTGAAGGACTGACGCGTAGTAATCCTAAGTCAAAACGGCAAATGCGCTTCTACGAAGATGAGCGCCCGTTCGCTGTTCAAATCTTTGGGGGCCAGCCCGAACGTATGCGGATGGCTGCAGAAATGGCCGAAGAAGTAGGCGCCGACATTCTGGACGTTAATTGTGGATGTCCCGCTCCCAAGGTCGTCAAGCATGGCGGAGGCTCTGGTCTACTGAAGGACCACAGCCGGCTCGAGTCGATTCTTACGGAGATTAAGAAGGTCATAAAAATTCCTCTCACCGTCAAGATTCGTGCGGGTTTCTACGATCACACCATCAACGCGGTGGAAACAGCTAAACTTGCAGAGGGTTGCGGAGCCGAACACATTGCGTTACACGGTCGCACTAAGGAACAGGGTTATCGCGGGCTGGCAAACTGGGATCTGGTGAAACAGGTTAAGGAAGCAGTTCGTGTCCCGGTCTCCGGCAGCGGCGATGTGACGACGATTGCTGGCGCTTTCGACAAGTTTCGCGAGACTGGTTGTGATGGAGTGCTGATCGGTCGGGGAGCGATGGCGAACCCTTGGCTCTTCCGGCAGATCGAAGACGCGATTAATAACCGGGAAATCTTTGAACCGACGTTGGCTGACAAGCGGGCCATTTTGCACGAGTACTTTGACCTCTTGCGGGAAGACATGCCCGAGACGCCAGCCATCAACCGCATGAAACAGCTCGCCGGACAATTTACGCGCGGCTTAACCGGTGGCGCTCTGTTCCGGACCTCGATCTACCATTCTCACTCGGTAGAAGAGGTGTTAGACCGAATCGAAGAATACTTTGATGCGGTTGAGAGCGGCCGGCCATATTATGGCGAAGCTGGCGTTCCAGTTGAGGATGCTCCTGAATTGGACTCCTGCGAGATCGCCAGCCCCGCTTGATACTAATTCCTTACTGCAGGCTTCGCCGTAGCCGCTATCTTCGTTGGACCATTGCCGGTGTCCAGGTCTACCGGCTCCGGATACCCTTTTTGCGCCAACGCACTCACTGCAACTACACTCTCTTTACTGTTCCGAGCTTTCTTATCGGTTTTGTCCTTTGATTTCTTCACCGTAGTCTTCGGGTCTTTCTGTTCCGGTGTTGGTTCGGGATTGCGTTGCGTCCCCGGCGACATGAACTGGAGTGCATTCACCAAGTTGGTTTTCTCATCCTCTGAAAGGTCATCAAACTTCACACCGAAAGCGTTTAGAACTTCTTCGAGCTTCTCTTTTGTATTCGTGTGTTGAGCATAGACGTCTTTATAGATGTGAATTGCTCCATTTTCGACGACGATGGTTTGATATCGAAGTTCAACCGGAACCGTCTCTTTCAATTTGACTACGCGAGTTCGTGTCTTTTCTTTGTAGTAAGAATCAAGCAGGTTGGCGGAAACCTCTGTATCAGAAGCCTCTGCGAGGCGAGTCGCGAAGTCTCTAACTTGCGTGTTGGTGAGTCCAACGCATCCGTGCGACGCGAAACCGCCGAGCTTGGCAACAGCTTTGCCTCCATGAATCAACGAGGGCATGCCAATCGGTATTTTCACTGGTCCAAGTGGATTTAGTTTGCTTCCCGGTTCAATCGCTTCGCCCGGCGTTACTTTCGAGCTGTCCACCCACGGAGAGTCGGGAGGAGTCCAGGTTGGGTTGATGATTATGCTTTGCGCTTTCCTGAGGCCTTGAGGTAACGGAAATTCAGGATAACCGATGCCTATCTTGTAACTCTTTATCAGGCGGCCGTCGTCGAACAGGTCCATCCGATATGCCGGAATGTTTACAACCACCCGTGTGTCGGTAGGCACAGCACTGGGTTGGTTGGACAAAGCCGAACCCTGCGTAGCGGCGGCAGTTTCATCGTCTGACTTGGCCCAATGATTGTAAATTAGAGCTGAGAGTTGTTTAGTTTTTTCATCTCCAATGACTTCGCTGACTTTGCGAACTGCATTGGATCTAACCTCAGCGGGGTCCTCTTCAGAATTTTCCGCATTGCTTTTGCGGAGGCGCTCGACTTCGGTCGCGGAGATGTTTTTAAGCGAGGCAATTTGCTCTTCGGATAGGGCGAGTTGTGTTTTCAAGGCAGACAAGAACGACTGATCCTGCAACAGCGCATCAAGCACCGGCAGCGTCAATTGGTTCGTTGCCATGTCAGGAGTCGTGGACGGGGAAGGACTTGGCGCAGGGATGACTGGCCCTGAAGTTGACCCACGATTGTCATTCGGAGAATTTACGCATCCTGAAAATAGCAGCAAGCTCGCAAATGCGAGCGTCATTCGGTGGTGTTTGATGAACGGTTTCATAACAACTTACGTCCCTTTCTGGAGCATACAGTACGATTCTGATAGAGATGATGTAATCAGACTGATTTACCAGCAACGGGCGTTCCCTCATTCGGCAGATGGGTTTAGCCACTGAAACAGTTGAGGGTGAAAGTGAGTGGGGGGTGATAGGACCTATAGGACATAAAGGCCCTATTAACTACCGGGAACCGAATCTGTCTGCTTTGGCTTTACACAAAAAGTAACATGCCAACACTACAGTACCGCGAGCGAAGCGACCGGATGGCACAGTCGACATTACGCCTAAATTCTGATGGTTGGTTCGTTGAGTGTGCCACCGCCGCGCTTCGCTCGCGGTACTGTACTGCTCGCTCGACACTCACCAAGATTAGAGTTTTTGTGCAAAGCCGTCTGCTTTTATCGCTCCAATCCAAGTGGCAACAGTGGACGGGGAGTTGTGCCTTCAAAAAACCAACTCGCACCTACCTTCAATCGATGTTGCCAGGTCGGCAGGCGTGAAGTATAAAGTGCGAACCGAGCCTGTCGAGCTAACGCCCCGCCGAAAGCCTTACCTCCAGCCAGGACAGCCGCTCGTTCAGTTCCTAAACTTAACGCTTCACCCAGTTCCTCAAATTTTTGGGTTTGTAGGGGCTTTCCCGACGCAAATGCCCGGATGTTCTTCGCCGCAAGGCTGGCTTGTTGATATGCAAGTTGAGCTGTTCCAGCCAACGTGGGCGTCGCGTCTGCAAAATTCGCTATGTCACCGAGAGCAAAAACATTGTCATGGGCCACGAGTTGTAACGTGGGTTTGATACTTAGAAGACCGCGTCGATTTTTCTCCACATCGAGGTGTTCAATGAGCGGCCGCATCTTCACGCCGCCGGTCCAAACCACTCCGGCAGCCGGCAGGTGCTCTTGCTGGCTGTCATGCTCAAAGGTCACCCCATCAGAGGTTACATTCACTACACGCGTTGAAGTGTGAACCTCTACGCGAGACTGGCGAAGGGCATCGACCACAAACTCTCTAATCTCATCCCCCATCCCAGGGACGACCTTATCTCCCATCTCGATGACCAGCACTCGAGGCTCACCGCGTAACGCCCGACGTTTAACCGCATCGGCCAGGAGGTCCGCCATTTTTGTGGAAAGTTCGCAGCCACTTGCACCCGCGCCCACAACTGCAAAGGTTAAATTGCGTCGAACGTCTTGTGGTGCAGTTTCAGGCGGAACTCGATCAAGCGCTGCCACCATCCGGCTCCGAATTCTGTCGGCATGTTCGATCTTTCGAAATGGTATTGAGAACTCCTCAGCTCCTGGAACACCGACGTAATTTGTCACACCACCCACTGCAAGTACCAACTCATCGTAAGAAAGTGTCGAGTTCGCCTCGAGCGTTACAGATTGGTTGTCCAGATCGATCTTTGAGACCGTATCCGTTATCACGTTGATGTTATCTTCGACCAGTTCGGAATATTTCGGCGCGATGTGCCATGCTTCGACTTCGCCACTCAGATATTCGTAAAGCATTGGCGTAAATAAGAAGTGGTCCGCCTCAGTGATCAGCGTCACATCCGTGTGTCCGGCCAATTCGAGCGCCGTAAATAGTCCGCCAAAACCGCCACCTAGAACGACAACTCTGCTGCGAGACATGTGTTGGTCCTTCTCTTCTTCGTTTTATACTTGTGCTGGAATACTACCAAACGAGTGTTCCGACGGCGCAAGTTTTAGCCGGCGCGAACTTGTCAATTTGAACGACCTGAAGGGATGTGATGGTTGTCGTTTAGGCGTAGTTTAGAGGGAGAAAGCCACGGGTCCACGGCGGTCAGGCTTTGTCCCAAGGCTCTCAACTGGACAGCACTTTCCTCGCATGCTAAATTTACGACGCTTTTTAAGTTAAGCGGTTACCGTGTTTAGCGGTTTACTGCGGTCGAGGAGGACCATTTAAGTAAGTGGCGTTAGCAAAACAAACCAAGGAAGCAATTGTGTCTGACTTCCGTACTCATGAAACAGACACCGGATCGCCCCAAGTCCAGGTCGCGCTTTTAAGTAAGAGAATTAACGATCTGACCGAACATTTCAAGACCCATAAGAAAGACAATCATTCACGACGCGGCCTACTGAAAATGGTCTCGCAGCGTAGAAGTTTGTTGGATTATTTGAAACGTACAGACATTGAGCGCTACCACGAAGTAGTGAATCGTTTAGGTTTGCGACGATAGTAGTCACAAGGGGATTGATTAGGCGAGAGATCTTCGAGTCTCTGATTTTGACAGCCCGCGTTTTTCGAAGAGCTTGCAGCGGTGCCGAACGTGACGGCGATTCACTGTATGCAAGTAGCGCGTTGGCCAGCTTCAAGCACACAAAGGCGGCAGAGCTTCACGGTTTAGGAGCTTCTGCCGCTTTTCTTTTGGCCTGTTTCCCTACCCCGCCTCACGTTGGCGCGGTTTCAATACTCATTTAGAAGGATTTGCCCCAGAAAACAGCGATGGCGGATGAGACGCCCGCGACCTGTATGCTTCAGGTGCAATGTCAAAGGAGAAGAAAATGTCAGATAAGAAATACCTTAAGGAATCAATCAAGGTTGGCGAGAAGGAGTTGACCGTAGAAACCGGTCGAGTAGCCAAACAAGCCGATGGCTCAGTAATTATCCGTTATGGAGACACGATGTTGTTGGTAGCGGCGGTTGGAGCTCAAACCGCTCGAGAAGGAGTTGATTTCTTTCCACTCACGGTTGAGTACCGTGAATCAAATTACGCGGCCGGACGTATTCCAGGCAATTACTTTCGCAGGGAGGGACGTCCCAATGAGAAGGAAGTGCTTACCAGCCGACTTATCGATCGTCCCTGTCGTCCGCTCTTCGCAGAAGGTTACAAAAACGAAACTCAGGTTATTGCGAGTGTGATCTCTGCGGATCCTGACAACAATCCTGATGTCATTGCTATCACCGGTGCCTCTTGTGCCTTATATCTTTCTGACATCCCTTTTCTAAAGCCGATCGCTGGTGTTCGCATTGGATTGATCGAAGGTCGCTACATCGTCAACCCAACTTACGACGAAGTACGTGAATCTCGATTGAACCTTATTGTCGCGGGCACGGAAGAAGCTATCGTGATGGTTGAGGCCGGAGCCAGCGAGGTTTCCGAAGAGATAATGGTTGAAGCCTTGATGCTAGCACACAAGGAAATAAATCGACTCTGCAGATGGCAGAACGAGTTATACAAGGCCCTCGAAATTCAGAAGCGTGAAGTCGTAAACACACCGCTTGACGAAGAAATCCTGAGATCTGTGGCCGAGAATTACAGTGAGAGATTGCGTTCGGCACTGGATACAACAAATCAGGAGAAACGCGCCAGCTACGCAGCCGTCGACGCTCTGAAAAAAGAGGTTGTTGAGTCGTATCCAGAGGACCAGCCTGAAACAAGGGCCATGGCCAAGCTCGTTTTCGATCAGTTAAAAGAGACGATCTTCCGCGATGACATTCTGAACAAACGGCGCAGACCTGACGGCCGTCGTTTTTCAGAGATCCGGCCGATCGATTGTGAGGTTGGTTGGCTACCGCGTGTTCACGGCTCCGCGTTGTTCACGCGTGGTGAGACCCAAGCGTTGGTCTCGACGACCCTCGGCACGAAGGAAGACGAGCAGTTCATGGACGATCTCGAAAAAGGAGAGGTCAAGCGCCGGTTCTTGCTTCACTACAACTTCCCACAATACTCGGTAGGAGAGGTTGGTCGATTCGGTTCCTCGAGCAGAAGAGAGATTGGACACGGTGCGCTTGCGCGAAGAGCGTTGGAAGCAGTGCTTCCTGACGACAAGGGTTTCCCTTACACAGTTCGAATTGTTTCAGACATAACCGAGTCAAACGGTTCATCATCAATGGCCAGCGTTTGCGGTGGAACTCTTTCGATGCTAGATGCAGGAGTTCCGTTAACCGCGCCGGTGGCCGGCGTCGCGATGGGTCTTGTAATGGAAGGCAATAAATATGCGATTCTCACCGACATCGCAGGCGCCGAAGATCATTATGGCGATATGGATTTCAAAGTAGCCGGTACGCGCAACGGCATCACGGCACTCCAGATGGATATCAAGATCGCCGGCATCAACGCCCAGATCATGGCTGAAGCGCTTGATCAGGCAAAGAAGGGCCGCTTGTATATTCTCGGCATTATGGAGAAGACAATCGCCACTGCGCGCGAAGAGATATCGCCTTATGCTCCTCGAATAGTCCAGATTAAGATCAACCCTGACAAGATACGCGACGTGATTGGACCAGGCGGTAAAGTCATCAGGTCCCTCGTTGAGGAGACCGGCGCCAAGATCGACGTTTCTGACGATGGGACCATCTCGATTGCTACTTCCAGCGGCGAGGCTGCATCAGCTGCGGTAGACCGCATTCGTGGTCTGACGGCAGAGGCTGAAGTTGGCCAAACCTATTTGGGTACCGTTTCACGGATAGTCGATTTTGGAGCATTTGTTGAAATATTTCCTGGAACTGACGGGCTTTTGCACATTTCCGAAATTGCCGATCGCCGGGTGAAGGATGTGCGAGACGAGTTGAAGGAAGGCCAGCAGATTATGGTTAAGTGCATCGGCCGCGAGGGCAACAAGATCAAGCTTTCGCGAAAAGCCGTGCTACGCGATGAGAACCGTAAAGCTGAGGCCGCCAGCACCAGCGAAGGGGAATAAGCATGCCTGGTGTTTAATCATTGCCAACAGGGTTAGGCGGGGCCGTAGGGTGACCTTGGCCCCATTCTTAAAGTAATTACTCAGAGGGTTTTATGAAGATTGATGGTAAACTCAACGCGTCGGTCTTCAGATGTAGAATCGTCTAAGGTTGCTTCTCCCGCAATCCCATCACTGTTTGGTTTGAACCCATTCAGGCTTTCCAAAAGTTGGAAGTTCGACGCTATTCAACATCTTTTGTTATTACTAGAAAGGCCCATTCACGCTACGCCCTGGTGAATTTAGCGGGTTTCTAGAATTTTCTCAGTTTGCAAAATTTTCCCATGCCCCCCAATTTTCGACGCTGGGAAGTTTTAGTAGGAGATTCCATCCCGATGAGGAGTCGAGCATTAAGGCTCTCAGCTGCCTTACTAGCCATTCTTTGCGTAGTCGTTATCACGGCTCAGGCCGAACCCGTGGCTATCACCCAGGTGGTTCAGGTTGTAAGCAATTTCGACAACGTTCCCAATCTACAGATTCGCAGCCTCCAACAGAACGCCATTTCCTTCAGTCCTAATGGACCACAATCGGGTGACCAGAAATCTTCCGGCTCGAAAGGTGGCAAAACAACTGATTCGTTGATTTCGGGCGTTACCATCAAAACCGATGGGCCAACAACGGTTGAGGTTATCGATCAGGGTGATGTGGAGGGCACAATTTGCGACTGCGGGGAGTTATTCGTCGCTGCCGGTGGATTTCCAAAATGGCCGCTCTTCTTTTTGGGTGCTATTCCGCTATTTTTTATCGATAATAACTGCGAGAATTGCGATTCGGTGACCAGCAATCCCACACCAACACCCACTCCGATACCACAACCGACACAGTTCAATAATCCACCTACCCCAGTCCCCGAACCGGCATCGTTGATGTTGTTAGCATCTGGTTTGTCAGGAGCAGCAGCTGCAATCCGACGCAGGCGAAGAAGAGCCGCTGTGGAGGAGGAGAACTAGCATGTTTGCCCGTTATTTAAAATTCGTGACAGCCAGTCTCCTTCTGGTACTTGCAGCCACTGTCTGTTGCTCAGTAGCAAACGCCAAAGACAAACCAGCGAAGTATAGTGTGCTAAAAATTCTGACGACTCCAGGTGGTCTGCCGCTCTGGGTTGACGGGAAGTTTTATGGTGAAACGACAACCAGTTACCGATCTATCAATCTAGACCCAGGTTTGCACACTGTGGTTATTACGCTACCCGGAGGGATGCGTTGGACCAGGGAAATAGATCTCCCGGCCGGGCGCGTTAAGTGTGTCGCGGTCAATCATAAGCCGCGTCCACCGCTACCAATTTTGCCGTGTCCGTTTCCGGTCAGTCTCTCGGCGCCTGAACAGGTTAACGAAGGCGAGATTGTTACTTACACGGCGGATGTCGTCTACAAAGGCTCGGCGAAACTGGATTACAAATGGACCGTGAGCCCGGGGAACGCAAGGATCATTAGTGGCGCTGGGACCCCCACTATCACGGTTGATTCGACCGGGCTGGGAGGGCAGCAGATCGCAGCGATGCTGGTGGTCGATGATGGATCCGGAGACGCAACTTGTTTGCAGGCAGCGCAGGCTATTACTACAGTGCCTGCCCCGGAAAAGCGGACGATTGTTGGGCGCGAGTTTGATACGTGTCGCAGTTGTTCAAACGATGATCTCAAAGCCCGACTTGATAACCTGGTAATTGAACTGCAGAACGACCCTTCGACGCAGACTTACCTGTTTGCTTATGGAGGTCGCAACAGTGCAGCAGGAACAGCGGACCGATTGCTGGCTCGAGCAAGAGATTACATGGTAAATCAACGAGGAGTTGATGCCTCTCGAATCGTCCTTGCAAACGGAGGTTTCCGAGAAGAGGACAGCCTGGAGGTTTGGATCGTACCAAATGGAGCAAAGCCTCCTCAACCGACTCCTACGGTGCCGGCAGGTGACGTAAAACCCATCGAGCGCAAGCGACGCGCTGGCAACTGATTCAGTTTGATAAGTTGTAATCGTAGAGGCAGGATTTATGCAATCTTGCCTCTTTTGCTTTTTGAGCTGTTTGACGACCCTTCGTCCTGTGTGTTAACAATCTGTATCTACCGTTCCCTCTTGCTAGCCCCCTAACATCACATTCGGACCAGGAGGGTTCTGTCATGGCTGATGAGGGCGGTGGAAGTGGAAGTGCCGGTGTAGTAGCGATCTTAGCGATCTTCGTAATCGTTATCTTAGTCGCTTTGTTCATGTTTCGCGGTCGAATCTTTGGTGGTGGCGGTACTCAAAAGATCGACGTCAACATACAGGCACCAAGCAAATAGTTTAGTTGCATGCAGTTAAAACGAGGGAGGACAGACTTAACTGTCCTCTCCTTTTCTTTTCAGAACGTGTCTTCTACTATTTCACGACTCAAATTCTAATTTAAGGATAGCGATCGAATTGCCTGCGCCAAATATTGAAACCATCGTCTCTCTCGCAAAACGCCGTGGTTTTGTGTTCCCGTCGTCTGAGGTATATGGCGGGTTGGGAAGCGCCTGGGACTACGGTCCGCTGGGCGTGGAGCTCTGCAACAACGTCAAACAGTCGTGGTGGCGCTGGTTGGTCTATGACCGTGACGATATTGAAGGAATAGACTCGTCGATCATTCTCAATCGTCTGGTGTGGCAGTACTCGGGACATGAAGCGACTTTTCACGATCCATTATCAGATTGCCGCGAATGTAAGACTCGATTGCGTGTAGATAAGTTGGAGATGCCGATAGACGCCGCTGAAGGTGCTGACCTTGCTCAGTTGGTTCGAGAGAAGAAAATCAAGTGTCCCAATTGCGGATCAAACGATCTAACGGAGCCACGGCTTTTCAATATGATGCTGCGGACCACATTGGGAGCCGCAGCGGAGGAAAATGATCCAACCGCGCTGGCATATCTAAGACCTGAAACGGCCCAGGGCATCTTTATCAACTTTTTGAATGTGCAGACAACCATGCGGCGAAAACTACCATTTGGTATCGCGCAGGTTGGGAAATCATTTCGCAATGAGATCACGCCGGGAAACTTCATCTTGCGGACGCGCGAGTTTGAGCAAATGGAGATGGAGTATTTTGTTAAGCCTGATGCGGAACATTTGGCGCTGGTTGACGAGTGGGCAGAACAATATCTCGACTGGTTCAAGAGTCTGGGAATTTCAGACCAGAATCTTCACTTCCACGAAGTGCCGCTCACGGAATTGGCCCACTACTCGAAACGCACTGTAGACATCATGTACAGGTATTTCCCTGACCGCGCTGAAGAAGAGCGGCAGTGGGAAGAACTAATGGGAATCGCTTACCGTACTGACTTCGACCTGAGGTCTCACTCAAGTAAAGCGGTCAATAGTGAGGGTGAGCGGATTAATCCCGATTCAACCGAGGATCTATCCTACTTCGACGAATCGACGAAACAGCGCTTCTATCCACACGTAATCGAACCTGCCGCCGGAGTAAACAGGACGGTTCTTGCGGTTTTAATGGATGCGTACTCGGAGCGGACAAATGACAAAGGGGAAACGAGGGTCATCCTGAAGCTGAGTCCCCAGTTAGCCCCGATTAAGGCTGCGATTCTGCCGCTCGCGAAGAACAAACCAGAGATTGTGGGCATGGCCAAGGCCATCAAAAGATCTCTGCAGCCGGTCCTAAGAGCTGTTTATGACGACACCGGCGGAATCGGAAAACTTTATGCTCGCCAGGACGAGATTGGGACGCCCTTCTGTATAACGGTGGACCATCAGTCGCTCGAGGATGAAGCAGTAACAGTCCGAGACCGTGATACATGGGAACAAGACCGTATTAAAGTTTCAGACCTGGCCGAGCACTTACAGAAGCGCCTGAAGCCATTTCCCGTTAGTGCAGAATAAGCAATGCCTGTCGTTAAGAAACGGAATCAACAGACAGAGACGCGTTTGCTGCTTGAGGGCAGTGAACCAATCGAGTTACCACCGGCAGAAATCCAGGCCTCTGCTGTGCTGGTCCAATTCGATAAGTTTAAGCCGTTCATAGATGAGCTGTTGGAAGTATTGCGGGAAGGCACGATTGCCGAGCCGGTCCCGGTGATGCTGGATGGGTCGACTTTTGCCGTTCATGGTCCAACCCGTACTTTTTGGGTCAAGCTCTGGCATGCTGCCGGCAGCGATCGCACAAAAATTGATCGTGCTCAGCTCCTCAGTTGTTTACCATCTACTCGCGGTGTGCAGATTTTGGTCGAGCCTATTGAGGAATAGACCATTCCTATCCCACCTTTAGCACTCAGCTATTGACTCTGAAAATCAGAGGTTGGAGAGTTAGTGTCGTGAAACAGCTTCCGGAAAAAGTAATTGCGCTGGCGTCTGCGATCCGAGATGCCGGAGGACGAGCATTACTGGTGGGAGGGTGTGTACGCGACGAGTTGATGGGCCGCCCACCTGTCGACTATGACCTCGAAGTGTATGGGGTTGAGCCCGCCAAAGTTCGTGAAGTCCTCGACCAGTTCGGACCAGTGAATGTGGTGGGTGAGTCGTTTACGGTCTACAAGTTGGGCCAACACCTGGATGTTTCGTTGCCGCGTCGGGATCGAAAGGTTGGTCGTGGGCATAAAGGCTTTATCGTTGAAGGAGACCCCTCGCTGAGTGTGGCCGAAGCCACGAAGCGTCGCGACTTCACGATCAATGCAATTTTGAAGGATCCTCTGACTAAAGAGATTATCGACCCCTATAGCGGTGCACGAGATATCGAGCATCGGGTATTGCGAGTTGTTGACATTGCCACCTTTCCAGAAGACAGCCTACGCGTCTTAAGGGCTGCCAAATTTGCGAGTCGTTTCCATTTCGATATCGAACCGCAGACTGTAGCGCTCTGTCGTTCGATTGAGTTGGACGATCTGCCTGCTGAGCGGATCTGGGGAGAGATTGAGAAGCTTCTGCTCTTTTCAAGTTTGCCGTCTATTGGACTGAAGTGGTTGCGCGATCTGAGTGTGATTGAAAAGCTCTTTCCGGAAATCAACCGATTGATTGGTGTTACACAGGACGCTGCCTGGCATCCAGAAGGCGATGTCTTTGTGCACACGCTGCTGGTGGTTGATGGCGCCCGTCAACTGATCGATGACCTGCCCTATGCCAAAAAGGTAACTGTCATGTTGGCAGCGTTGGCCCACGATTTTGGAAAACCGGCAACAACGAAGTTCCAGGATGGCCATTGGCGTTCGCTCGGGCACGCCGAAGCAGGCATTGGCGCGACAGAACGATTTCTCGATCGTTTGAATATTCATACGCTCGACAACTACGACGTTCGCAAGCAAGTGATTGCGTTGGTCAAGGACCATCTCAAACCAGGTGAGTTCTTCAAAAAGCGTGATGAAGTTGGTGAAGGTGCTTTTCGTCGTTTGGCGCGGAGGTGTGAACCCGAGTTGCTTTACCGGGTGGCGAAGGCAGATTCGCTCGGTCGAAATGCTCCGTGGGTGCCTCGCGAAAAATGGTTTGACTCAGAGGCCCAGGAGTGGTTCATCGAGCGAGCCAGGGAACTTCAAGTCGATTCGGGACCGCCAGAACCAATCCTCTTAGGTCGGCACTTGCTGGAGATGGGTCTGGAACCGGGGGTTCGTATTGGAGAGATCACTGCTGCTGTCTACGAGATGCAACTTGATGGTCGGGTACGCTCTGTAGAAGAAGCCAAGGTCGCGGCCAGAACAATGATACGTGAGGCGAAGGACGCCTAAGGCAAGGGTTGTTGTTGTGTGACACAGTGAATTGTTCCCATGCCCCACACTAACGGCTCGCAATTGATTGGAATCACCTTACGTTCAGGGAAGAGACGTTGCAGAGTGGCAGTAGCCCGCGTGTCATTCGGGTGTCCAAAGATTGGAGCCAAGACGACATTGTTGGCAATGTAAAAATTTGCATAGCTGGCCGGTAGGCGGTCGAGGTTTCTGGAGTCGGTGCTGGTACCACCCACGACACCCGGCATAGGTAACGTAACGATTTCGAACCTTTTCCCGGCAACATCAGTCATTGTCGAGAGTCTCTTAAGATTGTCTTGTAAGAGTTGATAATTGGCATCCTCCGGATCGTCTTCGACAGCGCACACAATAGTGTGTTGATTTACGAATCGTGCGATATCGTCGATGTGTCCATCTGTGTCATCGCCGACGATGCCTTCCCCAAGCCATAAAATCTTCTGAACTCCAAGGTAGGCCTTTAGATATTTCTCGATCTCTTTTTGACTCAGGGCGGGATTTCGATTTGGATTTAGTAGGCATTGTTCGGTAGTAAGCAAACAGCCATCCCCATTGACTTCGATCGAGCCGCCCTCCATGACAATTCCCGGTTCGAAGTACTGCATCTGTAAAACTTCAGCGAGGAGCTCAGGAACTCGGTCATCTTGTTTAAGAGCTTCGTATTTATTTCCCCAGGCGTTGAACTGCCAGTTGTTGAAAGCTATCTCACCGGTCCCATTTAAGAGAAAGTTTGGACCATAGTCTCGAATCCACGAGTCCACGGTCTCGATTTGGTGGAACTTAATGTTCGCCGTGCTCGCAAAGTCACAGAGACCGAGGACATGCTGTTGAGTGTCGTCATTGTCTACGAGCAGATTCACCGCTTCGTGAGGAGTTAGGGCGGCCAGCATCTGAATAAATATTTGCTGGGCTTGCTCGACACGGCCGGGCCAGGTTTCAGGGTCCTTGGGCCACGTCAGCCAGGTGGCCGAGTGAGTTACCCACTCGGCGGGCATGTAAAAACCCAAAGCAGTCGGTGGTCCAGGAGTCGGTTTCATTTACGCTGGATGTGATCGAGTAGTTTTAAGACTGAAGTATCTGATGACTCCAACGAGACTAATGAGCACCCAGAAGACCTCCATGACAAATGCCGAGAGGTTGAAATCGGCGACCAGGGAAATGATGATCAAGGTTGCTCCTAAGAGATTGAGAAGAGAATAGAGGAGACCGGAAGTCTTGAGGCGATTGAGCTGCAACATCAGGTACGCCGTCATAAGTAGCACGACGCCGATGTTGCCGAGGAAATCTATCAAGCCATATTTCATCATGAATCACCGAATCTAAAACGAAGTCCATCGTAGGCGTCGATTCGTCTGTCGCGTAAAAAAGGCCAGTTTTGACGGGTCTCCTCAATCTTTTCCAAATTGCATTCAACTACGAGGATCTCTTCATTGTCTGCAGACGCTTTTGCAATGATGCGTCCAAAGGGATCAGCAACAAAAGATTGGCCCCAGAATTTTAGTTGGCCCTCATGGCCGACGCGATTTACTACGACTACGTACACACCATTTGCGATTGCATGGCCGCGTTGAATTGTTTCCCACGCCGAGTGTTGAGCTTCGTTCATGTCCGGTTGCTCACCTGGTAGCCAACCGATAGCAGTTGGGTAGAAAAGAAATTGCGCGCCACTTAGGGCTGTAAGACGAGCAGCCTCTGGAAACCACTGATCCCAACAAACCAGGGTGCCGATCTTTCCGTAGCTGGTTTCGTGCGACTGGAAGCCTAAATCACCGGGAGTGAAATAAAACTTCTCGTAATAGAGAGGATCGTCGGGAATATGCATCTTGCGGTACTTGCCAACGATCTTTCCATTTGTATCAATCATCACAGCGGTATTGTGGTACACGCCTGCCGCCCGCTTCTCAAATAACGAGGCGACGATTACAACGTTCTTCTGTTTGGCGACCTTGCCCAGGGCTTCGGTTGTAGGACCAGGAATGCTTTCGGCCAGTTTGAAGAGTTCGATGTCCTCGATCTGACAAAAGTACTGCGATCGGAATAGCTCTTGTAGACAAACAATTTGAGCGCCTTTTTTGGCGGCTTCATTGATCCTGGTAATGGCTTTTTTTAAATTCGTCTCAGGCTTCTGTTCACAACTCATCTGTACCAGGCCTACTGATACGACATTTGAATCCTGCTTCTTCTTTGGCATGGGGCGAAGTATAACAAAGCAACTCATGAAAGAATAAAAAGGGCCAAGTCCAGGCAAATGTGCTTTGAGCTGCCTCGATGTCATCCGCGTTTCACGGCTGCGCGGCGTATGACCTCTACTAATTGGCGATTGTTTATATCTTCCATTAGAGACCGGCCCAGCCGAGAATAGAGCGGCGGTAAGTGTGGCCGAAGGGCCGGGCCACATCCTCAGAACAGGAACAAGAGACCAGAACTGCGGAAGGGTAGAACCAAATTTCCCAACATTTTGCGAAGCCGAGAACGGTAGGGGCGGGCCATCGCAGAGTGGGTGTCGGGTCGAGAGAGGAGGCGGAAGGGGCGGTCTGAAGGTCAGACATCGTGGTCGCTGCTATATGTACTGGATGGCAGTTTCGTCTCCCTGTTAAAACTGAGGTTTGGATTTTCGCATCTCCAAAGCGCTTTGGACATTGGAGATCGTACTTGAGTAAGATGTGCGGTCACTTTTACCACCCATTTGAAAAGAGTATCTGAGAATGATCAGTTTTGAACTTACCGAAGATCACAAGGCGCTGGTGCAAACAGTGCGAGAGTTCGCGCAGAATGAAGTTGCTCCGTACATTAAAGAGTGGGACGAGAAGCAACAGTTTAACCCTTTAGTCCTGCAAAAAATGGCCGCTCTCAATTTGCTTGGCGTGTGCATTCCCGAAGAGTACGGCGGCGCTGGATTTGACTACATTTCGCTCGGTCTCGTCTGTGAGGAACTTGAGGCTGTTGACACCTTCTTGCGTGTAGTCATGTCGGTCCACACCGGGCTGAATTCCTTGACGCTTTACACGTGGGGAACTGAAGAGCAGAAGCAAAAGTATTTGGTTCCGCAGGCCAAGGGAGAGAAGATATCCACTTACGGTTTAACTGAGCCGGGTGCAGGCTCGGACGTTGTGGGTTCGCGTTCAACTGCCAGGCGAGATGGCGATGATTGGATTCTTAATGGCGAAAAGATGTGGATCAGTTTGGCTGATGTGGCCGACAACTTCTTATTCTTTTGTTGGACCGATGAAGAGAAACGAAAGCAGCGGGATCATAGCGGCATGTCATGTTTCATCGTCGAAAGAACGATGAAGGGTTTTTCCTCAGGAACGATACACGGGAAGTTAGGGATTCGAGCGGGCAACACCGGATATTTCTCACTGCAGGACGTCAGGGTACCGAAAGAGAACATGGTCGGTGCAGAGGGTGAAGGTTTTAAGATCGCTATGTTTGCGTTGGAGCAGGGACGTTACACAGTGGCTTCAGGAGCTACGGGAGTAATAAGGGCCTCGCGTGACGCCGCAGTTTCCTACGCCAACACGCGAGAGACGTTTGGGACGAAGATCGCGAATCATCAATTGGTTAAGCAGAAGATAGCGGAGATGGAAGCCGACTATCAAATGAGTCATCTGCTATGGTTGCAGGCAGGTTATTTAAAGAACGAGGGATTGCCGAATGCCAAGGCGACAAGTTTAGCTAAATGGCAAGCCACCATTCGCAGTGAGAAAGCTGCTTCAATGGCCATTGAGGTTCATGGAGCAAATGGTTATTCGAATGATTATCCGGTTGAGCGATACCTTCGAAACTGCAAGGCCGCAATCATCTACGAAGGAACCCGGGACATTCATACCTTGATGCAGGCGGACTGGGCTTTAGGGTTAAAGCGTGAGAAGCCAGCACGGAAGAGTCTTCCGAAGTGGACCCGTTAGTCGCAGGCGAAGCTGAGCCCCCGGGAACCGACCTCAAAGTTCCCGGGGGTCATCTGCAGTGACTATCATTGATTGGTGACTAAAAATACGTCCCATGCCCAACGCGCCACTGAAGCTTGTTTAGCATCTCTAACCTTCCCTCGATAGCGAAATTCATTTCCTGCCTCGTCAACTAGTTTCGATTCCTTGAAGTCGAGCTCAAAAGCCAGAACGTTCAACTCGTTCAAGGGGTGAAGCTCGCCATTGTCCGCCACTCCATTGTGGTTCACATCCTGCCACAGTCGCAGTCTGGAAAAGATTGAGTCGCGGTTGTCGACGATTCCATCTTGGTTTCCGCCATTTGCCTCTTTATCGAATTCTGCCAGCGCCAGAAAACCATTCTTGTTACTTGCAGGAGGTTGCGCCGTGAAATCGCCAAACAGTTCGGCTCCGTTATCGATGACGCCATTTTGGTTCCGATCCAACGCCAGCCACGCATCGTCAGAATTTTGCGTGGTCCAACCAAGGTGATCCAGGGTGCCATTTCCATTTAGATCAAACTCGACGCCATTCGCAGCATTCGTGAGGATTATGCCGTCACCCTTGATGTCGACGACAATGGGTGACCCGCTGCAGGAATCGCAACCGAAGCACGAGCAAGTTTCAAAATCGTAGTCGCCGCCAAATCTTAGACATCTGCTGGCGAATGTGAGACTACAACTACTGGTTGGACTATAGCAGCAGAGTCCGGAGCTACTGGGACTTGAACCGATTGGACAGGTGCCATCAAAACTCGGTGTCGTGCATGTCTGACCAGCGCTTGAAAATCCGCTCTTGCACGAGTGAGAGCGGACCAATTGCCCGTTCCAAATGTTTCCCCCCGTCATTTTCCATGAGCCTGCAGTACCGACCAGGCCAAACTCACTTCCGCATATTCCAAAAATACAAGAGCTTGTCGCCACCCCGCGCGCCGCTGAACATTTGACCTCAGTGCCGAGCGGACCAGTGCTCGTTTCGCGCTTTTCATCGGCTCTATTGACATGGGCAAAAAGTGACGTCACGGTGCCGTTCTCAAATGTGAAAGTGTCGGTGATAAAAACCTCACAAGTCTGCTGAGTGTTGCTTTCTGTACATGCACCTTGAAAGCCAACAGTCTGACCGTGCTGGCCAGTTATATGTTCCGCTCGATCCGAAACGGTTGGCCGCGTAATAGTTCCCCAGGTCGTACCTGGCAAGGTCATCGGAAAAAGCGAGGGAACTCCATCTGCCGCGCCCTGGTACACCTCCACTTCCTGTGAACTCTTCATTTCAGTAACCATAGGTCGTTTTTCAGACCAAATATCATTCAGTACTCCACCTCTTCCGACCACCAAATCCCAAAATTTTGGCTTACCATTATCGTCCCGCCTGTCCGGAAACAGCGCGATTGCCTGGTAGTTTCGCTGTTTTCCTTGAAAGCGGAGACGAACCTGAAACGTCGTATACCTTTGCAGATCCCCATTTTTGTCAGCCTGAACGTTCAATAGGTCATTCATGGTCCATTCTGGTTCATATATTGAAGCGTACTCTCCATCCGACCACACCGCTTCGTACCCCACGTGCTCTGGTCCACCATTCAATTGAGATATCTGACGTCCTAGTTGAATGAATGGTCCTGTCCTTCCGGTCATCACGTCATCAGCTCGTCTTGAAAGGAGCTCCGCAATTGGACCAACCTTGAAGTCGCTCAACTCAAATCGTAGAACCTGGTCCTCGTTAGGTTCTGCATTGTAGCGAGCGACAAGAGTTGCTCTATTGAGCTTAGTGACTTTTTCATAGAGCGCGCGAACTGTCTGTTCCTCAAGAGATACTGTTTTCGTTTTTCCTTTGTTAATAGTTTCTCGGACTGGTGGATCCTGATTTGGCGCGCCGGGGTCAGCCATAACGGAAACAACGAAACTTAGAGTGAATAGCGTGACGAGAATACCGCGGAGTGAGTGGTTCATATCTTAAATATCCTTCTTTCAGAGAGGTTGAGGTTAATTCGCGGAACCGGTTTGAGTTCGGCTCAGTTCCTGCTCTACAACGGCTTTGAATTCCTGGAGACTGGCCGCGCCGGTCAGTAATCTTCCATTGATGAGAAATGTCGGCGTGGCGTTAATTCCCAGGCGTTGTGCGTCGCTTAAATCCGCGTCAATCCCCGGGCGCATTTCACCCGATGATAGACACTGGTCGAATTCAGGAACGTTCAGGTTCAAATCCCTCGCCAACTTACCAAACGTTTCAGACGACAGGTCGTTTGCCATGAATAGTGCATCGTGAAATTTCCAAAAAGTACCTTGCTTTCCTGCACACCTGGCAGCTTCAGCAGCCGCCAACGACATTGGGTGCGCAGTTGATGCGAGGGTTCTGAAGTTCAGCTGAATATCGTTGGGAAAGATTTGCAAGAGTTGCTTGAGTGTTGGTTGCACTTCTTTGCAATAGCCACACTGAAAATCTGCGAACTCGGTTATTACAACCCTGGCGTCAGCAGGTCCTTTGAATGACGATGACGAATCGTTCATCAGTGACCAGCGAGGCTCTGAAAGCAACACTTCCACCGGATAGCTTTTTCTAAGTAAGGCAATCGCATCACGGTACCGCTTCAAGCGCGCTTGGCCTTCGAGGTCCAATCTTAGTTTCTCTTTTGCTTCATCCGGACTAAAGAGTGCGAATACATTCAGATTTTGCCGATAAAGATCGTCAACCTGATCAGCCGGCACACTGACGGGACCAGCCATGAATTCGCGCCGCAACTGATCGACCGTAACCCCCTTTTTAGTAGCTTCACTTTCCAGTAGTTTCCGAATTATCAGGTTCTGTAGTGCGACTTTTCGTAAGGCATAGAGTTGCTGCTCGAGCGGCAGAATCTTGAAGAAGACGGAATCATCCAGTTCTTGTTGGGTGATCTCTTGTTTGCCTACGCGCGCCACGACTGTTTGCGGATTTTGAGCAAGCAGAGGAGTCGCAATCGGCATGGCCAAGAACCAGATAGATATGACGAGGCGCTTGAGAAAATACGGATGAGATTCCGAGCGTGAGGATACTTCCATTTCTTTAACTCCTAATTATGTGTGAGCGATCAACGTGGGGCCGGAAATTTATGACAAAGTTCGGTGGGTGTCAATAAAAGAATGTTGATAAAAGTGGCTAATCCTTGATGAAAGCGGCTAAGCCCCTTTTCTCTAGACCAACGCGGTGTTGTTGAGTTAGGGCCTGGCGATACTGCGTCGGGGATATGCCTCGAATCCGTTTGAACTCCCGCACAAAATGGCTAGCAGAACCTAAACCCACTGTCGTGACTATCTCTTTGATGGATAGAAACGTTGTGCCTAGTAGCTCCTCGGCCCTTCGTAGTCTTAGATCCTTGAGGAAATTTGCTGGAGTGGTTCCGGTCTCTTCTTTAAAGAGATGTCTCAACCTTGAAGATGAGAGATTAACTTCAGCGGCCATGTTCGCGACATTCCACCTCACGGTTGTGTCGCTCTCCATTTTCGCAATCAGAATCTCTATCCGTCGGTCCATACTTAAGAAGGTGAGATTAAAAGGACGCTCTCGTCGAATGGGGCAGCCTGAATGCTCGAGTGTGGATTGAGGTCTCGAGCGTTGCGGCAGATTACTCGTTGAAGTTTCGTTTGTCTACTGCAATCTGTTCTCAGAAAACAAGGGAGATGATCTTTTCGGATCTTCCCCCTTTTTCCCTAACCAGTGCAAGAGCGATTATCTACGCGCTTCGAAAATTCGATTAAAGGGAGTTTCGCTTGCGCGCCGAAACTGAGAGAGTCCTCCCGCTATAACGGTATCTCGAATCGCGGCTTCCGAGGCTACAGCTCCAAGCGCCGGTCCGTCCATTGCCATTGAATTCGAAGTGCAGCAAAGAGTCGAAGCACCTGCGAAGGTCCTACCAATGGGATTAAAGTTTTCTTCGACGGTATTGCCAGCCATCGGCTCAACGATCATTACTGTTCCTTCAGGAGCTAACACTTCAGATGCCCTTTTGCAGGCACCCACCGGGTCGCCCATGTCGTGCAGACAATCAAAAAAAGTGATCAGGTCAAACTGTTTGTCAGGTATTGACTGGGCGCTCACTGCCTCAAAGTGGATCTGATTTTCAACGCCTGCGTCGCGTGCTGCCTTTTGTGCGTATTTAACGGAAGCCTCATGATTGTCAAAAGCCCAAAACTCTGACTTCGGATAGGCCTTGGCCATGATGATGGTTGACGCGCCGTGACCGCAGCCCACGTCAGCAACTTTAGCTCCCTGTTTTAATTTTTCGTCGACCCCTTTCAATGACGGAATCCAACTGGCAATCAGGTAAGCGCTGTATCCGGGGCGAAAGAATCGCTCAGTACCGATAAATAAATCGGGGTGGTGTTCGCCCCACAACATTCCTCCGCCATTCTTAAAGTGGTCCTCGATTCGTTCGACGGCCTGGGTCATTGCCTTCGTTACGAAGAAGCCGCCGCCAACATAAAAAGGGCTCGTTTCATCAGTGAGGGCAACGGCTTGCTCAGGTGATAAACCGTATTTGCCGGTTGCGGGATCGTATTCAACATATCCGCCAGCGGCCTGATTGATTAGCCATTCTCGTACATAGCGCTCGTTAGTGTTGGTTTTTTGTGCGAGTTCGGCAGTAGTCAGGGGACCATCATTGGCCAGCGCTTTATAAAGACCAAGTTTCTGTCCGATGTAGGAAAGGGATGTGCTTAAGGACGCGCCAAAATCGCTGACAACCTTACCCAGAAATTCGTGCATTTTGTCTTCATTAATCTGTCTAGAATTTGCAGGTGTGGACATATAACCTCCCAAATTTAAGGTTCGACAAGGGGAAACTCTTGACGGGCTATCTTCTTTACTCGCCGTGTGAGGCCAAGTCAAGTTACGGCCACCCGCGAAGGCAAGCGTAAGACTTACAGGGCAGAAATACAGTGGTGAGTGCGGTGACGCTCCAAGGCCTGATCCGAGCCTACAAAATTGTAGTTCTGTCTGTTAGTATTAGCGAGCACTTCTTCGAAAACTGAGGCCTGAAGCTGCCCCCGTTGCTAAACAAGCCATTAACACAACAGACAGGAGATTCTGAAAGCATGGGTCACGAGCTGAGGACAGAACGCGAATTGTCTCTAGATTTCTTACGCGTTTGTGAGGCGGCGGCCATTGCCGCTGCGCGAACGATGGGTCAGGGCGATCGCAAATATTCCGATCACGTTGCAGTCGAAGCGATGCGCGAAGTGATGGATACAGTGCCAATGCGCGGTCGCGTAGTGATCGGCGAAGGTGAACGCGACGAAGCCCCGATGTTATATATCGGCGAAGAGGTTGGCGGAGGATTTGTACTTGGTGAGCAGGCCGGAGCAGCTTGTCCAGAAGTTGACATCGCGGTTGACCCACTAGAAGGAACGAATCTTTGTGCGTTGGGTGCAAACAATGCCATCGCTGTACTGGCTGCGGCTGAACGTGGCGGACTCTTGAACGCTCCGGATATTTACATGGACAAGATCGTCGTTGGACCGTCCTCACGTGGCGTGGTAGATATCGACGCTCCTGTGAAAGACAATCTAAAGAATATTGCGCGACGGTTAGGGCGGGATATTGAGGATTTGACTGTCATCGTCCTCGAACGCTCGCGGCATCGAAAGCTTATTAACGATGTGCGAGAGGCTGGTGCTCGCATTCGGCTGATTTCCGATGGCGATCTTTCCGCCGGGATTTCGGCGGCGGTTGCCGGCACCAATATTCACGCGTTGATGGGAATCGGCGGTGCCCCGGAAGGTGTTATTACTGCTGCAGCAATGAAATGTTTGAATGGCGAAATTCAGGCTCGCCTGGTTTTCGATCCGGAACGATTGGGAGTTGATAAGGCCAAAGTACCGGCTCGCGATGAAGTTTTGGATCGCCTGGCTTCGATGGGCATTCGAGATCCAGATAAGATTTACGACACGGATGATCTTGCTCCAGGCAAGAAAATTATCTTCGCTGCGACAGGCGTGACCGATGGAGCGCTGTTGAAAGGTGTCAGATTTTTTGGTTCAGGCAAACGCACGCACTCAGTAGTAATGACAACTGAATCGCGCCACATTCGATTTGTGGATACTCTGCATATCGAGGGTGGTCCAGACACGGTCATCAGATTCTAGAATTCGACAAAGAAGTGTTACGTGATTCGCCAACGGACTATCGTCCGCAGTTTGCCGGAATAAGAACAGCTGTAATTGCCTGGACTTTACTGACAGTCGGCACGCTGATCTTCGTGTTGTTCATTCCCGCTGCCCCGATTGCTGCGGCGAACAACCACAATCAACTCGCGCTCGCGATATATCAGGCTTTTCATTTTCTCTGTCATCAATTGCCAGAGCGGTCCTATTTCATAGCTGGTCAAAAACTGGCCGTGTGTGCTCGTTGCACGGGAATCTATGCGGGTTTTTTGTTGATATTAGCCCTTTACCCGCTATTCCGTTCTCTTCGGGATACAAGCTTGCCTCATCGTCGCTGGCTCCTGTTGGCGACCGCTCCCATGGCGGTGGATTTTGGCCTGACCTTCGCTGGTATTTGGGAAAACACTCACACGTCTCGGTTTTTGACAGGATTTTTATTTGGTTCGGTAACAGTGTTCTATATAGTGCCCGGCATCCTGGAATTAAGCACCTGGCTGAATCGTCCAAACTCGCAAAAAAGGCAGGAATTCACAGTGGTTTCAAGCGAGACCATTGCTGCAGCTCCAAGCGATTACAGTGCTCCGGCCCGGAGGATTTGAGGCGGTCCGGGCGGTACAATCTGAGCCTGTTCACTTCTGAATAGGGCCTGAGATCGAGTAGAATCCATCCGCAAAAATGTGGTTCGTAAGTTTTAAAAAACCGCATCTAAGGCCATTCTACCGCGCCGTCCGGCATTAAGCTGACGGCGTTTTAAACGTAAGACGTTAGTTAGACCGAGATGATGATGTTTCAAAGTCAGGCAAATCCAGTCCCTACCCCATGGCCGACGCCGTGGGGACCTCCACCACAAGCTCTTTTCGAACGATATTTCCACGATCTGGTGAATAAAACCTGGTCGAATATCAGCCCGCTATATAAGTTGGATGCTTTCGACTGGATCATACTTATCGCTTACTTCGCCATCCTCGGCACTTTGGCTGTCTACGGCGCCTATCGGATCAAGCAGGTGATCGACTTTTGGCGCTATAGAAGATTCGTCCCTAAGCCGGTCGCCCAGTTTACTCCTGAAGATCTGCCCGTTATCACGGTCCAGTTACCGTTGTTCAACGAGCTATATGTTGTCGAGCGTTTGCTGAAGGCAGTCACAGCTATCGATTATCCGAGGGAAAAACTAGAGATCCAGGTTTTAGATGACTCGACGGATGAGACTGTGAAGTTAGCAGAAGCCGTTGTCGCCAGGTACGCCGAGCAAGGATTCGATATTCATTATATTCATCGGTCTGATCGAACCGGTTTCAAGGCAGGCGCTTTAGAGAATGGGAATAAGACTGCCAAAGGCGAGCTCCTCGCAATTTTTGATGCGGACTTTGTTCCCAAGCCCGACTGTTTAAGAAAGCTGGTAGATTTCTTCACAGATCCACTGGTTGGTTGTGCGCAGATGCGTTGGGCTCACATCAATGGCAATTACAATCTTCTGACGAAACTTCAGACCATCATGCTCGACGGCCATTTTGTAGTTGAGCAAACAACCAGAAACCGCACCGGTGGTTTTTTCAATTTCAACGGCACTGCCGGAATTTGGCGTCGCAAAGCCATCGAAATGAGTGGTGGTTGGCAGCACGATACATTGACTGAAGACACTGATCTCAGTTTTCGTGCACAGCTGATGGGGTGGAAGTTTGTCTACTTGCTCGATGAAGAGTCACCGGCAGAAATACCAGTCGAGATAAATGCTTTCAAGGCACAACAGCGACGCTGGGCCAAAGGCGTGATGCAGGTTGGGCTTAAGTTGTATCCGCGAATCTGGCTGGCTCCGTTGCCTTTACGCGTGAAGCTGGAAATGTTTTTCCGTCTGACTGGAAACATTAGTTACCCGCTCATGATTATCGCGAGCTTGTTACAGTTTCCACTTCTCCTGGTTCGCTATAATCAGCCCTTCTATCACCTGATGGTTTTAGACTTACCGCTATTGTTTTTCTCGTCGATTTCCGTTGTGCTGTTTTACGGAACTGCTGTTTGGTATCTCGACGACAAAAGAGCTCCTCGTTTATTACATCTACCTCTGGTGATGGCGCTGGGAATTGGCCTGGCGTTTTCAAACGCTCGGGCGGTGTTGGAAGCGCTAATGGGCGTTAAGACTGAATTTGTGCGAACGCCGAAGTATCAAGTCGAGGATACTGCGGATGAAACCTGGAAGCGCAAGAAATATAAACGGAAGCGAGGGTTGTTACCGCTGCTGGAGCTCGGCTTCGCGCTGTACTTTCTGCTGGCAATGACCTATGCGGTTCGATTACACATGTGGGGGACGATTCCTTTTCTGTTTCTCTTCTTCTTTGGCTTCGCTTACATGGGTGTGATGAGCGTGATGCAAACCGCGAGTGGCAGAAGGATTAGTACGCTCTGGCGACCACTTAAGGCGAGATAGAAGCGCTTTGCACTTAGTCATTTGCATTTTGCCCCTTGCCCTGGAAGCTGGCTCTTGCACTCTGCTTTAGTCACTTGTACGAGGCCCAAAAGCACAAAGTACGAGCGCAAATTGCGAAGCAACCTACCTTTCGAGTGCTTTTCGATCCCACTTAGCCAGCAACGCTCCCGCTTCATAAGTGCTCTGCAAAAACTCCATCAGGTCGTTCTCGGGATTTGCTGCCTTCCGAACGTCATCGTAAAGCAGTAGATACTCAGAAAGTTCGTTACTGTAAAAAGCTGCAGCGGGTCTGAGTTTCGCATCGCTGAGACCTTCCGGCGCCGGCGCTGTGTAGGAATAGAATGCGGGCTTACCCAATGGTCCTTGTCCGGGCCACCAACCATGACTAATAACTTCGTGCGAGTAGGCCTCGCGAGTAATCGGGTCTGCGTCGGGTTTCGCGGGCGCGGGTCGGCCCGAAAAACGGGTAACTGCCAGATCAAAGCTGCCCCAGAAAAAGTGGACCGGACTGGATTTCCCGATAAAGCGAGAACGAAAGTCCTGCATCACTTTGTCAGCCGAGCTCAAGATCCGCCAGAATCGATTTGCGTATTCCGGATCGTAGGAAGCGTGTTGCTGGTCCTGATCGAAGGGAATAGGATCGGGAATCTCCACTGGCATTTTCCATATATGAATATCAAAGCCAAGCTCACGTAACGCAGTCATTGTTTCGTTATAAAAGGCGGCAACGGATTTCGGTTTTAAAGCCACCTTTACCACGGCTCCATCGCTGGCATGGATCACGAGGTTGTGGTCGATAAAATCAAATTCCATGTCGAAAAGTGTTTGCTCATAAGCCATTGCTGTAGTGGTTAGACCCCGAGCTGAAACATACAAGGGTACGTTCCACCAGTGATTGACGAGCGGCGTTTGGGCCAGGCGAATCTTGCCGACTATCTGGGTCCACATATGCAGTGTTGCGCGCGTGTCTTCCCATTCTTCGAGCGGAAGCGCGGGCCAGGTTTCCGGTTTATTGGCGGTTGCTGACATTTCGTTTACCTCTCTTGCTGAATCGGTTTACGTAATAACTATAAGTGCGTCAGTTAAAATCTCAAATGCCCGGGCGATTTCTTTTGCGGTCGCCCTTATAAATGGGAATGGTTGGACTTGATGTTTCATTCACATCGGGAAGCGTTGAGTTTTCAGCAGGCTGTTGAAGCCCGGTGAATGAACCCAAAGCTGCAAACTGAACGAGCCCCAAATGGAAAGTGGCCTTGACAGGAGAAATGAGCAACCCTATAGTTTTTTCATCGACTTTACGGGTCGCTTCCAAATGATGAACCACTGCTACTGTTGTAACTACTGCTCATGGTGCTGCTATTGCAGCGCGACCGAGTGGGCCGTGTGCGGTGGGAGGAAGCAAATGAGCTAACAACTACTCGCATTTATTAAGCTCCTACCGGTCGCGCCATCAAAAGATGGGCGACCGGTATGTTTTTTGACTTTGAACTAACGTCGCACGTCTCGCGTGGGAAAGAAGCAGTTATGACACTCGCTGTTGAGCATTTTGAAACCAGACTGGCACCTGGATCGGTTGAGGCTAATATCGGGAACACACCTTTGATCCGGCTGAGGCTTGCAGCGAGTGAACTGCCTGACCATGTCGCTATCTTTGCCAAGGCGGAACAGTTTAATCCGGGCGGTTCAATTAAGGACCGGGCGGCTCTATCCATGATTTTGGACGGCGAACGAACCGGGAGGCTCCGGCCGGGGATGACGATCGTCGATGCAACCAGCGGCAACACCGGAATCGCCTATGCGATGATCGGGGCCTCGCGCGGTTATCCAGTCACGGTTTGTTTGCCCAAGAACGCAAGTTCGCAGCGAAAGCGAATTCTTCGACACTACGGCGTAGAAATTATCGAGACCGACCCTCTCGTTTCGACCGACGGAGCGCAACGGATCGCTCGAGAACTTTATCAAAATCATCCAGGTGTCTATTTCTATCCTGATCAGTACAACAACGACGCAAACTGGTTGGCTCATTACGAGACAACCGCCAATGAGATTTGGCGCCAGACAGAGGGAACGGTTACTCACTTTCTAACGGGCCTGGGCACGTCCGGAACGTTCGTTGGAGTCGTTCGCAGACTGCGTGAATTAACGCCTAACCTTGCTGCTTTCTCAGTTCAGCCCGATTCACCTATGCACGGGCTTGAAGGTCTAAAGCACATGGCGACGGCTAAGCAGCCTGGTATCTATGACGCGACCCTCGCGAGTGGTATGCTGGAAGTACCGACCGAAGAGGCAGTAGCCATGACTAAGCGACTGGCGCGCGAAGAGGGATTGTTCGTTGGACCAAGTTCAGGTGCTAATGTGTTTGCGGCGGCCAGACTTGGCAGGGAACTGCGTGAACCTGCAGTGATAGTAACTATTCTTTGCGATACCGGGGAGCGTTATCTCGAAGATATCTGATCGGTTTCCTTCATGACTGAAAAAGAAAACGAGCTCAACATCAACACACAGCTTGTACACGCCGGCGAACGCCAATCTCTCGACCAGGTGACTCCGGTTGCGACCCCAATCTATTCCACGGCCACTTTTACTTATGGCTCGATGGAAGAGATCGACAAGGTCTTTTCCGGTGAGAAAGCCGGCTACATTTATACTCGTTACGGCAATCCGACAATCTCTGGGCTGGAGGAGGCCGTACGCATCATCGAAGGTGGCGCGACCGCCTGCGCTTACTCCACCGGTATGGCGGCACTTCATGCGGCCTTATTTGCCTGCGACTTGAAGCCGGGTTCGACGGTTGTGGCCTCACAGGATCTTTACGGCGCAACAAATGCTCTGCTGACAAATATTTTTGGCACATTCGGTGTTAAAAGTGTCTTTGTTGATTTCAGTGATCACGAGTTATTGCGCCGTACCGTTAAGGAAAATCGACCACAAGCCGTAGTCGCCGAAACGATCTCCAATCCGTTGTTAAAGATTTGCGATATCGAAGCATGTGCCGAGATAGCTCATGAGGCCGGAGCACGCTTCGTTGTCGATAACACTTTTGCGTCGCCTTATCTTTGCCAACCACTGAAGTACGGGGCGGACCTGGTCATCCACAGCGCTACGAAGTATTTGAGTGGACACGCGGATGCGATGGGCGGCTTGGTTGTGTCAAGAGATGAAATGGACCGGCTGGCGCTCGTGAGTGTCATGAAGCTTGCCGGTGGAGTGTTGGGGGTTTGGGAAGCGCACGAGATTATGCGTGGCTTAAAAACCCTGGCGTTAAGGATCGAGCGGCAGTGCGAGAATGCCCGCAAGCTATCTCTCGAGCTGTCTAAAAATGAATACATCGGTCAAGTGTTTTATCCAAACGTCGATCTTGATCCCGCGACCAGGCTCCTGCGAAAACCTTTCCTTTGCGCGCTGGTAACCATAGAACTAAGGGACAACACTCGCGCTGCAGCCTTCCGGTTCATGGATTCACTTAAGTTGTGTATTCGGTCCACAAGTTTGGGCGACGTGTTTACAAGTGTGCTGCATCCTGCGACCGCATCTCATCGGGATTTGACGCCCGCTCGAAGGAAAGAGCTCGGTATTTCAGATGGGCTTGTGCGCATATCGGTGGGCATCGAAAGTATTGATGACGTTTTGGCTGATATCAAACAGGCGTTAAAGGTTGTCTGAGTTGGAGTAAAGAATCGTGATAACTCTCGATGAGGAACGTTTAGCTGAAATTCGCCGTCACGGGATCGCAGACTATCCGTATGAATGTTGTGGATTGTTGCTGGGCCGTTATGAGCAGGATGGTCGAAAGGTAGTACTGGAAACTTATCCGATTTCGAATGCGAGAGAAGAGAGTGCAAAGCGAAATCGCTTTTTGATCAGGCCCGAAGAGTTACTAAAGGGTGAGCAGTATGCGAGATCCCGAGACATTGAAGTCGTGGGCTTTTATCATTCTCATCCTGATTCACCGGCCGTTCCATCCCAGTACGATCTGGAGCACGCCTGGCCCACCTATTCGTACATTATTGTGAAGACAACGGCTGGCGAAGCTGTAGAGCTTTTTTCGTGGGAGCAGCGCTCGGATCGTTCTCGATTTGACCAGGAAGAAATTTCGATCTCGTCGGTCGCGAGTTGAACGTCAGAAGAACAAGTGAGTCAATATAATTAAGGGATATGTAGAAAGGAATAATAATGGCAATAACTATTTCGATTCCAGCACCGTTGCGACAATTTGCCGGTGGACAGTCTCAATTTGTCGTAGAGGCAAACACGGCTGGTGAAGCTTTAGACCTTCTGACTTCAACGCACCAGGGACTGCGCCGTCATCTCTACAACGATCAAAACACGTTGCGCAATTTTGTAAACGTCTACTTAAACGACGAAGATATTCGTCATGCCTCAGGCCCTGACACGCCCGTTAAAGATGGCGACAATCTCATGATCGTTCCTTCGATAGCCGGTGGAGCAGTCATCGAATCAGAGGTCGGTGAAGCGCTTCCCGAACTTTCAAACGAGGAGATTCTGAGGTATAGCCGGCATCTGATCATGCCGGAGGTGGGCATGCACGGGCAGCGACAATTGAAAGCTGCCAGCGTGTTGATGATCGGCACCGGCGGTCTCGGTGCGCCGGTAGGAATGTACCTTGCCGCCGCCGGAGTCGGACGGATTGGAATTGTCGATTTTGATGTCGTTGAAGAATCAAACCTGCAGCGACAAATTATCCACGGCACAAAGGACCTGGGACGCCGAAAGATTGAGTCAGCCAGGGATCGCTTGCGAGATATCAATCCGCATATTGAGATCGAGACCCACGAGGCAAGACTGACAAGTGACAACGCGCTCCGTCTTTTCAAGAATTACGACATCATTGTTGACGGCACCGATAACTTTCCCACTCGTTACCTGGTGAACGATGCCTGTGTCTTGACTGGCAAGCCAAATGTCTACGGATCCATATTCCGCTTTGAAGGGCAGGCCAGTGTTTTCTGGGCCGAACGCGGTGCTTGTTATCGCTGCTTGTATCCCGAGCCCCCGCCGCCCGGTTTGGTTCCCTCGTGTGCGGAAGGAGGTGTACTGGGTGTTCTGCCTGGTATTGTCGGCGCCATCCAGGCCAACGAGACGATAAAGATCATTCTTGGCGCTGAAGACCTGATGGTCAATCGACTGCTGTTGTTCGATGCCTGGACCATGAAGTTTCGCGAGTTTAAGCTGCGAAAGGATCCGCAATGTCCGGTGTGCGGAGAAAACCCATCCATCCGCGAGTTGATCGACTATGAGGAATTTTGTGGAGTAGCGCCACATCAATTGCCGGCGGAAGATCCAAAGATGGACGAGATTACTGCGACCGAATTAAGCGCGCGGCGACTTCGGGGTGAAAAGCTACAGGTCATTGACGTGCGTGAGCCACACGAGTTTGAGATTGCCCGCATACCCGGCACAAAACTCATTCCGCTCGGACACGTAGTAAGCAGAATGAATGAAATCGACCAGGACGTCGATACTGTGGTCCACTGCAAAGGCGGCGTGCGTAGCGCAAAGGCGATCGAGGCTTTGAAACGCGCCGGTTTTACAGGACGGCTCATTAACTTGAAGGGTGGAATTTCATCCTGGTCCGATGATGTTGATCCATCGGTGGCGAAGTATTGATTGAACGTCCGTGATTGAATGAAGATTTGGTGTTAATTCGCAAAGAAAGAGGGCGTCCGATCTTCTTTGTCGAACGTCCAGAGTAAGTACGCGATGCTGGCAGCCCCAAACTCAGGGCTGACCAAACCGTGCCCGGTATTCCGTCGAGATGATGAAGGCTTTAACCATCTCGGCGTTGACAAAGTTTCCGTTGAAGTTATTGAGCTTTGTTAGCCAGAACGAATATCCACCATAGTTAGCATCTGGAGTCACGTCCGGGTTACGTCTCATATAACCGAAGTACTGCATCAACACAAACGCTCCGTTCGTCTCAGCCTGTTTGAACGCATCGTTTTCGATGACTCGTCGTATGGCCCGGACCCTTGCCGATGTATCTGCAGAGGTGCCTGATCCGCCGAATTCATTGATGGCGGCTTGGCGCTCGGCACTCGAGGGCGTAATGGCGGTATTCAGGAAGAGCTGGTCCACGAATTGAGCGGGCGTAAGACTGGTTGGTAACGCGCTGGTAAACCGGCTGCGGGTTACAAAATCAGTCAAGTACGAGGTCTTGTTGGCTTCGAGCTGAGCTTGCCAATCGCCGATGCCTACTTGAACACCCTGTCCAACTTGTTGAGCATCAGGTAGATATTCGTTGAAACGGAGTGGAACTGGAGCGCCAGGTAAGTTTCCGTACGCAGCCTTGTAAGCGCGAAAAACAAGTACGCCCGTTTCCTGAAACTCAGTGGAAAGGAAGAATGCGGCCGAGACGTTTATGCGCTTAACCTCGACACAGTTTTGATCTGAACCGCAGCTCGTGATTTCCTGTGTCCAGAAATTCACCCCAGCGGCGTCAGGCTCTCGGTTAAGAAAATCGTGATAGTGCTGTCGGACAAACGACGCAGGATCATCACTCGGGTTAGTTGTTGGTTCTGTGGCATCGTCCGCGATTACTAACATCGCAGTCGACGGAGCCGCGAGCTGCGCCCCACCAGTTGGATTCGACAACGTCAAGGACACGCCTTCTAAATCTTCAATGTATGCATCCTGACTAATCAACACCTGAAAGGTCTTCGACGTTTCGCCAGCCGCAAAAGTAAGTTTTCCAAAAGCGGTGGTGTAATCGCAACGGGATGAAGCGATACCGTTGGCTGTAGTGCAGGGAAACACGCCGACCGACTCACTATGATCAGCTGTCTCGTACTCGACCGTTACCGGAACGCTCGTCAAACCAGTGCGTTGGACCGTGATAGTGGTTACGCCGGCGCTTTCAGTGGTGTTGAAGGTTGCCGAGCTGAACTTGATCAATGCTGATGATGTTCCGACATTGATGAGTATGGAATCACTGTCTGATAACGCGCCACCACTACCAGTATTGCCCTGGTCGTTGGTGACGATTTGCAAGAGAGCATCGCCCGTGAATCCATTCGTCGGTGTAAACGACAATCCGTTTAAAGCGGTATTGATAGCGGCGACTGTGCCGCTGAAGGTCATCGCTGCGTCAGCGGTGCCATCGCCGGCCGAAAAAGAAAGGCCGGTTGTTGTGCCCAGGCTGACTGTGCCATTCGTCGCGGTTAAAGTCGTACGAACGGAGTTTGCGCCGGCATCAACGTCGGAAATCGAAATTTGATTCCCGCCGATAAAAGTCAAAGTGCTGTTTTGAGTAATGTTTTGTGAACCAGGGACGTGGTTTACTGGGGGGTCGTTGACGGCTGTTACGGCGATCGTTGCGCCTACAACCGGACCACTAAGAGCAGCGTCACTTGCACTTGTCGCTCCTTGAATACTGAAACTCCCGTTAGCAGTCGAATTGGCAGCCGGAGTAAATTTCAAACCGGCATTCCCCTGCGCGAAGGTGATAAAACTGTTATTCGCGATTGCGGTGGTCCCATTGTTTTGGAAGAGAGTGCCGTTGGACAATCCCGTGATCTTAAAGTGTGAGACTTCGGAGCCATCTACAGCATTCCGGGTGATTACTAGACCCGAGCTAGTCTGAGTATCCTCGTTCGTAGCTGCGTTTGTGATTGATGGTGTGTCGACGACTGGATTGACGGTCAACACAAAAGTATCGAGCACGCTCTCCAATGTACTTGAAACTGCGACCGCGATGTTTGTCGTTCCCGAGAGATTTGCGAGGGGAGTTATCGTCAACGTGCGACTGGCTCCTGATCCGGTCACCTGAAGGTTTGCAGGAAGATTTGGCACGAGTGTCGTCACACTTGATGCCGCGAGAACCGAATCGATATTAGCGCCACCACCGACTCCAAAAGTAAATGATGTGGAACCGTCCTCATTCACGGACTTGTCAGTAAGATCGCCAATCGAGACTTGAGCCTCAAAAGCTCCTATATCACAAGTTGCGGTGGCATCTGCGTCGGGACCATCGACGATCCGACTGAAACCCACACCTCGTTGGTCGAAAGGAATTGCCTCAGACGTGTTCGAATCGCCATCAAGATCCAGTGTATCGGCTGGAAGAAGTGCAATGCTTCCCGCATCCAGTGCCGGACTACCGGCTAATAAGGAATGGGTGGATACGCTGGATTCGTTTGCTGCCAGACCCCCAATTCGCGCGTTCACGTTGATGATATTGTGAGTAGTGCTTCCAGTACTCGTGAATGACGATGTATCGCCGATAAGATTAAAGTCGAGAGAATTGAAATTTGAACCGGCACCGTCCGGACCGGTTGGAGCCGTATTGTTCGCAATAAGAGTATTTCCAAAATTCGTGAGCGCGATGTCAGGATTGTTGATGCCTCCTCCTGCCGAAGTCGCGGTATTGGCCGCGATCGTCACGTTTCTCATAGTGAGCATCGCGAGGTTGTAAATTCCGCCGCCGAAAGCTGCTCCATTCGTAGAGACCGTGGAATTATTTAGCGTGGCTGTACCGCCGTTGATAATGCCACCGCCCTGACCTCCCGAAGTGTTTCCGGAAACTGTACTGTTGTAGACATTAAGAGTGCCGTGGTTTTCGATGCCTCCGCCATTGCCGGTACTCGTATTAGCGGAGATAGTCACACCGTTGAGAGTCAATGTGCCACCGTTAAAGATCGCCCCACCGGTTTGGCTGACATTTGTAAGTCGCCCGTTGGTGAGCTTTACTCGCGAGAGGTTTACGGCGGATGGACCATTGATGGTCAAAATCCTGAAATCTGGAATAGCGCCAGCAGTACTTCGCGTTATCGTCAAACGACTGTCTGCGGGACCATTAATTGTGACGTCACTCACAATCGTTGGTAAGGCGGTACTGAGTGAGATTGTTGTTCCCGAGGGAAGGCTGAAGTCTATTACGTCAGTACCCACAACCGCATTTGACTCCTGCAGCGCCGCTCGGAACGTGCACTGAACACCAGCCGCCGGGTCTGCATCACAAATGCCGTCGCCGATGTTTATATCAGCGGCGTCGCCGTTGTTGTTAACAGTCAGTGAGAGCGGAGGAGCCAGAAGTGCGCTCACCATCACAGGCTGGTAATTAGGCCGACTGGTCGCTACCGATAGTGATCGTGGTTTATCAACTGCGTGGACCACGAGCGCCATTGTTGTCGCCACCGTCAGGAGGGTTGCAACTAAAAGAGTCAGTACTCGGCCCCGAGATTTTTTAGTTTGAGGGATTGAATTTCGCACGGTCTCTCCTTAATTCCGTCCAATAAGACTGCTACAACCTTAGTTCGGGGCCGTCGTCGGGAATTTTCAGGTCAAAATCTCCACAATTTGAGGAGGGGACGCGTTTTAGACATACTCAGTAGGCGATCTAGTTTTGGCTACTGATATTGAAACAGGACTAATTGAAGGGAAATTTCAATTTTCCGGCTAAATAGGAAGAGGATTTGGAGCCTTACGCGACAGTAAAAACCTACCATGCGCCGCGACGCTGAGACAAGCAGTTTCTAACCTTGACCCAGTAAAAATTCGATCTAGCCTCGTATTGGGAAGTCGGATAATATTCACTTCAAATTCTGATTGCTAACCTCGACTCGTCACCGGGATCCCAGATGTGTCGCGATTCTTGATCGGAATTCTAATCGAAACGTTGATCAAAGCTGATTCTCAACAGCCTCTCAATGACCTCGCCCTCTAAACCAGGCAGCAGACTGGGCCGGTATGAAATCGTTTCGCCCTTAGGATCGGGCGGGATGGGCGAAGTGTTCCTCGCAAACGACACGATGTTAGACCGTAAAGTGGCGTTAAAAATCCTTCCAGAGGATCTCGCGTCCAACCCGTCCAACATGCAACGCTTTATCCAGGAAGCGAAGGCGGCGTCAGCACTTAACCATCCAAACATTATTACCATCTATGAAATCGGGGTCGAGCCTAATGCTCATTTCATCGCTACGGAATTCATTGATGGTCCCACTCTGCGTAGAAAGCTAGCGGTTGAGACGCTCTCAATCGCCCAGGCAATCGATATCGCGCTTCAGGTAGCGTCTGCCCTCTCAACTGCCCACGCGGCAGGAATCATTCATCGCGATATCAAGCCTGAAAACGTAATGTTAAGGCGCGATGGGATTGTTAAAGTCCTCGACTTTGGCCTTGCGAAATTGACCGCGCGTTATGGTGTAACTGAACCGGGTCTCGATGCCGCTACGAAAGCGATATTTCAAACCCAGCCAGGAGTGATAGTCGGGACAACAGCTTACATGTCGCCCGAACAGACACGCGGTATCGAGATAGATACTCGCACCGATGTTTGGAGTTTAGGAGTTGTACTTTATGAAATGCTTGCCGGCCAAACTCCATTTAGAGAAGAGACAGCGAGCGACACAAGTGCAGCGATTCTCAGAGCGGAACCAGCGCCTCTCTCGGAATACTTACCCGATATTCCCTTTGAACTTGAACGGATAGTTCGCAAGGCCCTGCAAAAAGATCGTGATGAACGATATCAAGGTGTTAAAGACTTTGAGTTGGATCTCAAGAGCTTAAAAAGGGACCTGGACCTTGGCTCAACCTATGAGCGCTCAGCGTCTGGCATCCGCGGCCTGCGCTCATCGGAAATGGCTCGCAGTACAGGAGCGTCAAAGATTGCAAACACCCAGATGGCAAGCTTCACCAGGGACAGGCTTGCGCAAACCCCCTGGTTTTGGATCATTGTCGGTGCGATAGCCGCCGGTTCAATTGCCGCAGGACTATACTTCTGGCAACGAAAAACCCAGAGTCCGGATCTTGGCCCAGCAAATGTCACGTCGTTTCAACTTTTCAGTAGGAAGAATGATCTTGGAGAAGCTGGTCCCACTCATGGACGTTTTTCACCCGATGGTAAGTTCATTGTTTTCTCATCAACTAAAGACGGCGCGAGCACTATCTGGCTGAAACAGATAAATGGTGGTGAGCCTTTTGCTAATCGTACGGTCCAGGGAAATGCGCCGACACCCGTCTGGTCGCCCGATGGTCAAGAGATAGCATTTCTCTCGAGAATCGAATCGCAAACGGGTATCTCGACGATGGCGGCATTCGCCGGTTCTCCAACGGTGGTTAAAGTTCTCGATCGTGCCAGCAGTGGTCTCGTGTGTTGGAGAGATAATCAAATCTATTTTGTCGTGCAGGGAAATCTCGAATCGTTGAATATGGCTACTAATGAGGTCTCAGAGTTAACCAGGTTCGATCCCTCAAAGCCAACTGACCGCTTCTATAGTATCTCTCCTGATTCAGAGCACATTGCCTATTCCGATATACAGGCTGGACAAAGTGATATCTGGGTAACTGATCGCACGGGCCAAACTTCGTTGCGCCTGACGAACGACGAATTCATCGACACGCAACCGGTTTGGACTCCAGGTGGTAAGAGTGTTGTCTACAGCACTTCCCGAAACGGAGTCCGACAGATTTTTGTAGCCTACCTGGACGGAAGGAATCCAACTCCTCTAACGGTTAATGACAGCAACATCGATGTCCTGGACGTTTCACCAGATGGAACAAGGATTCTCTATGCTACCGGACGAGAAGACTCTGACCTTTGGCGGGTTGATTTGGATGGAGGCAAGGAAACACAGCTTACAGTCGATACTGGAATAGAACTATGGCCTGCTGTATCACCGGATGGTCAGAAGTTTGCGTTTCAGTCTTTGCCCGCTGCGTCGGGAACTACAGTATTCACTAGTTTTCCGTTCATAAAGTCATTAAATACGGATTCAAGTGAGATTCGGATCGCCACAGATGGTTTTATTCCCACATGGTCTCCTGACGGCAGTCGTATTGCTTTTCTCCGTCAAACAAATGGTCAAACCAACATCTGGATAGTCAATGCCAATGGTGAAGGCGCGAAGGCACTCACAACTACTGGAGTAGTCTTCGGCGGGTATTCGTACCTTCCTTACAATCGACTGCAGACGCAGGATTTCCAGTGGTCCAACGATGGAACGAAACTGACCTTCTGTGCCAAGGTCGGCGGTGTCACCAATGTCTGGCAGATTTCTGTAGATGGTTCGGCTGCCACTCAGTTATCAGACAACACGGAGCCCGATCGACTCTTCTTCAATCCAGTCTGGTCACCGGATGGTCGCACGGTCGCATGGCTCGGCATTACTCCAGGTCACGGGGACAAGAAAACTACGTGGAGTGTGTTACTGGCCAGCGAAGGGAAAACCCGCGAAGTATTTAGAACGGAGTTGTTTGCCGGACTAATTGGGTGGTCCAAATCGAACGATAGTTTGATCATCAAATCAATTCCAAATGCGGCGCTCAATTTTCCCACCGAGGTAAGTTTGTTTGCCGTGTCACCGCGAAATAATGGCCAGCTGCCAATTGCGAGTCTGAAAGCTACTTATTTTCTCAATATCAGACTGTCACCTGCGCGGAATCAGATAGCTTATGTGACTCGTCAGGACGGAACTGACAGCCTGCGTCTAATCTCAATTAATGGCTCTTCAACCAAAGCCGTCATCGCCAGTAACGATAGTCGTATGTATTTCTCGGGACTGGAATGGTCGCCAGATGGTAACTCGATTTTCTACGGCAAGCAGGGACGTTGGTCCACACTCACAATGCTCGACAACTTCAAATCGCGTTAACGCGTCAGGAGGAAATTAGGGGATGGTTACCAAAGCCAAAACTACAAAATCGCCCAGTAACAAAGGAACGTCAAAGGCCAAAAAAACCACGTCACCCGGTGGAACTGCCGGTGGAACCCGTGGCGACGACGGTTATATTCGATTACGCACAATGATTGATTCCCTTGAATGCGGATCGATTCGGTACTACCTGGAAGGCGCCACACCGGAAGAGAAACGCGCTCGCCTTAAGCAACTCGAAGGTGATCTCATGCCGATCGTTGATTGGTTGTGGCAGCAAACTGGTCCAACAAAAAGATCCGCTCGTTTAGCTTTTAGTGTTGAGGATGTTATTTGTCCTGACGGCTACGTGAATTGCCACGGCTGCTGCGTTCCCTACCCTTGCCCGGATAAACAGGGCTAGTAGTCCTCGCAATTAACTTTGTTACTGCAGAACCAGATTGTCGGGAGCCGCTTAAGAACCAGGGCTCCCGATAGTTCTATCCGGCGTTTGAAGCGAGTCTGGCTTTCCGGGCAATTGCTCAGTCGACATTGATCCCGAGTCGATCGGCGCACTTGAATAATGAGAGACCAAGTATGCAGGCAATTACGAGATTGAAATAAAAAGTGAATGTGCCATTGATGAAGTGTGCAGCGAGATTTCCTATAAAAGGAAGGGTCAACGGCGAGGTAACGATGGAGACTACAATGCCCACCACCGTTGACACTATCAGTACTGCCATCACCATAGCGAAAGCCTTAAAGTAAGTTGCCCCCATCCGGCGAATTGTGTCGAGACCGACGAGCGGGTTTATGACCGATCCAAAACTCTGCGTGTAACCTGCCACAGTCAGTGCCATAGGGTAGTAGAAAAGCGCCCACGCGATCAGGATCAGGAACAGTACTGCTAGAAAAATTCCCGTGCCCAGGTACGGGCGCAACATTCTGAACATACCCGCCGGATCGCCCTCTTCGTCCTGTGACTCCTTGGCTGCACTTGCAATCTGTGCTCCCGGACGTGTCTCGTTCAACTTCTTGTTTGCGGCTTCGAGTTTCGCTGGATCTGCGTTGGGGTCCAACAACACATCGAGGTCTTCTGAGCTTGGACCCTTGGCCTGCGTTACCTGATCCTCACCATGGAAGGACGATGGCTCGGACCCTCGGCTAACCACGCCAAACACTAGTGCAAGAACAAGGATGATCATGGGCCCCCAGGAAACGATCATGATCCCTACCCCGAGAAAACAGGGAACGAGAAGGTCATCCCAAAATGAGAAGGCGCTAAAGTCAGGCATGAAGCTACGATTCAGCCGTCCCCACGCAACCTGGCTAATTACATGCGAGATGCAACCAAACATGATCATCCAGGCGAGGATGGTTCCGCGAAAGCCCGCGAGTAACAGAAATCCATAAATCAAAGCACCACAGAGCAAAGCAGCCTTATGTTGCAGCGGGTACCGAATCGCTCGAACAAAGTCTTCCATACCGAACCCGGAGACCTGTAACTCGGTGCGAGCGGTCTTTTCGATAATGGCTCCGTACTCTCGGCAAAGATCGCCGCACAGGGGGCAAATCGGTACCTTCCCGCTGACGAATCGCGGGCACTCTTTACAGAATGCCGCACCGCACATGCGACAGACGTACGCTGGCGCTGACTGTGGATGGTTATGACAGGCATTGGTGGAAGATGTTGATTTCGGCTCAACCCAGGGTGTTGGGAGCGTTGCGTTATTGCTCGAGACCGTAGTCTTGGCAATAGTTTGGTTGAAAGGATCTAGCGGCTTTTCAATTGGTTCAGGTGGAGTCGCTTCACCATTGAACGCCCCTTTTAGTTTTGGGACTCGTCCGGCATCGATCCAACTCAGATTCCCTTTGCTTACTTTGTCAGTCGGCAGAACGCAACCTTCGAGGATCCACTGTCTCAGCGTCTCAAGGTCAGTTTCAAAAATGCCTTCAACCGTACTTACACGCCAAACTTCGGGTTGTGCACTCATAATTTCTGTCCTTTTTTGGGAGGCAGGGAGAGAGACTCTGCCGGTTAGCAAGTTGATACCGAGCTGCAATTTTTGAGAGAGCGCACGGCGAGTTATCAGGAGTAGATCCGGGACCTCAGGGTTAAGTCAGTTTAACTTTGGTGGTTTTTGCGCCCCGGCGAATGGAGGTAGGGCGGCGGTCCAAGTTTACCGCAGTTCAAATACTAAAGCTGACGATTTGGGCGCGTCAACAATTTAGTTTTCCAAGGGCCGGCGTCGGAACTCCGTCAAAAGAGCCAAGTTGCTGCTGAGACTGATCTAAATCATTGCAAACAGTAGACATCCACGTGTTCCTCCTCCGTTGAAGCATCCCTTTAGAGACCTCGAACCTGGCGCAAGAAGGCGAGTTTTGGCGAGTCGCTCTCGCTACTACCCCTGCCGTCTTTACAGTTGCAAGCCTAAGGCGTAGGAGGGTAAGGATTCCAAACCGTGAGCCATCGACGCGCTAAGGTTTTGCCGTCATTCCTATGAGTCCTCCTCGCCGATGCCGTATTTGGCATCCGATGCCGAATACGGTTGCCGTCGCGTTTATGCGGGGCCATTTCCCAGCCGACCACTTCTTCTGGGCCAAGTAGCTTTCCTCTTCTAACAGAACAACTTAACCAGTTTCACGATCAATCTCTCGGTTTTGGCCCTGCCGTTGCACTAATGGTTCACGCAACGAAGCATTGGACCAACATTAAGGAAACGCAGATAGGAAATTTCATGACTACAAGAATCACTCAGATTGATAACCCAAATGGCAGCACCACGACTTTGAAAGTGGAGGGATCAATTCGATTGGAAGACGCCGAGTTATTGGCTTCGGCCTACGAAG
>DASROI010000491.1:0-9370 GCA_035646955.1 Pyrinomonadaceae bacterium
CATTTGTGCCGCGTGCTGAACCCAGAATTGCAATGCTGTCTGGACCATTTTGTTGAACGATCTGAAGCAACCGATCTGCGGTAAATGAGATAGCCTCTTCCCATGAAACGCTCACCCATTCTCCTTTTTTTCGAATCATCGGTTCGGTGACTCGATCTTTCGCCGTAACAAAGTCGAAAGCATAGCGGCCCTTGACGCACAAATGCCCTTTACTGACCGGCGCTTCAAGAACAGGTCTTATCGAGACAATCTGGTTGTTCGTCATTCCGACATTCATCTCGCAACCAGTACCACAGTATGGACAAGTGGTTCTGGTCCACACGGTAGGAACACCTCGGTTAAGAATCGATTTGTCTTCGAGCGCTCCGGACGGGCATGTATCGACGCAGGCGCCACAACTTACGCATGAACTCTCTGCCAGGGTCGTGCCTGAGTCAGGAATGATTCGCGTCTCGTGGCCCCGGTTAACGATCTGCCATACGAATTGACCCTGGAGTTGATCACAAATGCGTACGCAACGATAGCAAAGAATGCATTGCGACATGTCGACGTGAATGTACGGGTGTGAGTCGTCAAGTAGCTCGCTTTGATGCCTGCCATCAAAGTCTGTTTCACCCAACCCATACTTCGACGCAAGCAAGTGAAATTCTTTCTGGGGAAACTGATGAAACGAGTCTAAAGGGTAGTCTTTCGCCAACATGCGTAATAACATCGCCCGCTCATGTTCGAGCGCAGCCGTATGGGTAGAAAGTACTATACCGTCCCAAAGTTGAGTATTGCATGAGGTCAATGGATGAGGACGGCCGTCAACTTCAACCAGGCACATGCGGCAACTCCCGACTGGTGTTAACCGTTGGTCATTGCAGAGTGTGGGAATGTCGACCCCGACAGAGCGACACGCTTTCAGGATTGAAATTTCCGGCTCGAATTGAAACGTCTCGCCGTTAATAGTGGCTTTGATCACTTGACGTTAATCCTCACCCTTACGGCAATTGAGGCGCTGAAACGACGCCTTCATCCCTCATAAACTAAGTCGTCATACTCTTCCTTGCACACTTCGCAGCGGAACGGATTATCAAGTCCCGCCTTTATCGCGTCGCCCACAAAACTAAACGTCGCTTCATCAACATAGATGATCTTGCCGCACATTCCACAGCGGACTTCATGCTGATTCCGCTCAGTCTTGAAAACGGTAGGTCCATGGGTCGCCTTCGTTTGCGTTGGAATCAATTGTAATGTTGTCATAACCACCTCCTATTTACATGCGAGAGTGTACTTTGGTCATTCGTCTGTTACGCAGTTGTGTACTTTGGAGGACGTGCTACAAGTACTGGACATGGTGCCTGGCGCAGAACTCGATCGACATTGGAGCCAAGAAGCTTGCCCAGGCTCCAGTCGCTCCCGCTTGCGCCCATGCAAATTAGTTCAATCTTATGCTCTTTAGCGTAAGCCAACACCTGTTCGTAAGGTTTCCCGTAACGGACTGAGTTCAGAATGTTGCACCACAGAGTCGCTTCCTTTGGAAATGCCCTTTGAAGTCTGCTGGCCACGAAGCTATAGGCGGTTCCACTATCTTTGGTGGACCATGCTAGTTCCGGCTCTGCCTGTGCGGTGGTATCGAGCACATTCAAAAGATGCAACTCAGCCTGATACTCCTGCGCCAGCGAACAACCGTATTTCAATGCCAACTCTGAGTCAGGAGAAAAGTCGTGAGCGATGAGTATGCGATGCAGATCTATTTCGCCTGACAGGCCTACCCACTCAGTTTCATTCGGATGCATAACGAGCACTGGACAAGGAGCAGTTCGAGAAACTGTCTCAGCAGTCGAACCGAGTAACACTGCGGCATGAGGTCTGCGACGTGAGCGCATCACGATTAGATCCGCACGATTTATCTTTGCTTGATGAGTTATTGTTTCTCCAACGTTCTTCACGTTGTCGAGTACTAGCACTTGCCATTTAAGCTTGCGGGTTTGCGTCACACCGCTGTGACGAATGAACGCCTGTTCAAGCGATCGAGCAACGTCGGCCCTTGACTCAGTGTTCTGAGTGGCCGCCTTTACGTCTGTGCAGTGGAGCAACAAGAGGTTTGCTTCATAAGCGCCCGCTAGCGCTATGGCATACCGGAGCGCTTCATCCGATTCTGTCGAGAGATTTGTCGGACACAAAATTCGTTCAATTTTGACCATGGCCAGATTCACTCCTTAAGCGATCATTCGCAAGCGTTGTACCGCGCCGAATCGCCACATTTTCAACCTACATTGGGCGGCTAATGGGGAAAAACCCATTCATCTTCGCGAATAATCCCCAGATATCGTAAGAGTGAGTCAGAGGTGATGAACTTCAAAGAGCTTGAACGTCACTGCGCTAAAATCCTGGCCATTTCAAGTAATTTCAGATCAATGGGCTTCTTATTCGAAACAACATCCTTTAAAGGAGTTTTGTCGACTAGGCCGTTTCTGAGACCTACGAGCACACCATAATCCTGTTTCTCCAGTTGACGAACTGCGGCCACGCCAAACCGAGTCGCCAGCAAACGATCAAACGCGCTTGGTGTTCCGCCTCGCTGAACGTGACCTAAAGTGGTTACGCGCAATTCAAACCCCAGTCGTGCTTGATGCTCCAGGAAAAAAGCCGACATCGCTTGAGCGTTATAGCGCGCCCCTTCAGCCACGACGGCGATCGCGTGAGCCTTACCACGGTCGTAAGACGCACGTAACTCCGTGGCGACCTCCTCAGGCTCCATTTCAACTTCGGGTATTACTATGACCTCCGCACCACCTGTGATTCCCGCAATTAAGGCAAGATAACCACAGTTGCGCCCCATGACTTCCACGAGAAACGCTCTCTTATGCGAGGACGCGGTAACCTTCAATCGATCAATAGACTCCAAAGCAATGTTCAGAGCCGTATCGACTCCAATGGTTATCTCCGACCCGTAAAGATCGTTATCGATAGTTGAAGCAACTCCAACGATAGGGAAGCCAGTTTGTGAAAGCAGATAACCGCCCGTTTGTGAGCCATCTCCGCCGATTACGATCAGCGCATCGATTTCATTTTGTCTGAGATTACTAAGCGCCTTGTTACGACCTTCCTCGGTTTTGAACTCGAGGCAACGCCCGCTACGCAGCATAGTGCCACCATGTTGAATTATTCCGCCGACGTCTCTCGCACCAAGTCGTTGAAACTCTCCGGCAATCAGTCCACCATATCCGGAGCGAACGCCGTAGGCCTCCCACCCGTTAAAGAGAGCCGTTCGTACAACCGCTCTAATTGCGGCATTCATACCAGCGGCGTCTCCTCCACTTGTTAAGACTGCAATTCGTTTCATAGTTAGCGCGCCCTCATCGTTGTGCGTGTCATTTAGGCTACGGTTCTCCTTCCAAGAATTCTGCTATGTACCGTTGGACGTCAACTCTTCAGTCTCAACGTCTTTAAAGGTGCTTAATAAACCTAGAGTAATCGCCAGCACCACCGGGCCCATCACGATTCCGAGCAGACCAAATACGCTTATACCGCCGAGCACCGAGAAGAAAATGAACAGCTCGTGGAGTTTCGTTTGATTCCTTATCAATCTCGGACGCAGAAAGTTGTCGACTGTGCTGATAACAAGGGCTCCCCAGAGAATTAATAGAATTGATTTGCCCCATTGTCCTCCGAGCATCAAATAGATCGAGGCAGGAAGCCATACGAAGAATGAGCCGGCGATCGGAATCATGCAGACGAAAGCCATGACTACGGCCCATAAGATCGGTGACGGTATACCCAAAATCCAAAAGGCGATACCACCGAGCAATCCCTGAAGCATGGCGATTGTTACCACTCCATAGACACTCGCGCTTACGACTTCAGTCGTGCGCACTATGATTTTCTGGCTCTGCTCGTAGCTAAACGGCAGGAATCGCGGGAATGAACGAACAATCTGTTCGCCGTCGCGGAACAGGTAATACATCGTGAAAACAACTAAGAATGATCTGACCAGTCCGCCGAGAATATTTCCCACGAAACCGAAAGATTGGCCCAGCAAAAATACCCCGGCGTTCTTTAGTTGCTCGACAAGGAAAGTCTCGGAGGCTTGAGTATCCAGCGCAAATCGTTCGTGAATCCATCCTGACAACCTACCGAGCACTGGTGTAGCCGGGTTGATGACTTGACCGACGTAAGCGGAAAAACTTTGCGCGACGCTTCCCACTTCGCTTGCCACTGCTATCGCCACAAGCGTAAGGGGCGTGACGAAAACTACGATCACCAGGCTGGATGAAACGAGAGCACTCAAGCTCCGCCGCTTAATTTTCCGAACTACATTCTGGTGAACTGGATAGAAAATAATGACAAGCACAGCTGCCCATCCGAGGACACCTACGAAAGGCTTCAGCATAAGCCAACACAAATAGAGAGCAATCGCAGTTGCAGCGAGAACTGCTATCCAACGCACCTTGTTAGCCTGGTCGTTCATTTTGGTAGAGACCAACTAGCTCCTCCTTCCCTCGACTGGATTCTAGTCGACTGAGAGCGCACAGCAGCTTTAAAAATCTCGACAATTATCACGGGCGCTACAACAGAGAATCCGACTACTAACCAGTCGACTCCGGCAAGCGGATGCGTGCCAAGCACGGCAGCCAAAGGTGAAAATGAGATAGCGAGAAACTGCAGCAGTACGACGATAAGAGCGGCAACCCAGATAAATGGATTTCTGAAGATTCCATTTAACGCAGAACGTGTTCGCGAACGGCAATTGAACATGTGTCCAAGCTGCGCGCCAATAAGCGCGAACAGTGCGACTGTTCGAGCATGCGTGCCGGGGCCGTACGCACGCAGCGCCCACGAGTACGCGCCAAGAGCCAGCGCTCCAATCATCATCGCTTGCCAACCAATCAACATCAATAGCTTCTTTGATAGTAGGGATATTGATGGATCTCGCGGCCGCTGCTTCATAACCTCGGGGGAGGGCGGCTCGACCGCAAGCGCAAGCGCTGGAAAAACATCTGTAACCAGGTTCATCCAGAGAATCTGTAGTGGCATGAGAGGCAAAGGCCAGCCGAGCGTAATCGCTGTAAAGATCATTATCACTTCACCAAGATTGTGCGAGAACATCATTTGAACGAACTTACTGATGTTGGAGTAGATTGTCCGGCCTCCTTCGATCGCATGTACGATTGTTTCGAAGTTGTCGTCTGCGAGAACCACATCAGCAGCCTCTTTGGCAACTTCTGTCCCGCGCTTTCCCATGGCGATTCCAATGTTTGCCCGCTTCAGCGCTGGAGCATCGTTGACCCCATCACCTGTTACCGCGACTACATCATTTGCTTGTTGTAGCGCTTCGACGATTCTCAGCTTGTCTTCGGGTGAGACTCGCGCAAACACGTCGGTCGTTCGAGCAAGTTGCGCCAGGCGCTCTTGATCGATGCCAATGAGGTCACGAGCCTCAACGGCCCGTGGCTCACCAAACCCGAGGCCTAGTTCGCGAGCTATAGCGCGCCCGGTATTAAGTTGATCGCCAGTCAGCATCACAGTGCGAATTCCTGCGAGTCGTGCACTTCTGATCGCTGCGGCCACGCCAGGTCGGGGTGGATCAATCATCCCTACCAGACCAATAAAGGTGTATCCACTTTCCAGATGTTCGTCTGAAAATTCGTGTGTTTCCGGGAGATGCTTAACCGCGAGCGCAAGCACCCGCAATGCGCGGCCGGCCATCTGTTCATTAGCTGAGACAAATCGAGCGCGCGCTGTCGCATCGAGCGCACGAACAGAATTCGACGCATCAATGTAATGCGAACACGCCTCAAGCACGACACCAGGGGCGCCTTTGAGAGCTGCGAAATGTTGTCCATCATTGCGACGATGAACCGTGGTCATCCGTTTGGTGGAAGCATGGAATGGTTGCTCGGCCAATTTCGGGTGCATTGCGCGTTCGTGTGACACGTCGAGCACGAGAGCATCGGCAACGACCAGTAGCGCAGTCTCAGTCGGATCCCCGAGGGTCTCTTCTTTTCCATCGGCACGAAAGACAGCTTCGTTACACAGTACTCCGATTCTCAATGCCTGCTCGAGTAGTTTGTCCCCGGCCGTTGGATGCTCGCCTTCGATTCCTATTGTCCGCCCATCAGAAAGATAGTATTCGCGCACTGTCATCCGGTTCTCAGTGAGTGTTCCAGTCTTGTCGGCACAAACGACAGTAGTACTGCCAAGCGTTTCCACCGCACTCAACCGGCGCATAATTGCTTTTTCCTTTGCCATACGCAGGACGCCGAGGGCCAGGATGAGCGTCGTGACGGCAGGTAGTCCCTCCGGGATAGCAGCAACCGCCAAACTGATTCCAACCTCGACCATGGTCCATAGACCATCGCCACGCAACCAACCGGCCAACATCACAACAAAGGCGACGCCAAGCACAACGTAGACGAGTCGTCGGCCAAGTTGCGTTAACTGAATCTCAAGTGGCGACCGTTCCTTTACCGACGTAGCGACCAAACGCCCTATTCCACCCAGTTCAGTTTGTGGACCAATGTCGACAACTACAGCAACTGCCCGACCCGCGGCGATTGCAGTACCGAGGTAGACCATCGGCTGACGTTCTGACAAAGGAGTGTTCTCCGGCACGTCTTCAATTGCTTTATCGACTGGCGTGCTCTCGCCGGTAAGCGCAGACTCTTCCGCCTGCAAACGATAAGATTCCAATAATCGCGCGTCCGCAGGCACGCGATCTCCTGCATTCAGAACGATTATGTCGCCGGGAACGAGTTCTTCGGCATCCACAGTTGTTTCGTGACCATCGCGACGCACGCGAGTAGTCATATGAGTACTGCGACGAAGTGCCTGAAGCGCGCGTCCTGCCTGCCATTCAGTTATGAAACCGACCAATGCGTTGATCACCAGAACGATGATGATTGCAATCGCTTCAATCACGTCGCCAGTGGCCCATGCAATTAATGCCGCGACTGCCAGCAGCGCGATCACGATGCTGGCAAATTGATCGGCGAGCAGTCGCCAGACAGGTCGGGGACGAATAGATTGAATGCTGTTTGGTCCGTATTTCCCTCGGTACTCGTCTACTTGAAGATTTGAAAGACCTAGAGCGGGATCAACACCAAAGAGACGCGTTACAGCTTGAGCAGTAATCGCGTGCGGCGCTACCATTCTTGACGCAGAAGATTCCAACGGCGGGAGCATTGTCTTGACTGTTTGCTGAGTGGGTACGCTCATCTTGTGTATCCGGTGCCTCGTTTTTGAAGAGCAACGGATGTGCCGACACTCATGGATGAATCAATTGGGGTTTTCGCCTTTTCTCTGCGTAAGCTGCGCAAGGTTACCCACTTGATGCGGTTAAACCCGCGTACTCGGAAAGTCAGATCAATCAAAATGTTTCATTGGCCCGCAATACGAAGAAGCCGCACGTGATCCGGTAGGCATAAGCCTTGCACCATCAATGTGGGCATTTTGATCGTTTCTGACATGATCGTTTCCAAACTCGGATAACGGGGTTGAGACCTCCGTGTGGATGACAGCCAATTGTGCAACGTCTATTGAAGTTCCGCACGTTGAAAGAGAGTTGAGATGAAGACACTAACGAAGGCAGTCATCGGTTTCTCGGCTGCGGGCGCAACTTACGCTTGGGTTCAAAAGCGAAGACATGCGACGAGGCGTTGACGCGGGCATAAAACCGGATCAAGTCGATAATGACTTGATCCGCTTTACTCCATTACGACGACACCTGCTCCGCGAATCGAATCGTTTTTCAATGCAATCAGCGCGTCGTTCGCCTGATCAAATGAGAAGATTTGTGTGTGCGTACGAACGGGAACGCTGGCCGCTTCCAGTAGAAATTCGCGACCGTCATCGCGCGTGTTGTTTGCGACGCTTCGGACCACGCGTTCACCATAGATGACTGAGTAGTCGAACGATGGTATGGGACTCATATGAATCCCGCCCAGTACTACCGTGCCACCTTTGAGGGTTGCTTTGAGCGCAATCGGAACAAGTTCGCCGGCAGGTGCGAAGATTATTGCAGCGTCCAGTTTCTCAGGAGGTTCGGCGGTCGCATCCCCGACCCACGTGGCGCCAAGTTCGCGAGCCAACGATTGATGGCGTTCGCGGTCTCGGGTGCAGACATAAACTTCCGCTCCGCGCGCTCTCGCCAGTTGAATACATACATGGCCTGCAGCGCCGAAGCCATACAATCCTAACCTCGCACCTGCCCAATCACCTTCACCAAGTCCAGTTTGACGTAAGCAGCGATAACCGATGATGCCTGCGCAGAGGAGAGGCGCCGCCTGGATGTCGTCGAATCCTTCCGGTAACGGATAAGTATACGCCGCAGGAGCAACCGCATACTCTGCATACCCACCATCAACGGTCCAACCTGTGAACTGCGCGCGCTCGCAAAGGTTCTCACGATGCGATCGACAATACTCACAGACGCCACAAGTCCGATTTAGCCATGCTACTCCCACGCGATCTCCAGTTGCAAACCCGTTCACTCGCGAGCCAACACCTGCGACGCGCCCAACAATTTGATGGCCCGGAACCAGAGGTGACCGGCGCACAGCCAACTCTCCTTCAACCACATGTAAATCGGTTCGACAAATCCCACAAGCATTGATGCTCAACAACAGTTCATCTTCCGCAGGATATGGCACTGGTATGTCACGAATATTAAGCGGACGTTCAGTAACTAGAGCAGGTTTATCCAGGACCCAGGCTTGCATCTTTTTCTCACTAAAGGAAACGCATTAAAAAAGGGAACAGCGATACGAAACTCGATACCAATAAAATCTCTAATCCCTTTGTCATTATACCGATCGTACAAGCAAAGCTATTCCCAAACCAGTCTGCACTAGACTGGCCCAGCCTATTGTTCTGGTGCGATGACAGCATAATTGTTACCCACACCAAAACGTAGAGTGCAACGACTGTGCCTTGCCCACTGCCTAGAAGTTCTCAGTATCTAATCAATAGCAGGTCGAACTGTTCAATACGGGCTTAAAAACTCGCAGAAGTGCGAGAAACCACCCAATTTCTTACTTTCGTGACTTTGCTGAAAGGCCAAATTATTTGGAAAGCGCTGGCATGCTTTATGCAACTTGGAAGGTGAACCGGGTGAGTTCAGGAAGCTGGAAACCAAACTGGGTCGAACGGCTTTGCACAAAAAGTAACATGCCAACAGTACAGTACCGCGAGCGAAGCGACCGGATGGCACACTCAACGAACCAACCATCAGAATTTAGGCGTAATGTCGAGTGTGCCGCCGCCGCGCTTCGCTCGCGGTACTGTACTGATCGCTCGACACTCACCAAGATTAGAGTTTTTGTGCAAAGCCGGGTCGACCCTGACAGCAGAATAATAAAGGAGTGAAGATGAAGATTCTATTAGC
>DASROI010000492.1:0-6748 GCA_035646955.1 Pyrinomonadaceae bacterium
CATCACCCCCAATCACAAATCCCGAGAGAGCGTTATCGTAGGTCAACAATCCCGTTTTGGCCTGAACCTTACCAGAATGCTCTTGAAGTCTGCCAACCAGTGTTCCGTCAGTACCAGCGATCGGCAAGGAATCCGTAAAAATCTGGGCGGAGTTGGTGCGCCTAATGGCGGCCAATAATCCTGCTGCCGCTTCCGGAGTTACGAGATCAAGTCGTGAGAGGCCTGAGCCATCGTGTATGGCAACCCCGGCCGTGGGAACTCCAGCGCGATCCAGCCAAAGCTTGATCAAAGCCGCACCAGCCTCTTCGTCGCCGCGTTCTCTTCCCTTGGGTGGGACCGAAGTGAGCATTCCAGCGCGTTCATGTCCAAGGGTTCGTAACAACAACTCGGCGTACAGGTTTATGCTGTGCTTATTTGTTTCGTGAACAATCTCACCCAACGTCTTTCCCGTAATGCCGGCGAGCTCGATGTTTTGGGACGGATCGAATCTCTCACTTTGCGCCATTTTCGAATCGCGATACTCAGCAATTCCATCGACTGATATTCCTGCAGCCTTCAATTGACGAATAAATTGCCGAGCAGCCCACAGCGAGGGCCGGTAAACGGACAAGGCGGCACTGTAACCACCCGCGCCGGCAGGAAACTCACCCCAAACTGTGACATTGTTATCTGAACTGCCTTTATGAATGCCAAGGGTAAACTGCCCGCCTCGCGGCACCAACTTCATCTTGTTAGTAATTGTCAGGTAACCGTCGGTGTCATTCGAGCTAACTTTCGGTTTGTCGTCATCTTTATCCGGAGGCTCGACACTGATTTCTACTGAATTGCCATTGATAGTGAGAGCGCTCGCCTCAGCACCGAAGTACCATTGAAGATCGTTCCACTGCCAGCCTTCACCTATCGACTCTCCTCGCAAATAGCTCTCGTCACCGACTACGTTACCTGAAACTCTTCGCACGCCTCGTAGGAACAAACGGCGTGCAAGCTCTTCGAGAGAATTCTTGTTATCGGGTTTGGAAGCCGTTGAGAGATCTGGTGCGCCTCGTCCGTATAGGACCAGATCACCATTTACAGTTCCAGCTGCATCAACATCGTGAGCTGCGTAGACTGACGTGCGCCAGCGGAAATCTGCGCCGAGCAAGTCGAGCGCTACTGCCGTGGTGAAGATTTTCATATTCGATGCCGGGGTAAAGGGTTTGTCTCCGTTGCGTTGGTAAATCAGCCTTCCATCTCGCAACGAGATAACAGCAACTCCTAGTCTGGAAGCATTTAATTCGGGTTCAGTAAGTAAGGCGTCGAGTGCTTTTGTAAGATTGGGATCGGAATTAAATACCGCCGGCGTTGAGACAGCTGTGGCAATCGGCTCGGAGTAAGTTGAAGGCGTTTCTGGAGCAGATGAGCAGGAGCCGAATAATAATAGGAGGAGAAGGGATAAGTAGCGCATTTGGATTGCCGAGGTTCGGATCGCTAAAACGATACGAGGGTAGTAACGGGATAACAAAGCGCCGCCGGGCCGGCGCACTCCAAGGTTATTCGTTGGCGATGGAAAAGAGATTTTCGATTCGACTGTTAGCCAACACTTCATGCGCCACAGCGTACACCTGTTCGACGGTGATGTGATTGATTGTGGGACCACCCACCAGCCGGTGCTGTTCCCCGATTGGAATGAAACTGTTAGCCGTGGGACGATCTAAAAGCGTTATTACCGGCGTTCCAACGGCAGCTGCAATATGCATTGGACCAGTGTCGTTCGAGATGAAGAGCGTTAGCCGCGCTTGCGCCGAGGCGAGCTGTTCAATCGTTAACTGATCAAAAAAGATCGTATCTTGCGGAAACAGGGTTTTTAGCTGCGGGATCAACGCTCGTTCTTCTGGGCCAGCGAAAACAATCACTCGCACGCGATCATTCCGAATCAGGTAATCCGCCAATTCAGCAAAACGTTCCAGCGCCCACCTTCGACCTGCATGACCCGCGCCTGGGAATAGCCCAACTAATAGAGTATTTGACTGGGCTTTCTCCTTCTTCAATAACGATTCAACGTGGCGATCGGCTTTGCTACTGGTTCTTAGAGTTGGAATCCTGGAGGGATTTTCAACTCCCAATGGTCGCAAGACCTTGAGATATCGATCGACCAGGTGATCTGAGTTGTCCTCGGCCGGGGGCTGTGGATTGAAGTTGGCAAGATAATCTATGGACCGGCCGGGTCGGCGCGCAAACAATCGTTGTGGCGCGCCGGACAGGAAGCCAAGAAGATTGGTTTCAGAAAGACTGTGCAGGTCGATTACGAAATCGAACTTTGACTGGCGAATCCGGGCTACCAGCTTGAATATGCGAGCGATTGATACGAGTTTCGAACCATCTCGCAGGCTAACGCGATCAACTTCGATTACCTCATTGGCAAAGCCCGATAAGCGGATTATTTGACCGCCGGGCTTGCCCACCACAACCGTAATGCGTGCATCAGGAAAGCGCTTCCGAGTCAATCGAAGCGCCGGGAGGCTCAACACGACGTCGCCTAACTGGCCAAAGTCGATAATCAGTATGTTGTTTGGGTTGAAATGCACTGGACCGGATTACCTGATCGCGAATGATTTTAGCTACAGGTAGAAGCTTTCACAAAGGCAATGCATTACCACACCGAGTCGATTAAGTAACGCGCAAATCACGACCAGTCATCTCCGGCGGGCGCTCAATACCGAGAAGTCCGAGTATTGTGGGAGCGACATCTTCGAGCGCACCTCCCTCTCGGAGTTTTAATCCGATCGCGTCTTCATCGATTAGGTGGAATGGAACCGGGTTTGTCGTATGGGCTGTATGCGGACCGCCCGTCATCAGATCGATCATCTGTTCGGCATTACCATGGTCGGCAGTAATCAGCGTGCGGCCACGCGCACGACGAATTCCGTTCGTGATCCAGCCGAGACAAGTATCGACGTACTGGCAAGCTTCGATGGTCTTATCCAGCTTGCCAGTGTGGCCCACCATATCCGGATTGGCAAAATTGATCACGAAGACTTGCGTTTCTCCCTCTTCGATAGCGCGCAGCACTTTGTCGGTAACTTTGAAAGCCGACATCTCGGGCTCTAGATCATAAGTAGCGACCTTGGGAGAAGGTACGAGCAAGCGCTGCTCACAAGGATATTCCTGTTCCACACCGCCGTTAAAAAAGTAAGTCACGTGAGCGTATTTTTCAGTCTCAGCCATTCGATAATTGCTCACCCGGTGCCCTCCCCAAACTTCAGCAAGAACATTCTTGTGCGTCCGGGGTGGAAAAGCGATTGGCAATCCAAAGGTACTGTCGTAAAGCGTGAAACACACAAAATCGATCGACGGACGTTGAGCTTCAGGAAACTCGCCGAACCCCGGGACGGCGAGAGCTCTTGTCAGTTGTCGCGCGCGGTCTGGTCTAAAGTTAAAGAAAATCACTCCATCCTGCTCACGGATGGTAGCGACACGCTCACCGTTCTCCCTTACAACAGAAATAGGCTCGATGAACTCATCGGTGATCCCGTTCTGATAGGACTGGTTGATAGCCTCAACTGGATTGGTGGTGGGTGTCCCTAACCCTTCTACCAGCAGGTCGAAAGCCCGCCTGGTCCTTTCCCAGCGCTTATCTCGGTCCATCGCATAGTAACGACCTACTAATGAGGCGATCTCGCCACATTCCAGTTCGTCCATCTTTCGCTGCAACGAAGAAATATACTGAACTGCGGACGATGGAGGAGTATCGCGCCCATCCAGGAAGCAATGAACAAATACCTTTCTCAAGCCGCGTTGCTTAGCCATCCGAAGCAGAGCGTACAGATGAGTCAGCGATGAGTGAACCTGCCCGTCCGAGATAAGACCCATGAGGTGCAAAGCGGTCCCGCGTATCTTGACATCACCCATGATCTTCATCAGCGCCTGATTATCAAAGAAGGCGCCCGTTTCAATCTCGTGGTCTACCAACGAGACATCCATACGGACCACTCGACCCGATCCAATATTGAGGTGACCGACTTCGGAATTTCCCATTACGCCGGCAGGTAGACCAACTCGACTTCCGTGAGCAGCCAATAAAGTCTGAGGATATTTCTCCCGCAGCTCGTCATAAATAGGCGTCTGAGCCAGGGCAATGGCATTTCCCTCTCGCGCCGGCGAGTAGCCCCAGCCATCGATGATGATCAGCGCCAGTGGTCCTTGTTTAGTATTCAATCCTCACCTCGATAATGATTCAGTAGTTCTTCGTTCCATCCACCGATCCGGCTCTCGTAACCGGTCGAATCCAAATTGTGAATAAAGTTCGTGTGCGTCGCGCGTAGCGAGTAGCCATCTCCTTAATCCTTGCAAGTCAGGATGCGCGGTAACCACTTCGATTAACCACTTGCCCAATGCTTTTCCACGGTGATCGGAGACTACGAAGACATCAGCTAGCCAGGCAAACGTTGCATAGTCAGATACGACACGAGCGAACCCGACTTGCTCTTCACTCTTGAAGATCCCAAAGTTCAACGAGTGCTTGAGCGACTTCTGGACCACTTCGATTGAACGTTCCTGGGCCCAGTATGATTCCTGCGAAAGAAATTTGAAAATGAAGGGGAGATTCATGCGAGCGTCATCCGTGCTGATGACATAATCCCCTTTTTGCCATTCCTGCATAATGTAGTTTTGTTGATCTCCCGGAAGATTATCGTTTGGCCGCGCGGGCCTTTCCAGAACGGCCATTACTGCGAACCATGCGATCGATTTGGTAGAACGCCTTCTTGCCCGGGAACCGAGCGGCACCACCAAGGTCCTCTTCAATGCGTAGCAGTTGGTTGTATTTGGCAATCCGGTCGGTACGCGAAAGTGAGCCGGTCTTAATCTGTCCGGCGTTCGTAGCAACCGCCAAGTCTGCGATAAAAGGATCTTCAGTTTCACCAGACCGGTGGGAGATGATGGCGGTGCGTCGATTTTTTTGCGCTAACTCGATGCAGTCGAGTGTTTCAGTAAGAGTTCCAATCTGATTAACTTTAATCAAGATCGAGTTGGCAACTCCTAACTCAATGCCCTTTTGCAGGAAAGAAGTGTTTGTTACAAACAGGTCATCACCGACTAGTTGCACTGTCTCACCAATTTCATCGGTTAACTGCTTCCATCCGGTCCAATCGTTTTCAGCCATTCCGTCTTCAATAGAGACGATTGGGTACTGGTCAGACCATGATTTCCAAAATGCGACCATTTCTGAACTGGTTAGTTTTCGTTTATCACTTTTCTTGAAGACGTATGCTTTGCCATCGAAGAACTCACTTGCTGCCGGATCCAGGGCGAGCAAACAATCTTCACCGGGCTTATATCCGGCTTTTGAAATCGACTCGAGTATTGTTTCAATTGCTTCTTCGTTCGAACGAAGATTAGGAGCAAATCCACCTTCATCGCCAACACTGGTAGCGTAACCCTTCTTTTTGAGGACCGCTTTCAATTCATGAAATACTTCGGTTCCTATTCGCAAGGCCTCGCTAAAGCTGGACGCTCCGGCCGGAACAACCATGAATTCCTGAAAGTCGACATTGTTATCGGCGTGAGCGCCACCATTGATAATGTTCATCATGGGGACGGGCAAAGTTCGCGCGTTGGGGCCGCCAAGATATCGATAGACCGGTAGTTCTTGATGGATAGCCGCTGCTCGAGCAGTTGCCAGCGAAACCGCGAGTAAGGCGTTGGCTCCCAACTTCGATTTGTTTTTTGTTCCATCGAGCTCTATCAGGGTCGCATCAATTTCGGCCTGGTCCAACGCGTCCATTCCTTCGATCTCGGGCGCGATAAGGTCATTGATATTTCGAACCGCTTTCAAAACGCCCTTACCGCCATAGCGTTTCTTATCGCCATCACGTAATTCAACAGCTTCATGCTCGCCGGTTGAGGCGCCGGAAGGAACTGCCGCACGTCCGATCTCGCCGTCCTCCAAAACAACTTCCGCTTCTACAGTGGGATTGCCGCGAGAATCCAAAATTTCGCGAGCGACAACTTGCTCGATCCAGCTCATGCGTTTTGCTCCTGTGAAACTAGGGTTTGGTTAATTTTGCAGGTGAGACTTTAACACGTCGGGAGAGGAAAATTCATTTCGGAGGCCAAGATGCGCGTATGAAAGTCACGGGCGGGGCGCGGCTGAGTTGGCGATGGGCTCGGTGTCGTGAATGTTATCCATCACTTCCAGCTTCACTCGCATTATCCGTCGTCGTTCCACACGTTCAACCTTGAAGAGCAAGCCCTCGTACTCGACGACTTCACCGGTTCTTAAGATGTGACCAGCCTCGGTCATGAGGAAGCCGGCAATCGTGGTGTAAGCTTCTGACTCCGGAACCGAAAGTTTCAGGCGTCGATTGAGGTCCCGTACCGCAAGATTTCCAGCCAGGACATAGGTATCTTTTGTGAGCTCGGTTATCTGTTCGTTGACTTCTTCATCATGCTCATCAGAGATGTCGCCCACGATCTCTTCGAGTAAGTCTTCGAGCGTAATGACTCCTTCCAATCCTCCATGTTCGTCAACCACAAAGCCAAAATGCATTTTTGCTTTCTGCATTTGTCGCAAAACATGTTCAAGCCTTGCCGTGTCGACGACGTACATTGGCGGTTGAAGCACATCCTCCAGCCTGAACTTTTCAGTGTTGAGCAGGTAAGGCATGACATCCTTACTGTGGATAAACCCAATTACGTCGTCCAGCGAGTCGCGATAAACAGGAAGGCGTGAAAACCTATGCTGTTCAAAGGCCTTGGTGATCTGTTCCAG
>DASROI010000493.1:0-4952 GCA_035646955.1 Pyrinomonadaceae bacterium
AATTCTTTCGTTGAGCTAACCCCACTCGATTCAGTTTTGCACGCGCGGCAGGGATTCAACCACATAATCCAACCCCAACCAGTAGCTCCAACTGTGGTGGTAGAAAGCGAGCGGAAAGATAAGGCCGGTGAGAAATAACGCGGGCAGAACCACCTCGTATTTAAGGCCAAATACGATCGAGCCTATAAACCAGACAAACAGGATGACCAACTCGGTAAACACTACGTTTGCGAGTATGGCGCCAACAAAGAAGCCGTCCTCACGTTTGAACAATGAGCGACAATTTGAGCAGTGATGCTTGATATGAAAAGGTCGAGACACAATTGACGACTCCCCGCAAGCGGGACACATTAGCTTGCTGCTCCTTCCAAGCACCTCGACGATATGGTGAAATTTGGTCTCTTGCATTAACTCAATCATAAGCTTCTCGTCGGGGTGAATCGGGGAGCCGAGTCTGGGCCAAAGGGGTTCTCAATCGGGTCTATAAAATACTACAAATCCCCATCAGAACCAATTGTAGGGGAGGCCTCGGCGGGCGCCAGCGGCTAAGGTCTCAAGCGCTTTCTTGATGTTCGGATCTGCAAAACGCCAGCAAATAACAGGCAAATGGGACTTGGATTTATTATTGACTTGTGGCAAGTTGTTCGGGCGAGGGTCGCGGGCGCGGTCTCACCCTTCGACCGTAGCGTCTGCGCCTACCATCGCGAACCAGCTCTCAAAATCTGAAAGGTCGCGTTCTCATGTTGCCATCTTTCCAACGACTCTCACTCTGGATCGTTCTGTCGTGCGTCTGCTCCTTTATCGCTCTGCCGGCGAAGTCTCAGGAGTGCTATCCAGCAACTCGCGACCATGAAGGAAAAAGAGGGTGACTACTTTGTCGAAGTTGTTGAGATGAAGAAGGGCCAGACACTTGGTAAATTACTGATTGAAACAGGAAAAGCTTCGTTCAGACTCTCAACAGTCTACGCAGCCGGAGACTTTTTGATTGCCACAGATGATCAGAATCGAGTGCTGGTCTACTCGATAAGGAGCGGGCACAACTTGGTCGGGTGTTTGGAGGTTATGCGGCAGTGAGTGTAGAAAGTGGATATCTCGGTGTTGAAAATGAAGTTGGAAAAATTGCCATCTACAGTTTGAACAATCTCGAGCGAAAGGACGAGTTAGTTTTCTCCAGTCCAATTGCGATGATCCGTTTCAGTGATGAAGGCAAGAAGTTGCTCGTCGTCACTTCCAATCAGCAGGTCCATAGCTTCGACGTCGCCGCCCTGAGTCAAAACTCCGGTAACCTTGGAGTGCGCCGGCCCGGCGGCGCTTTGTGATATCGACCCCTCCCCGCTGGCAACTATTGCATCCGCTCACTCCACTTCTAAACGCACCACCTTGGAGTGCGCCGGCCCGGCGGCGCTTTGGAATATCGATCCTCCCCGCTGGCTACTAAAAATTAATAGTAATCGTAAATCTTCAACTTTTCCGTCTTAAAGCTATAGATAGTTTTCACCGTTGCAGGTGTGGCAGTGCGTTCAAACCATGCGGCAGAGCACCAGGGATATTGATTCGCAACCAACACCAAGTTGTGCTTCACCGGGTTTTGGTGAACGTAGTTAAGGCGCGCAAAATATGACTTTTCAAACGTGAGTTGCGTATCCCAATAATTGAACCAAACCTGGCGTCCTTCGGCTCCGTCGAGCGCGTTGAGTTTACGTGCGGTTTCGGAGTGCAAATGATTTAAAAATAGACCTAGATTCTGAGTCTCTTCAGCACCACGCCCGATAAAGTGATAGTGGTTCGAAAAAGCGGACCATGCCTCCAATTGCCAGCCGTATTGCTTCGAGAGCGACAAAAGGTCTCCTTCAAGTAAGTTGAGTCGCTCTTCGCGTTTGAATAGGTGCTTCTTGTAAAGAGTTGCGCCGGTCACCATGAATACTCCATGGGAACCCAGACGATGAATGGGCGCATGTGGCCAATCTTTTGTTTGAGTTTGATCTGACATGTGAGGAACTCCTTGTGAGAATTGGTAATGAGATTTTGAACTAGTTCTCCATTTTTTGGCAAGGGGATTGCGGGACCGGCAAGTGGTCGATATAACAAAGCGCCGCCGGGCCGGCGCACTCCAAGGTTAGAGATTGTTGGTCCAGGAGGCGATCTCGTTCATTGCGGTCTCGTAAATCTCGTTCTGCGAGAGTCCAAATTTCTTTGGGGCCTTGAATGAATGGTCGCCACCTTCAATTGAGTGAATCCGGGCATCAGCCTTGTACTGCTTCAGAAACGGCGAGATCTCATCAGGCGTTCCGAGAGCGTCACGAGTTCCCTGCACAAATAACATCGGCGCTTTAATATGCTGCCAATGCTCAACTCGCAACTTCTCTGGATTGCCGGGCGGATGAAGCGGATAGCCGAGAAAGACCAAACCCGAGATCTCTTTTGCCAGCGAGTCGTTCTCTTCGAATAAGGCAGCGTCAACCTGTGACGCGATGCGCCCGCCCATCGATTTACCACCAATCACAAGCTTGTTGCCCTTCAACTTCTTGTGCCCGATCGCGTCGTCAATAACAGCCCGAAAGCAGGTTTCGAGTTTTGCTTTTTGATCGGGAACACTACGCTTTTGTTCCATGTACACGAAGTTGAAGGTGATGACATCCAGGCCACGGTCGGATAAGCCGTGCGCAAACAATTGCATGAATCCACTCAATTGATTTGCCCCGGCGCCGTGGCCCAGGATAATCGTTGTGCCATGTCGCGCTTGTTTTGAGGAAGAGTATAAAAGCGCTGTTACATTGTCGTTTGCGTTAGCCTTTACAGTTCTGAGTTCAGGCTCCGTAGCCATGCGGTTTCACCCCTCCAATTATTCATACCAGATCTCAATCTCATATCCGTCCGGATCTAAAATAAATGCGTATGGAGAGTCTGGAGAGAACTCACCGCGGCTGAGAATTTTCCCACCCGCTAGTTGAACGAGAGCAACCGCTGTATCTATGTCGCCAGGCTTGGTCAGGCGAAATCCAAAATGTGTTAATCCGCCTCCCTTGCCCGCTAATATATGATCTTTTTCAAACGCCAGTACATCTTTTCTGCCTGGACCAAGAACCTGAATGCTATCGGCATCGCGAAAGTATTCTTTAACTCCAAAAACCGTTTGGTAAAACTTTAATGATCGTTCCGGATCACGCACCGCCAGAGACAGATGTGAAAGCCCATGAGTTTTGACTGACTTCGGCGGTTTCTCAATGGACCTTGTCCTTGTGTTCTTCATTGGTATTACCTGAGAGATAAAAACGCGGAACTCTGTCGCTGATTCCGCAGGTTACTTCGTACGAAAGCGTACTGCCTATGCGAGCGAGATCTTCACCATGAAGTTCCAACGAAGAACCATCTGCAGCGACCCCCAGAAGTGTAACTACATCGCCAAGTTCTACGCCGGGAACATTTGTTACGTCGATCAAGGTGATATCCATAGATATTCTGCCTACCACCGGGGCGAAAGTTCCACGCACTATTACATTTGATCGATTCGACAGACTACGCATGTAGCCGTCGTGATACCCAATTGGTAAAGATGCAATCAAACTGTTTCGGGAGGCTTCGAAGGTACAACCATAACCAATTGTCTCGCCAGGTGGCACCCATTTCAATAATTCAATCCTCGAATAGAGCGACATCACCGGACGTAACCTGGTGTCAGATACCGCAATAGAGAGAACATCACGCCATAATCCGTATAAGACACCGCCCGGCCTGACCATATTCCCCCATGACTCGCGGTAGCCAAAAATCCCCGCAGAATTTGCCAGATGCAAGTAAGTCGGTTGATGACCATGTTGTCGAAACAGGTTGACCGACTCTTCGAACCGACCTATCTGATCTCGTGTCAGGGGTTGACAGCCGGCGTCATCGGCGGCCGCAAAGTGCGTCATCAGCCCATCAATACGAACATTCTTGAATTGATTTAGCTGTGAAACAAAATCCTTCAACTGATCCCAACGTACGCCAAGCCGTCCCATCCCTGTGTCAATTTTTATATGAATGTCAACGACCGTGGAGGCAGCAGCTGCAGCTCGATTCAAAGACTCAATCATGTCGAGCCGGTAAACAACGGGAGTTACATTGTAATTAAGACAAAGCTGCTCCTGTCCATTCCAGAAACCACCGACACATAAAATTGATTCTTTAATTCCTGCCTCGCGCAGTTGAAGGGCTTCCTCGGGTAAAGCAACTCCAAACCACTTCACGCCGGCCGCGGCAAGAGCCTGGGCACAACGAACCGCGCCGTGACCGTAAGCATTCGCCTTTAACATGGCCATCACTGAAATTTCTGGACCAACACGTTGTTGGACCATCCGATAATTGTGTGAGAGGTTATCGAGATTAATTTCAGCCCAGGTGGAGCGTAAGCCTGAAGCCGGCCGAACGTTAGATGAACCCGATGCCATGTTTACTAGTGATCTCCTGCAAAAGACTATCAGCAGATAGCGCCGATGACACTGATTTTTGAGCTCGAATGGTGATTTCTAATTCGTTAGAGTTTTGAAATCGGTGTAATCAGCGCAATTTGTGGATGATCCTCAAACTACTCTCGATACAGATTGTCGAAGCGCATGCTGGAGGGTGTGAAACGCAGATCGACTGTGCCGGTTGGACCATTCCGCTGCTTGGCGATAATTATTTCTGCAATGTTCTTCTGTTCCTCGGGCATTGCATCTTTCTCTTCCGGAGTCTTGTACTGCTCCTCCCGGTAGATGAAGGCAACTACGTCGGCATCCTGCTCGAGCGCTCCCGATTCACGCAGGTCGGCCAGCTGAGGACGGTGATCAGAACGAGCCTCAGGCGCGCGCGACAACTGAGATAGCGCCACCAAAGGAACATTCATCTCTTTAGCCAGCGCTTTTAGCTCTCGCGAAATTTGCGACACTTCCTGCTGTCGCGACTCAACTCTCTTTGACGATCCACTCATGAGC
>DASROI010000494.1:0-12296 GCA_035646955.1 Pyrinomonadaceae bacterium
CTCTATGGCAGCTCTTGACGCTGGAACAGTGCGGCCGGATGGTGCTTTCAACTTTGGGATACTGATGAGCGCGTCGCGTGTATCATCCGGTCGCTGCGCTCGCGGTACTCTATAGCAGCTCTTGACGCTGGAACAGTGCGACCGGATGGTGCTTTCAACTTTAATTTCTGATGAGCGCGTCGCGTGTATCATCCGGTCGCTGCGCTCGCGGTACTCTATGGCAGCTCTTGACGCTGGAACAGTGCGGCCGGATGGTGCTTTCAACTTTGGATACTGATGAGCGCGTCGCGTGTACCATCCGGTCGCTGCGCTCGCGGTACTCTATAGCAGCTCTTGACGTCGGATGGTGCTTTCAACTTTGGATACTGATGAGCGCGTCGCGTGTATCATCCGGTCGCTGCGCTCGCGGTACTCTATGGCAGCCGTTGATTGTGACACAGCCCCGAGGGCCGACGCACTCCAGGGGTCACCTTACCGAAAATCTTTGGTGTACACTACGCGTTCCCGGTCATGAAACCGAAACCTCAAGTCACAATCGCTCACTACCAGGTTATCGAACCCATCGGCGCAGGTGGAATGGGAGCCGTTTACAAGGCATTCGATAATAAGCTACAGCGCATCGTGGCCTTAAAAGTCCTGCCGCTTGAGTATGTCTCGCAACAAGATCGGCGACGGCGCTTTTTTCAGGAAGCGCGAGCCGCTTCTGCTCTGACGCACCCACACATCCTCACTGTCTATGAAGTCGGTGAAGATAACGGCAAACCTTACATCGCGATGGAGTTTGTCGAAGGCCAAACGATCCGCCAGAAGATCAAAGGCAAAGCGATGCCGGTGCCTGAAGCTTTAGATGTGGCGATTCAGATTGCAGATGGACTCTCAAAGGCTCATGAGCTTGGAATCATTCATCGCGATTTGAAACCAGAAAACCTCATGCTCAGCAAGGATGGTTACGCAAAAATCCTCGATTTTGGTCTGGCCAAACTCGTAGCCCAACGCGACCGGGCCCTGGTTGCCGCGGACAGTGAACAAAAGACTCTTATTCGGGGAGTCGAAACCGAATCGGGAACTCTCCTCGGAACAGTAAATTACATGGCGCCAGAACAGTTGCTGGGCCATCGGGTAGATCATCGCGCCGATATATTTTCTTTTGCAGTAGTGGTTGCTGAGATGCTCACCGGCGCCGCCCCCTTTGTTCACGAGAATCGCATCGATACTATGCACGCAATTCTTCACCGTGAACCTAAACTCGCAGATACTGCTTCAATACCGGTCGGATTGAGACAAGTTCTCATCCGCTCACTGGCCAAAGCGCCCAAAGAGCGATACCAGTCCATTAACGAACTCTCACTTGAACTTCGAACAATCAAAAAAGATCTTGAGCTAGGTAAGAGTTCAGTTGTCGCTACAAAGTCGAGACTCGTATTGCGTCGAGACCTTTCTTCAACAGGTACCGGGAAAATAGATTACGCGAACGAATTGAACGAAGCTCAATACAAGGCGGTAATGACGACGGAAGGCCCGTTGCTGATCGTCGCAGGCGCCGGTACTGGAAAAACCCGAACGCTCGTTTACCGTGTCGCTCGCTTAATCGAGATCGGAGTCAAACCAGAATCTGTTTTATTGCTCACTTTCACGCGACGCGCAGCTACGAGCATGTTAACTCGAGCCGCAGCACTCGCGGATGCGCGTTGCCAGCGAGTGTCGGGAGGAACCTTTCACGCACTTGGACATTCCGTGCTAAGAACTTTTGCCGATGACGCAGGAGTACAAAAGAACTTTACAGTCCTCGATCAGAGTGACACTGAAGACCTGATCGATTTGCTTCGCCGGCAAATCAAACTCACAAAAGAGCGCCGGTTCCCGCGCAAACGTACGATCGCCGCGATCTTCAGCATGATGGTCAATAAGATGATCTCGCTCAAACAGGTCCTCAACCAGGCTTACCCTGAGTTCATCGACGAGCGACGAAATCTGGAAGAATTGTTTAAGTCCTTCGAGGCATTTAAAAGAAGCAGGCAAATGCTTACCTATGACGACTTGCTAGTTCGCCTGCGGGAATCGCTGGAAGCAAGCGCAACGATGCGCGACAAATTGTCCGCGCAGTATCGCTACATCATGGTCGACGAATACCAGGATACTAACCGGCTACAGGCTGAGTTAATGAAACTGATGACTTCGCAGCACGACAACGTTGCAGTGGTGGGCGACGAGTTTCAGTCGATCTACTCCTTCCGCGGAGCCAGTCACAAAAACATGCTGGAATTCCCAAGGCTTTTCCCAAAGGCCCAGATAATCAAACTTGAAGAAAACTATCGGAGTACTCAACCCATTCTCGACGTGGCGAATGCACTGATGGGCGAAGTCAAGGAGAGTTATAAGAAGAAACTATTTTCACGCATCGAAGGTGGCCAAACACCTGTCGTGGTCAGTGCCCAGGACGAAAATGAGCAGTCGAGATTTGTGGCCCAACGAATCGAAGAGTTGAGAACAGAGGGCGTGCCATTCAGTGAAATGGCCGTGCTGTTTCGCTCCAGCTCTCATTCGTTTGACCTGGAAATTGAACTGGCGAAACAAGGAATACCATTTCGCAAGTTTGGTGGGATTCGATTTGCCGAATCAGCTCACATCAAAGACGCCCTGTCGTTTCTCCGAGTTGTAGTTAAACCATCCGACACCCTTTCGTGGTTTAGATCGTTAAAACTGATCGAGCACGTTGGCGATGCAACCGTTTATCAAATACTCGAGCACCTGGAAGTTGAGCGCAAAGAGTTCCGCTCAACAAGATCGAGGCAAAGTCTTTTTAAGAAGCTCCTTACTTTTCCAGCGCGAGCGAGCTACAAGAGTCAACTAACTCGACTCGCACGCTTATTCAACAACGTGCTTGAAAGTAAAACTCCGAATGAGCAACTGAGTGCGGTACTGCGATTTTATCGTCCGCTTTTGAAAAACAAGTACGACGATTCCCAACGGCGGGGCCGGGATCTCGAACATCTGCAGGCAATAGCAAAGCGATATAAGACGGTAGTTAAGTTGCTCGATGATGTGGCGCTCGACCCGACTGAAGCAATTCAGGGAAGCATCGTTCGTCGGGGTGGTGGATTCGTAACGCTTTCGACGGTTCACTCGGCGAAAGGACTTGAATGGGACAACCTTTTTGTTATCTGGATGACGGACGGCTGGTTCCCGTCCAACCGTTTCCAGGATGAATTTGACGACCTGGATGAAGAGCGCCGCTTGTTGTACGTCGCGACGACGAGGGCCCGGCGAGACTTACACTTCGTATACCCGCTGAATGTGTTTCGTGGCGATGCTTATCGCGGCGACGGTGGGTTTGCGCCAGTTGTGTCCCGCTTTCTCGAACCAATTCCACCCGAGATTCTGCCCCACGCCTCTTTGATGGGAGATTGATGATAGGTCCTCGCTCCATCAAGGTCCTATTCTCCAATAAGGTCAATCGGACGCATAAGCTCAGTCGTACAAATAGCTCCTATGGCTTTACTTCAGGGAGTCTTAAATCTTGCGTCTCATTCACACCTATCCCTTGCTAATCCATGACTTCTGATTGATCATACCGCTCAACCGAGAACAGGGAGGTCAACAAGTATGCGTTGGAGAGGTGAACGCGAGAGCAGTAATGTCGAAGACCGGCGCGGGATTTCAACAGGCAAGGTTGCAATTGGAGGAGGACTTGGCACTCTTATAATCGTAATTCTGGCATTGCTGTTGGGCGCAGATCCGCAGCAGATCCTTCAGCAAGTTCCGCAAAATAATCCTTCGGCTCCAGTCCAGTCCTCACGGCCAAACAATCAACAAGAAGATGAGATGAAAAAATTCGTCTCTGTTGTGCTAGGCAAGACCGAAGATGTTTGGACCGATGTGTTTCGGAAAAACGGCCGGCAATACCGCGAACCAACGCTTGTTCTTTTTACGGACCAGGTCCAATCAGCATGCGGAATAAGCGGAGCTGCAGTTGGGCCTTTTTACTGTCCGGGTGATCAGAAGGTCTACATCGATCTCTCTTTTTATGAAGAATTGAGGCGCAGATTCAACGCGCCGGGTGATTTCGCGCAAGCTTATGTGATCGCACACGAGGTTGGTCACCATGTTCAGAAATTACTGGGGATTTCGGACAAGGTCGACGCAATGCAACGGCGTATGAGCGAAAGTGATGCTAATCAACTTTCTGTACGACTTGAACTGCAAGCTGATTTTTTTGCCGGTGTTTTTGCACGCTACGTAAAGGAACAAGGTCTGTTGGAACCTGGAGACGTTGAAGAGGCTTTGCGGGCAGCAAGTGCGATCGGTGACGATACTATTCAAAAACAGAGTCAGGGTTACGTCGTGCCCGATTCTTTCACTCACGGAACTTCAGAACAAAGGCTGCGGTGGTTCAGAAAAGGTTACGATACCGGCGACATACGACAAGGAGACACGTTTGCCTCGACAAACCTTTAAGGATGGATCGCTCGGCATCTCAACTACCAGATCGTCCCTCTCTTTTACTGATGTCGAGGCCCAATCCCAATAAGCTGTTACTGACGGGTCAGACCCAATTTAATCGCGTACTGGATCAGTTCCGCGGTGCTCTCGACTCCAAGACCTTCCATCATCTCGTACTTATGAGACTCAGCAGTGCGGGTCGATATACCCAACCGCGTTGCAACCTCTTTCATAGTGCATCCCTCAATTACAAGTTGCAGCACTTCTCGCTGACGTGGAGTCAAACTCAGTCTCTGTTTCTCGCCAATTTGCTCGGTTAAATCCTGGACCCATTCCGTAGCAATCAACGGCGTCACATACTTATGGCCCGCCAGTACTTGTTTGATCGCCAATATCAGCTCTTCGCCGGCTGATTGCTTGAGCACATAGCCTTTGCCACCGCACCTGAATGCTTCCGCGAGCAAACGATCGTCTGCATGCATTGTGAGGAAAATGATGCACGAGTTAAGCCCCTTCGTCTTTAGCCTGCGCACTGCATCCAGGCCATTCAAACCAGGCATTGAAATGTCCACGAGGATGACATCCGGTTCAAGCCGGACCGCTTCTTCTACCAACGCGTGGCCGTCGCCAACCGTACCCACAAGATCAAATTCATCTTCGAGTAATCCCTGAAGACCTTGAACAAACATCTTGTGATCATCCGCTATTAATATTCGGGTTCGGGGCATGATTACCTCATAGGAACTTTAGCAGTCATAGTAGTGCCTGTTTCCGGATTAGACCGTATTTCAAAACTTCCCTGCAGCAGCCTGATTCGCTCTTCAGAGCTGGCCAGTCCGATTCCATTTCCGCGCCGTGCTCGCTCGACGTCGAAACCGATACCGGAATCAGACACCTCTAGTGTCAAATAACCGTTGGTCTCCTTCAAGATCACCTTAGCGAATTTTGCGCCTGAGTGTCGCGAGATATTTCTGAGGCCCTCCAGGGCAACTCGATAAAGACAGACAGAAAGCTCGATTGGCAGGGGTTCAATGCGAACATCGGCTTTGAAGCTCATCTCGATATGCTCTTCACTACCGAATTCGGTCACATGAGATTCAAGCGCTTTCACAAGTCCCAGGTGTTCGAGCACTTCCGGATGCAACTGATGCGATAGCCGTCTGATTTGCGTCGTCAAGTCGTAAGCTTGCGATCCAAGTTGACTCAGCTCACCCAGCAACTCTTCGTTTGAAGTTGGCAGCTTACGTTTGAGCCGGCTGATTGATAGTCCGAGTGCGGCAACATTCTGACTAACGTCGTCATGTAACAAAAGGGAGATCCGCCGTCTCTCCGACTCCTGGGCTGATATCAGCCGGGCAGCGAGGGCGCGAATCTGCTTATTACTCTGTAGGACCTTTTCCTGACTTTCGCGGGCGCTATCGATTGCCTGATGAGCTTCTGTGACGTCGCGGACAATTGTGAGCACGTTGTCGCCTTCGGCCAGGATAAGACGCGCTTCGAAGAATTTCGTCTCACCGTTCATTGGCAAGGTATATTCAACGACATAAGGTACATCCGTGGCACTAAGTTCTGACAAAATCTTGATGAAGTTTTCGGCCAACTCACGAGGCAAAACATCCTTGATGCTTTTACCAACAAATTGCGACGGTGGGACAAGAAGTTGATCAACCTCACGCGCTGAATAGTCGAGATAAATGCCGTCCCTGGTTAATAAAAACATCATGTCAGGCACGGCCCTCAGGATCGCCTGGTTACGCTCATTTATTTTTGCCAGGGCCTCTTCGGCCCTCTTGCGTTCAGTTATATCTATTCCAATGCCAAGCATGCGTGCTGGTCTGCCCAGGTCATCGCGCAACACAGTTCCTTTACTTAGGAACCACTTAGTTTCGCCATCGGAGAGCATCCGAAATTCGAGCTCGTACGGAACACCTTCGCGAACAGCACGAAGAGTTGCCAGCTCAACGTTTTCTCGATCGTCCGGATGGACCAAACGGAAGAAGGTTTCCGGAGTAATGTCGTCGTTTGATTTCGCGCCTAATCGCTTTCTTGTCTCGTCTGACCACATCAAACGATTTTCGAGTATTCTCCAATCCCAGGTCTCCATTTGGGCGGCGTTGAGGGCGAGGGTCAATCGCTCTTCATTCTCTCTCGCCGCCGCTTCCACTTGACGTCGTTCTTCGACGATTGAAGCCAGCACCATCAACGGAATTGAGACAACTATCAAAAACAACTGGATCGACATTGCGTTGTCCGAAGATGAATTCAATACGAATGGACCAGCACCGCGAGTAGCACCATCGATCGCCAGAAACATTATGACGACGAGTGAAGTGGTGATGCCACGGAGACCAAACCTGACCGTGGCCCAAAGCAGGAACGGTAGCGGCCAATAAAGTAATGACGGCATTTTGTCCGCAACCCCTCGCGATGTGTTGAAGACATAAAGAGCAATTGCTAGAAACCCTATCGCGAGCACGGCCGCTTCCAGATAACGACTGAATGGTGCGTTGCTGATGCCGCGCACACCTCCGCGTATCCAAACCACTACAAAAGGAATAATCGTTAAACTAGCCAGTACGTTCGAAAAGAAACGGATGCGCCAGATTGCCCAGTACTCTCGATGGTCCCAGTTATTGAGTTGGACCAGGGCGCTGTCAAGAAACGAGGCCGCGAAAGGCGCAAGAAATGCGCCAAAGAGCAAGAAGACGCTGAGATCGCGAATCCTCTCGAAGTAAACAGTACCTTCCTTGATGAAATAGTTGATGCAGAAAGCACCCAGCAGTGCTTGAACCGAGTTCGAAACAAACCAGCAAAGGACCATGGTCGTCGGCACCCCGCTTTGCAATTCAGACGCAAAGTGAGCCGGTAATGCGGCGGCAATGATCATCCACCACCAACGCCTCTCAATCAGTAACAACGCCGCAAGCAGGAGAGAGTTGGGCATCCAGAGTGTTGAGACTGAGCCTGGTTGCAGTGCGAACTCGAAGCCTATCTCGGCAGTCAGATAGTAAGTGACGAAGACGATAAAGGCGGCCAGAGCAGCAGTCCGAAAAGTGGGATCGCTAAAGGGCTTTTTTGCTTTCGCAATGGTTTGGGAACTCACGAAGCTGCCTTTGGAACAGAGTAGATTGTCCTGGCTAATTATGTGGGTGACGGCGGCCTTCCAACAAGAGAAGGCGGTTAGTTGTCACTTTGATCGGTGGTTATTCGGATTTCAGGCCCCGCCCATATGCCGGCCCCTATCGGCGTATGATCGCTTTCAGAAGGGTTGCATCTTGCAATCAAAATGCTTCACCGATGCCAATCACCAACGTATGTCCAGCACGTCCTACCGCCCAGTCTATCCGATAATTGATGTGATTCTTCTTCTCAATGTTGAAACGCAGTCCAACTCCTACTGCCGGCAACAACTCGTCGGACCTGAACTGGTTCCATCGACGCGCAATACCACCAACTCCCCCAAAGACAACTGCACCAAACCGCCCTTTCAGAGCCCGCCGATACTCTGCCTGGGTCGCAAACATCCGGCGATTCTGGAACTCACCTCCGGTGTAACCCCTCAAATCATTGCTCACACCGTAGAGGCATAAATCATAGAACGGCACGCTTTGGTTCGCGGAGCAAATCATCGCTCGGTAAGCAAGAATACCTTTCTCGCCAACGGCCCGGTACTCGTTGAACGAAAGTTTATAGGTTTGATATTGACGTTTGCTTCCGAGGGACTGGTCAAAAAAATCTCCCTTCCAATCGAACAAAGATCCCTTGGTTGGAAAAAAGGTGCTGTCCCTCGTGTCTCGTTGAATGTGAATTCCCAACGCCACCGTCGTAGCCTGAATATCTATCTCAGGAATTTCAAATCCGCCCTGCGTCTGTTCACCGTCGAGCCGTGCATACAAACTACGGTGTTGGAAACGCGGTCCGATGAATACCTTTTTCCCGATGTTCCTCATGAACTCGCCGAAAAAGAAAGTTCCGCCCTGTCGAATTGGAACTGATACCGGGGGACGATTTGGCACTCGACCGATGCCAAAGAAATCGTAATTCACACGACCTTTACCGAATGCAAAAGTCGTCTGATACTTGTTTTCTGCGAAGTAAAGTCGCCCACCAATTCCGCCCCCGCGGCTGCCATTGCTTGTAAAAGCTGCAACCGCACCTATCGCCGAGGGCGGCGAAACGTTGTCGTCTTCTTTCAACTTGAAAACATATCCGAGGACGAAAACGAGACCCGACCCAACAGTGGGACTAGTCGTAGGGATCGGGGCAATTACAAACTGTCCGCGCTTTTGCTTTGGCGGCTTAGCGGCCGGTTGATTCTGAGGAGCGGCCTTACTGGAACCGGGTGCAGGTGACGGGCCAGGCGAAGGAGACGGTGAAGGCTCTTGAGTATTCGTGGAGCGAACAAGCTCGGCCCCTTTTTGACCCATAGCCATTGCGATGTTGCCTGATCCGGTAACTATTAAACTTATTAAAAGAACTTTCAGAACTGAATCAGTCATCATCGTCCCCGTATGCACTATTCGCGGAGGCTTTGCACAAAAACTCCAATCGTGGTGAGTGTCGAGCGATCAATACAGTACCGCGAGCGAAGCGCGGCGGTGGCACACTCGATATTACGCCTAAATTCTGATGATTGGTTCGTTGAGTGTGCCGTCCGGTCGCTTCGCTCGCGGTACTGTACTGTTGGCATGTTACTTTTTGTGCAAAGCGGAACCCTTGCTCAAAGAAATTAAGCTGCTTCGCGGCGGCGAGTATGAGCTAATTTATAACAGCTAACAGCTGGTAATTTTGACAGCCTTAGGCGAAAATGCCGCTGTTTTAAACTCACAATTGAAAGGAACCTCACCATGTCCAGCATCAAACTCAATCTCGTAGACTCAGAAAGCACTCTGTCAGGAACAATTCACGCTTCGATTGGAGACTATTGCGTAGCAGCTCTTGCTGCTGAGCCTGAAACACTCAGCGAGCTCGAAGCGGCGCTAACACGCTTTCAAAGAGATCCAATCGAGCTACATTTTCACCTCGATCTTCACCCCGGCCTCGACGTTGACAACGAGCCTTATGACGCCGGCATTTTGATCGTGGATCTCGCAGCAAGAATCGTGGTCTGCGATTCAACCTACTCTCTACCTGGTTCGTCGGGAGTTGTCGGATACCATGATGGTTCAAACGACCAGGACTGCCCGATCAAATATCAACTTGATCCGGATGAGTGGCTGTTCCTCGATTCGGTCAACGGATTTGAGACACGACATTATTCGCGTCAGCAACTCAGAACACTTAATCCGCCGCTTGATGCTCGTCCGGTTCTCTATGGTCGACCGCTCGACGAATTCCTCGCGAAGCAAATCTTTCAGTCAATCTCTGAAAGCAATCGGACTGAAATCGCAACCGCGCCAACTTCAGAAACCAGTGCTCAGACCAGTCAGTCAGTTTCACCGGCCAGCGATCTAACTCAAGAAGAACATTGGCATGAAACGGATAACCCTGACGACGTTGATCCACTTTCAAAACAGATCAGTGAGATTCACAAAACCTGGCTGATAACCCCGCGTGAAGACTTACGTGGTAAATCACCTCGCGAAGTAATGCTTGCAAAGACGGACTTGATCTCTTTCGATCTCGAGTCGCGCTGCCTGCAGTGGTCAATATTGTTGGAAGGTCCTCCGTGTTTGGACCGCAATTCTTTCGCGTATCGGTTTGCGGGATTCGGACAGCACGAATGGGTGATCTATTACTACCTTATTCGTTCTTTGATTTCTCAAGGCATCAACGCCGCGCTGGCGACTCAATCCAGTAACGCCGAAACGAAGATCGACGAATTGATCGCGAAGCTTGAGGACGTAAAGCTTCAATGGCTCTCTGAACCAAATGAGAGGTTTTCAGGTCACGTACCTTTTATCGTTCTCGACAACGAGCGAAAGCGATTGCCGGAGGCAATGGGCGGTCGCACGATGGTAATCGATGAAGAATGTCCTATCTGCAAAATGATGGGGGACGAGGCTGAAGCCGGCCTGGGCGTTTTTTTCTGGCACCTTGACGGATGCAACATGGAACAGGATTTTGTCTTTTCCACTTACCTGACAAAGGAAGAGTGGGAACTCGAGCAACGTCTGTATGAGCAGATCTCAGACGAATGTGCTGAGAGAATGGCGCAAAAGGAACGAGGTGAAGTGATCGGCGACGACCTTGCATTTGAACCGATTCAAGTAGATGAGTTTGTGCCGTGGAGACACTTTGAGGAAGAACCTCCCGAAGCTTAGGTAATATCCTTTTAGAACTCGTGAGTGCCGTTTGGAATAGACCGCGGTTTTAGAGACCGCGTTTCTTCTTATCGATTACGAAATCGATTCGCTCAATATTGCATTCCCTTGCCTGGCTAATCAGCCGGTACAAGGATTCAAATCGAACTTTAGCGGCACTCTTAATAAAGAGGATCCGCTTGCCTGGGCGGATATAAATCGCTTCTTGCTCAATGCTCTCGCATAGTTCCGAGAGTACAAGCTTTCGTTTGCCCAAATAGAATTCATCGTTACCTGGCACCGAAATTACGATATTGCGATAAGGAAGTGGAAAAAAGCAGGCAATATCAGAAGCCGTTTCGACGGGCGGGATGTTGATGAGTGGCAATTCCACAAGTTCTTTTAAAGAAAAAGCCGCCAGACCAATCAAGGTTGAAACGACGAGGGTCGTTAGTCTGAACAATGTGAGCTTCATTGTACGACTTAGACATCGGAAGCCCCGAAAAGTTCCGCCACCGCCTAGGTCAGAGGGGCGCATTGAATCGGCCTGATAGTACAAACGTTCCCCCAAACACTCGTAATCTGGTAGATTCTCATCGTATTTCCAGCTTCAACGACGATGAATCCTGCGACTCGATCATTCCTGCGTGCGGCTGCGGAAGGAGACGCTAACCTTGTTAGAGCTCTCCTCGCACAGGGAACCGATGTAAATAGCAGAAACGCTGCGGGCCAATCGGCGCTGATGTTAGCCTCTGCTTTCGGCCATCTCGCCGTTGTTAAAATCCTGCTCGCAGCCGGAGCCGAACGTGATCTTCAAGATGATTTGGGGTTTAACGCGCTTGATTGGTCAGTCAACTACAATTCGATCGGCGAACTAATCGCAGCGCCTCGAACCGACCCTCAACCTCCGGAAGTAACACCCACTCCTCCAGTAGCGCCTCCGCGTGAGCCTGTTATCGTCAAAAATGAAGAACCGGAAACCAATCAACCTGTGCGGCGTGGTTTGGGCGGTTTGGCCGGAGCGATCCTGCGAGATAAAGCAGTAAAGGTCACTGAGAACGCACTGCCTGCAGAAGTGTTGCCAACGGTTACAAGTATTAATGGCCAGTTAGACGTGAAGACTCCGGAACCCATATCCGCTCCGATCAACATTACAGCTGAGCCAGCAGCACCCTCAAAAGACGAGAGCGCTGTAATCACACGCGGCTTCGATAGCGAGGCAGCCCCAATCGTTGAGCCTCGACTAGACCCTGTTTTGGCCGCCGAGCCCGTTCCACCCATATCTTCTTTATTCAAACCACGTAAAAAAATTCTAACGCCGCTACCGGAAGACGATATCCCAGATCTGCCTTCGACTTTTGAAAGACCAAATGCCGTAACGACTACGCCGGCTGATGATGAAACCTGGTCCGGTCGAGAAACAGACGATACTGCTTCACCGGGAACGAGGCCGGTCGCAGCAGCTCGCATTCTCTCAGTCGACGAGTCAACCGAAAGACCCGTAGCCAGCAAGGTAAAAGTCGATGTCCCATCATTTAAACCCATTCATCACTCTACTCCACGCCCCATCCTCTGGTTACTAATAATCCTGTTTGTCGCGATCGGCGCCTATGG
>DASROI010000495.1:0-29890 GCA_035646955.1 Pyrinomonadaceae bacterium
CCGGTTAACTGATAACTACTCAACAATCCGCCCAGGAGGCGAATTGTAATCTCGAACTTTTGTACCTCGATATCTTTATCAAAAGTGAGATGATCGACGATGTACTGCTTGGTATCCGTGACTTCATCTTTCATCCCCATCAGGAACATTGTGTCGAGTGCATCGATTGGAGTCATGAGCAGCGGCTCAGAATGCCAATCGTGAAACGACTTGGACAGAGGTTTCAGGTCGTCGTGTCCCCAGGCATATTTCTTGTAGCCTGTCCATGCATGAGTGAATTCAGCTTTTACCTCAGCCGCAAGTTTGAGTCTCTCTCGAGGCTGAGCGTTAGCTTGAACCCCGGAGATCATGAGCAAGAAGGCGATGATTGTTGTTCTCATAGAAATTAATGTTCGGGACCTGCAGTTGGAAACCGACCGTGCGTCGCTCTGCGATTCTCTGCGTCTTATCGCGGTCCAATGCAGAATTCATATCGTTGTAACTCAAACATCGCAGAGAACCGCGGAGAACCGCTAGAGAGAAACCTCAGAGCCATCGAGTCTGGAAGCGTGCGCTCTCTCGCAAATGCCAAATGATCAATGTCCAATGATCAACGACCAATAAAACAGCTGGATGACTCTGATTACTGCAAAACTCAATCGACTTACCGCGCGTCGGTACTGGCCGCGGCAATCTTGAACGCCTCGCGTATGTGAGTCTTCGGGGGTGGACCATCCCAGAGTTTGATCGTCCGGGTTAACCAGTGTCCCGTGACGAGCTCGCGAAAGTAGCGTTCGTGTTCCCACTCAACTTCCGCCATTGTCAGAAGGCAATCGATCAGGTCGCCCCGTCCACAATCTAATGCGTGTCGCGCGGCCGTTTCATACTCAACAATATTTCCCCTCTCGAGTTTGCCTGCGCCGTACATCGGTGCGAACCAACCCGACAAGTGACACATGAAACCGAGCGCACGTCCGAGTAGAGTTGCGCGAATCTCTCTGACTTTATCTGGTCCAGCTTTGAGAGAAGTTAGCATCTCACCCACGAGCCGGCGATGGTGCCACTCTTCTTCTTCAATTGTTTTGATGCGGGCCTTTTGGTCAGGATTGTTCACGGAGTGCCAATGTCCGCGATAGGCGTAACCGGCAGCTAACTCACCTGAGTAAGCGAGTTGCAAAATCGCAATCAGCTTTCCGAGATCATTCTGTTGGCCGGTCGATTCCATAAATCAACACGTCGTGGCCCAAAAGTTCTGTCTGTCCTTCGAGAGTTTCGCCGAGTCGTTCAGCCACTCTAATCGAATTCTTGTTCTCAGGATGGATGAGACTGATGACGTGATCTTTGTTGAGGTCGTGAAAAGCGTAATCCAACGCTCTGCGCGCTCCTTCTGTGGCATAACCTTTACCCCAGGCTTCGCGCGCGAGGGTCCAGCCAATTTCAAAACCCGGCCAGCCTTCGGGATTGAGAAAGCCCAGGCGGCCGATGAATTTACCCGACTCCTTTTCTTCGACGGCCCAATGTCCGAAGCCGAGCAGTTGCCAGTGGCCAACGAGAAAAGCCATATGCCGCCACGCCTCGAGGCGGTCGAATGTCCTTCCTCCGAGATATTTCATAATCTCAGGATCGGCACACATCTTTTCGTACGCCGCGAAATCTTCGTTGCGCCACATTCTGAGTATTAGGCGGTCTGTTTCTAGAAGCATAGGGTTTTTGATCTTTGGTCTTTGATCTTAGGTCTTTGATCCTTTGTTCTCTGGTCTAACATGGGAAGAAGATTGAAATCCAAAGATCAAAGACCAAAGTCCAAAGCCTTACTTCCTCCAGCGCACTCCGTCCTTAGTGTCTTCCAAAATGACTCCGCGTTGGGCCAGTTGATCGCGAATCTCATCCGCTCGCGAGAAATCACGTCGATGGCGCGCCTCCTGTCGTTCATCGATGAGGGCTTGTATCTCACTGTCCAGCATCTCTCGTTCGGGTTGGCCCAGGATGTTGAGGACGCTATCAAAACGGCGCAACAGCTCCAGTAGTTCTTTCTGGTTATCAGCCTTCACCTGCTTGCGCGCCAAAGCTCGATTTACTTCACGAGACAAGTTGTGCAAAACCGCCAGCGCGACCGAGGTATTTAGATCGTCGTCCATGCCTTCTTCAAATTCTTTCAAGGCACGTTCCGTCACGTCGTGAAGCTTTTCGTCGCTCCCGGGTTCGGTTTTTGCTTCTAATAACCGATCCCTGAAATCTCGTAAACTCTCGACCGTTTTCTCGGCGCCGGCGAGCACGTCAAAATTCAAGTTGATCTGTTTGTTGTAAGGAACACTCAAAAGAAAGTAGCGAATTCCGGAAGGCGAGTAGCCCTTTTCAATTAAGTCGCGAAACGTATAGTAGTTTCCTTTGCTCTTCGACATGGTTTCACCCTCGACCTTGAGGTGTTCGAAGTGAATCCAGTAGTTCACAAAGCGCTTTCCCGTCGCGCCCTCGCTCTGCGCGATCTCGTTTTCGTGATGAGGGAAAACCAGGTCGATTCCACCGGCATGAATGTCGAACGTTTCACCAAGATACTTCATCGACATCGCCGAGCACTCAATGTGCCAGCCGGGCCGGCCGCGACCAATTGATGTCTCCCACGAAGGTTCAGTTTCCGATTCCGGCTCTTTCCAGAGTGCGAAGTCCCGAGCATCTTCTTTATCGTATTTATCGGTGTCTACCCGTTCACTCTTGCCGGCGATGTTTCCTTCAAAGTTGATCTTAGACAACTTGCCGTACTCAGGGAACGAGGCGATGCGGTAATAGATCGATCCGTCAGACTTGTAAGCATGGCTTGTCTCAAGCAGTTTCTCGATCAGTGTGACCATCTCGGGGATATGCCTGGTAGCTCGTGGTACGACGACGGGGCGAACGCATCCTAACGCATCAAAGTCTTCCCACAGCGCTTCGATATACTTTGCGGTGTATTCATCGATGCTGACTCCAGCTTCCTGGGATTTCGCGATTATGCGATCCTCCACGTCGGTAATATTCATGACATGGTTGACTTTGAATCCCTTGAACTCGAGGTAGCGGCGGAGTATGTCGGCGGCAACCGCACTCCGAAAATTTCCTATGTGACCATAATTCCACACAGTTGGACCACAGTAGTACATTCCAACCTCGCCGGGTCGCATGGGTTTGAATTCTTCAACTTGTCCTGAAAGCGTATTGCGAAACTTTAGCATGCTAGTTTTTTGTCAGTGATCCGTTGTCAGTTGTGCGACGTCCGCAGTTCGAAAGTTATCATGCACCTTACTTGCCAGCTAGTATGTAACCGTTTTCGGGAATCGCAAACTGACCACGGACCACTGACCACGGACCAATTAGAAATGTTCCCATCCCTCCGGCTTCAATTCCCAGACCCGTGAGCCTTCGCGGAGATTGATGCCTTCCGCCGCGGGCCTTATCTCACCAATGAATGTTATGCCAACACCGTCCACTCGACGTGGTAACCTGCGCACATTTTCCGGCTTTACGGTAAACAAAAGCTCGAAGTCTTCACCACCATTAAGCGAAAGTTGCAGCGGATCGAGCCTGCGCCGGCCGCAGAGCTCTCTTACCTGAATGTCGATCGGAATCTGCGTCGAGTCGACCAGGACGCCAACCTCACTTTCGCGACAGAGGTGATTCAAATCAGACGACAGACCGTCGCTGAGATCGATCATTGCGGTTGCGAGTCTCTCCTGGCCCAGTATCATTCCCCATCCCACGCGCGGTTCTGGCCGTAGATGTCGCAAAAGCAGATGGTCCAAAGCCTCGGCCTCTGCTTCACCAAGATTCTGATCGGCCAGGTGCGCGCCACGTTCGATCAGTCGTAATCCAGCCGCGGCGGCCCCTAAAGATCCGGTTACGAATACATGGTCTCCGGCCCTCGCTCCCGACCGCTTGATTGAAGCACTCGCGCTTGCTTCTCCCAGGACGATCGAATCGATTACAACTTTCTCCGGCGTTCGAGACGTATCACCGCCAATCAGCTGTACGTCATATCGACCTGCTAGTTCAAAAAAACCCTCGTAAAACTTATCCACAAAATTGGTGTCCCAAACATCCTGTGGGACACCAATCGAGATGAGTGACCAACGCGGACGTGCTCCCATCGCGGCGATATCCGACAGGGAGACCGCGAGTGCCTTATGACCTAGAAGATAAGGAGGAGTCGTCGTTCGCCGGAAGTCTATGTCTTCGACAAGAAGGTCTGTTGTTATCACAGTCTCTTTCTCGCCGGAGGTTTTGATTACAGCCGCATCATCGCCGATTATTGAGTTAGGAGGATTTGTAGAAGTCCCGGTTCGCAGTTGTTTGATGAAATCAAACTCACTTCGAGAAGAGCGCTTGTGAGAATTGTTCGCGGAGATGGTTTGCCTCGAACCCTTGTCGTCGGTCTCCTTCATTTCTACACATTATCTATAGATGTCTGCGAAGTGAGTCAAGACCAGCTTCAATTGTTTCAATCGAAGTTGAAAAAGAAAATCTTAAGTGACCCTGGCCGTCTGGACCAAATACTATGCCGGGGACTGCGGCCACACGGGCACGGTCCAACAGAATTTCAGCTGCTTCACGGCTATCGGTACTGATCCTGGTCACGTCAGGAAAAGCATAGAAAGCTCCGGCCGGAGGATCGCAGGTGAGACCGAGTTCATTTAAACCTGATACAAGCAGGTCTCGACGAGATCGGTAGTCCGCTTTATGTTTCGTTCGCATCTCAGCATCAAGGCCGAGCGCAGCAACTCCGGCCCATTGCGTAGGAGTGGAAACACCATTCGAAGAATAGAGGATCGTTTTCTTTAGTCCCGTCATCCACGGTTCCGTCGCTACTGCGTAACCAAGACGCCAACCCGTCATGGCAAAAGATTTGGAAAAGGTGAAGCAGGTAATGGTCCGCTCGAGCATTCCATCAAGCGATGCGATGGAGAAGTGCTCGGCATCGTAGACCAGATCCTCATAAGCTTCATCAGCGATCACGATTAGATCTCTGTCTAGTGCAAAGGCGGCAACTTCCTTCGCTTCGTCCTGTGAGAAGACTACACCTGAAGGATTCTGCGGCGTGTTGTAATAGATCGCTTTTGTATGCCCGCTTAGATATCTATTCAGAGTTTGAGTAAAACCTTTTTCTCGAGCCTCAGAAGTGGGGACCAGGACACTTTTCCCCTGGCAGTGAGAGACGAGGTCTTTAATCGGTGTCCAATAAGGAGAGAAGAGCAGCACTTCATCTCCGGGATTGACGACTGACTGGAAGGCGCCAAACAAGCCTTGCATGCCACCGTTCACGACAATGACATCGTTGTCCTGGGCTGGAATCCGATTCTGGCTGCGCAACTTATCAGCGATCGCGGAGCGAAGTTCAGCTACCCCGGATGAGGCTGCATACCGAGTCTTATTTTCTGTGAGGGCTCGCATCATCGCGTCTTTAATCGGTTGGGGCGTCGGCATAAACGGTTCGCCGCCTTCAAACTGAAACACTTCTAGCCCCTGCGTATGCAGTTCCATGATGCGATTGCGCAGTTTTACGATATCTGAAAAGCCGACATCTTCGAGGCGTGATGCTAGTCGAAGAGCAGTTGGCGAGGTTGTCACTAGTTGGATTGATCCTTCCGAATGTACTTCGTGGGAATTATGAGTATAGCGTCTCGCCATAAACTCAGTCCAACGTAGGTTTTCTCTGTGTAACCTTGGCGGCTTCGGCGGCTCAGTGGTGATTGTTTTCTTTAGAACTTTGCTCACTACCGAGGCACAGAGGCCGCTTAAGGTTACACAGCCCGGCTTAGGCCGCAACCAAACGATCAAGTTGCGAGACCGGTCAATACCGATTCGCGGTAGTGTCGGGTGAATCTCAAAATGCTGACAACTGCTTGATCCTCGAGACTCACCCGACGCTACTCACCCGACGCTACTCACCCGACGCTACCGCGTTTCGGTACTGACGACCTGGTCTCGCATTGCCGATCGGCCTACTGCCCCCTGAAATGTCCTCGCATAAAAACATCGTCAGCAAAACAAGCAGTTGTCGGTTTGTTTCACGACAAGGCTAGCTCAGGTTCCTACTTATCTTTAACTCGTCTGACTTCAGACAATACTGTTAAGACGAAGTTTCAACTGAACCGTGCTAAGTATAAGTATTGACAGGTGAAACTCCGCGCGGGTAACATGTCCGCCGTCGACAGGTTAGCTGGCAAACTCGCCTAAGGTATCCATTCTTCCCGTAACGCCAGCTTAAAGAGAGCCAGCTTCCGTTTGATCCCCGATAGCGATAAAAATATGAGCCGTCCCGCTGTAGCCATCCCGGAAAAACTCTTCTTCAAGATTGGAGAAGTTTGCGATTTGGCGGGAGTGCAGGCGCATGTTCTTCGTTACTGGGAATCAGAGTTTCCGATGTTGGCGCCGCAGAAGAATCGCGCCGGTCAACGTGTTTATCGGAAGCGAGATGTCGAGATGGCGCTCCGTATTAAAGAACTACTTTATGAGGATCAGTACACGATTGCTGGCGCCAAAAAACGACTCACAAATGATCTTCGGGGCGGTAGTAAACTAAAGATCGTTGGTTCAGAAGATGATGCAAACCAGCCCCCTCTTCCGGTTGAATTCTCTGCGGAAGAGGAGTTTTTGCCTGCCGCAACTTTTACACGTGAGCCGATTGCACCACGCACGGCGGAAGAGAGACAGGGCTTAAAGAAACTCGCTGCCGAACTTCGAGAACTTCTCAGTTTGTTAGAGAAGGAAAATCAGAATCGCGCCAAGTAATCCGGCTTAAAGAGATTGATTGTAGGGGCGCCCCTCCGTGGGCGCCCCCTCTTCTTTGCAGATGAAGAGCCGACTTGTAGAGTGAAGACTCCCCCTCTTCTTTGCCGATCAAGAGCTAACTTATAGAGGGGGCGTCCACCGAGGGACGCCCCTGCAATTTGACATTTCCGCAGTAGCACGATACTAAGACAGCGACGGGACGTGGCGCAGCCTGGTAGCGCGCACGCTTGGGGTGCGTGAGGTCGCTGGTTCGAATCCAGTCGTCCCGACCATTTTTAAGGCTTTCAACCGAAAGGTTGAGAGCCTTTTTGACGTTTGGACCTCAGAAGAAGTCTCCGGCCGGTGAGTCCTCAAGAGTTTCGTCTTTCTGCCTGTCTACGATCACGATCGGCGAACTCAGCGTTTTATGGACTGGACATTTGTGTGAAATCTCGTGCAGCCGAGTAAGCTGTTCCGGAGATAAATTGCCTTCAAAGCTAACGGAAAGTTCAATGCGATGAACGTAACCGTCTATATTCTGTTCGCACTCTTTGCAGTCTTTGATATGTATGTGATCTTGCTGCAGTCTGACCGTTACTCTATCCAGTGGCCATTGTTTCCTTCGCGCGTAAAGCATGACGGTCATGGACATACAGGTGCCGAGTGCGCTCAGAAGAAGTGTGTAGGGATCTGGACCGGCTCCGTCGCCGCCCAGATCGACGGGCTCGTCGGTTATGAAAGTGCGACCATCGCCATATCGCACCTCGTTCTGTAAATTGTTCTTAGAGGTAACAACTACTTCGCTCATTTACTTCTCCGCCTGACAGCTATCTGGATTGTTGGTGGGTGCCGACACTTGCTGATGAAGACAGTGTAGAGCGGCTTTAACAAAAGTAACATGCCGTGATGCGCAACTGACAACTGCCAAAGCGATAAGATACACTCACCCACGTTCCACAAAACCATTCCAGTAGTCATAGAAAGTAGTTTGAGACTGTTGCATGAAAATTCATGAATACCAGGGCAAAGAACTGTTGAAGGGATTTGGAGTAGCCGTACCGCGCGGGATCGTAGCCCGCACGCCCGAAGAAGCATTTGAGGCGGCAAAGCAACTTGGTACCGAGGTTGTTGTAGTCAAGGCCCAGATTCACGCGGGAGGTCGGGGCAAGGGCGGTGGCGTGAAGTTGGCGAAAAGTCCTGAAGAGGCCCGTGATCTGGCGCAGCAAATGTTGGGAATGAATTTAGTAACTCACCAAACTGGACCAGAGGGTCGTGAAGTCCGGGTACTTCTAATTGAAGAGGGACTTCCCATTGATCGTGAGTTCTATCTCGGCATCGTGCTGGATCGAACTACTGGTAGACCGGTTTTCATGGCGTCGTCAGCCGGCGGTATGGATATCGAGGAGGTTGCAGCCAAGACCCCGGAAAAAATTCTAAAGGAAACAATTAATCCCGCGGTGGGATTCCGAGCGTTTCAGGCTCGCAAGCTGGCGTTCGGGTTGGGAATTCCGTCTGATCTGATCAATCAAGCAGTCAAGTTTATGCAAGCGCTCTATAACGCCTACGAACAGCTCGACGCCTCGCTGATGGAGATCAACCCGTTCTTGTTAACCAAGGACAATCGTCTGATCGCCCTGGACGCGAAAGTTAACTTTGACGACAACGCTCTGTTCCGGCACAAAGAATTCCTCGAGCTGCGAGATTTCAACGAAGAAGAACCACTCGAGATCGAGGCCTCAAAGTTTGATTTGAACTACATCAAACTCGATGGAAATATTGCTTGTATGGTTAATGGCGCTGGTCTTGCGATGGCGACAATGGACATCATTAAGCTTGCGGGTGGAGAGCCGGCGAATTTTTTGGATGTCGGTGGTGGAGCTTCGCAGGAACGAGTTGAAGCTGCTTTCCGAATTTTGTTGGCCGATCAAAACGTAAAAGCGGTGCTCATTAATATCTTTGGCGGGATCGTGCGCTGCGATATGGTGGCGCGAGGTGTCGTTGAAGCAGCTAAAAACCTGGGTATCAAAATTCCCGTCGTTGTTCGACTTGAAGGCACGAATGTTGAAGAAGGCCAGCGCGTGATTCGCGACTCGGGGTTAAACTTCACAGTCGCCAAAGGAATGAAAGATGCTGCCGAGAAGGTAGTTTCGCTGGCTGCGTAGTTCAGCAACCGGAGTAATGGCTTGTCAAGATTTTCTGCCAGAAGTCTCTTTCAGTGGCTGGCCCGAATTTCACGGTTCGGGTTGGCCGCGTTCTTCCTGTTTACAGCAATCGCCAAACTTGTTGTCATTTCGGCATTTGCTCAAAACGTTGGCGAGCTCTTAACCGCATCTGGTTTTGATCCGCAGAGATGGTCATGGCCTGTAACTATCATCGTTATAGTCGCTGAGATAGTGATCGCAATTTTGCTCTTGCTCAAACGAACGATTCGAGTAGGCGCGGTTGCGGCGGCTCTCTTGCTGATGGGCTTCGCTGGTTTCGCGCTTTTCTATGTTTACGTTTTAAAAGGTGAGCCGTTGGAGTGTGGTTGTTTCGGCGGCATCATTGCCAGTCAGTTAGGAGTTTCAACTGCGCTGCGAAACCTGGCGTTGATCATTCCCGCAATAATCGTTTGGCTGGGCTATGGACCAAGAATGCTCATAACTCAAATTCCAGTCTCAAATCCCGCAACAGTTTGAATAAGGAAAGGTACTGAGTGGCGACAATTACATTCTGGGGCGGCGTCGGTACCGTTACTGGATCGAAGTTTTTGGTGGCAACTGAAAAAGCCAGGGTTCTTGTCGATTGTGGAATGTTCCAGGGTCTCAAGGAACTTCGAGAACGAAACTGGCAGGACCCACCGTTTAATCCACGTGCGCTGAACGCGATTCTCATCACGCATGCCCATATAGATCACACCGGGTTTCTACCGCGGCTCGTGAGGCAGGGATTTCATGGACCAGTCTATTGTTCCAGAGGAACAGCCGATCTCCTGAAGATCCTTCTTCCAGACGCAGGGCGCCTACAGGAAGAAGATGCGGATTATCGCAACCGTCACCACTTGACGAAACATAAACCTGCGCTGCCGCTCTATACGGAAAAAGATGCGCTCGCGACTTTGGAGTTACTTCGTCCCGTTGCAAACACAGGCGAGCCGACCAATGTTGCTCCTGGAATGAAGGGCAGCTTTCGAGTCGCCGGTCACATCCTGGGTTCCAGTTTGGTCCTCCTTGAACTCGACGGGGCGGGTGCCAACCATGAGGGAAGGCGCATTTTATTCTCGGGTGACCTCGGCCACTACGATCAGCCGATTATCAAAGATCCGGTTGCGCCGCCGTCGTGTGACTATCTCCTGGTTGAATCTACATACGGAGATAGGTTGCATGATCCCGAAGATCCGAAGGTCGCTCTCGCACGGATCATCAATGATGCTGCCAAGCGAAATGCGCCAGTGCTTATCCCGGCTTTTGCGGTTGGGCGCACTCAAGAGATTGTCTACTTAATTCGTGAGCTGGAAGAGGACAAGGCAATTCCGATTCTTCCCGTTACCGTTGATTCGCCGATGGCTTCGGCAGCGACCGCGGTTTACGCCAATCGCAAGGAAGAGCAGGATGAGGAATACACCAGCATCCTTCGTCAACATACTCATCCTTTGCGAACTCACTCGATGACGACAGCCTCATCGAGGCAAGAATCAAAGAAGCTTAATGATGCAAAAGGCGCGCGAGTCATCATCAGTGCCTCGGGAATGATGACTGGTGGAAGAGTCTTGCATCACGCGTTGCGGTTAGTTCCGGATCCCGAAACCACCGTCGTGTTTGTCGGCTATCAGGCAGCCGGCACCTTAGGACGAAGGATCATGGACGGAGAACACGAAGTAAAGATCTTGGGTCAGTGGATTCCCGTTCGTTGCCGTGTTGCGAAGATTGGTGGATTTTCTGCTCATGCCGATTGGAAAGAAATCTTGCACTGGTTAGAAGGATTGGAATCGGGAGTCCCAAGTCGTACATTTCTGACGCATGGTGAACCGGGTGCCTCGGATGCACTTGCTGGACATATAAAAGAGCGTTTCGGGTGGAACGTCGAAATTCCAGAGTATGGACAACAGTTTGAGTTGATTTGAAAAGGCTCTATTAGTCTCCAGGTCCTATTTCCTTGAGCTCTGATAGTTCTTATTTCAAACCATTGCTATACTGCCGTCTTTTCAAAAACATCTTAGTGATTCAAGGAGTGTTAATAGTTGAGCGTTCTCGTCGATAAAAGCACGCGTTTAGTAGTTCAGGGAATTACGGGAAAAGAAGGAACCTTCCATACAAAGCAGATGGTGGAGTATGGGACCAATGTGGTTGGCGGAGTCACTCCAGGCAAGGGTGGTTCGACCCACGAAGGTATCCCTGTTTTCAACACAGTTGCTGACGCCGTCAAGCAAGCTGGCGCCAACGCATCGGTGATTTATGTACCACCGGCCTTTGCTGCTGATGCGATCATGGAAGCTGCCGATGCGGGGATACCTGTCGTTGTCTGTATCACTGAAGGGATTCCAACGCTTGATATGGTGAAAGTAAGGGAGTATCTCAGCGACAAGTCGACCCGCTTGATCGGGCCAAATTGCCCCGGGATAATTTCACCTGGCAAGTGCAAGATAGGGATCATGCCGGGGCACATCCATCGCGAGGGCAGGATCGGCGTTGTTTCTCGATCTGGAACATTGACTTATGAGGCTGTGGGCCAACTGACAGCGCTTGGATTGGGCCAGTCATCCGCCATTGGTATTGGTGGTGATCCGATCGTAGGAACCACTCATGTCGATGCACTGCGACTGTTTCAGGCTGACGATGAGACTGATGGTATTGTGATGATCGGCGAAATTGGCGGGAGTGCCGAAGAAGATGCTGCTGCGTTCGCTAAAGATAATGTCACAAAACCAGTGGTCGCTTTTATCGCGGGTCAGACCGCGCCTCCCGGTCGAAGGATGGGGCACGCAGGAGCAATCATCGCCGGCGGTAAAGGCACTGCGGCTGAAAAGATGAAAGCACTGGAAGAGGCAGGAATTCGAGTCGTAAAATCTCCCGCGGATATAGGTGCGGAGATGAAGGGGTTGCTGTGAGACCTTGGTCTGGCTTTGGTCTTTGGTTTTTGATCTTTGGTCTTCGCGGTTTCATATCGAAGACCCAACGATCAAAGATCTAAGATCAAAGACCCAAGACCCAAGACCCAAGACCCAGGTCCAAAGACCCAAGTCCAACAAAGGAAAACCACTAACCTACTAAATGAGCAACAAAACTTTCGGAATTATCAAACCTGATGCAGTTCGTGGCGGAAAAGCGGGAGCCATCATTCAAAGGATTCTCGATAACGGATTTCAGATTCGAGGACTAAAACTTATTCACATGTCTCGTAAAGAGGCCGAGGGATTCTATGCGGTTCACCGTGAAAGACCATTCTTTGCCGGCCTGACCGAATTCATGTCCAGCGCTCCTTGCATTGTGATGGCCTTAGAAAAGGAAGGCGCCGTTAAAGCATGGCGAGATCTTATGGGCGCGACAGATCCTGCTAAAGCGGATGAAGGAACTTTGCGAAAAGAGTTTGGCGGTTCTGTCGGCGAAAATGCCGTTCACGGTTCTGACTCAGATGAAAATGCTGCAATTGAAATCGCATATTTCTTCAGCCAGCTAGAACTCGTTTAGATACAAAACCGTATTGAGATCTGGTTATGAAGTATTGTCCAAACTGTAAGATGCAATACGACGAAAAGTGGATAACTTTTTGCTCAGAGGACGGGACGATACTGGTGGATGATTTCTCCCCACCGCGAGATCCCTACTGGGATCCGCGGGTCGGATCTCAGCAGGGGCAACCCTCGTCAGAGCAGCCCACGATGTGGTTGCCGCAGCAACCACCAAACCAGCCTTGGACTGTTCCGAATGCACCTCCGCCGGTACGACAACCGTGGCAACCACCACCGGCCCCGCTCTACACCAAGCCTCCTTCCCAAGGCGTGGCGATAGCTTCAATGATTACTGGTTTGCTGGGACTGGTGGCCGGGATGTTTTGCCTTGGTCCAATTCCAGGTTTGGCAGCGCTTATTCTAGGTCTCGTAGCACTCTCGCAAATTAAGAATAAACCGCTCACTCACGGCGGCAAGCCGATGGCTATTGTCGGTATCGTGACCGGGAGCCTCAGTCTGGTTTTATACGGCGGAATGATTCTGCTCTGGATTGTGTCTCTGGTATTCTCCTGATTAAACTCAAGAGATGAAACGTTGTCCTACTTGCCAGAGAACCTTTTCCGACGAAAGTCTCAGCTTCTGCACTGAAGACGGGACGCCTCTGTCGCCAGTTCAAGACGATGAGATCACGCGCGTCACCACTGATCGCAGAGATGAGGAGTGGAAAACGCCACCATACCAACCTCCTCCGAACTCCGCTCAAGTTCCACCGCGACAGGCTAAGGGCGTTCCGTGGGTTGTTGTGATCATCATCGCGCTTGTTCTTGGCGTCGTTGTCGGAGTCATCGCGCTGGCTTTGCTCGTTCCGCGGCTGGCCAATCGACAGCGAGAAGCCAGTCGATCTGCCGCAAACACCAACGTAGCACCAAATCCCACTCCGTCCGTATCCGAAGCACCCAGTAACGCTAACTCGAACCAGGCTCACGAAGTAAGCCAGCCACCGAGTGATAAAGACCAGGTTCTTGGTGCGCTCACTGCTATCGAGAACGATTGGACGATCGCCAACATCAACGCTGATAAAGGTAAGCTCGACGTGATCCTGGCTGATGACTTTGTCGGATCAGGTCCCGATGGGCGGGTTCTCGGAAAAGTAGAATATATTGATACAATCCAACGCGATACGTCGATTGAAAAGTGGGAGTTTGAGGACCTGCAATTGACGTTGCGCGGTGAACGTGCCACGCTAACGGGTAAAGTCCGATACATGGGCGGAGACGCACAACAGCTACTAGACTTCGTCGACCGCTTTGTTTGGCGCGACGGGCGATGGCAAGCAACCTCGTCCGAAGTTAAGCTCGTAAAATAGGAAAAGTGTTATTTAGACCAGAATGGTCAAAGATTAAAATGTCGATCATTTCAGATGTAGTTGAATCAACTAAAGCAATTATCCAGGGGATGGGCGTAACTCTTTCATACCTGCCCAAGCGAAAGTGGACTGTTGAGTATCCCGATGAGCCCGTCACGGTTCAGCCTCGTTATCGCGGTCAACATTTACTTCACGTAGATGAGCTGGGCCGTGAAAAATGCGTGGCCTGTTATCTTTGCGCTGCTGCCTGTCCGTCGGAATGTATTTACATTGTCGCGGCTGACGATCCGCGGCCGGCGGAAGAACGAACCGGAGTTGATGAACGATACGCGGCCGTTTACAACATCGATTATGGCCGCTGTATTTTCTGCGGTTACTGTGTTGAAGCCTGTCCTAAGGATGCAATCACGCATGGCTATAATTTCGAGTTATCGGTGTATAGCCGGGCTGACTTGCTGAAGACTAAAGACGACCTGCTGATTACGAAACAGGTTCAGTCAAAGAACTACCGGGTGGCCTTCTCGCACGAGGATGTTGATTCGGAGTACAAGGAAGTCTAGCCAATACGTTCAAGTTGGATTGTGCTCCTTGGTTATTAGATCAAGAGCTTTGGCGGTGGGTATTCGTCGAAGAATTCCCGCCGCCATTCGTTTATGTTTTTAATTGAGTTTGCGGGCGCTACCATGAGGTTTCGCGAATATCATTATCGTTGGGAACACGATTTCAAATCGAGTCCTGAACAGTTGTGGCCTCTCGTGGCTGACACGAACCGGTTCAATCGCGATACGGGATTGCCGCAACTCGAATTTGAAAAGAGTAGAAAAAGACTGCGCAATGCTCGCCGAAGAGTTCGTCTGTCAATTCATGGAATGCCCGTCGAATGGGAGGAGCAACCTTTCGAGTGGGTTCGTCCCGAGCGTTTTGGTCTTGAGCGAATCTACAGTCGTGGTCCACTCGCGCGCATGCGAGTCCTTGTTGAGTTGTCGCGCAAGCCTGACGGCGGCACACATATGACGTACGACGTATGGACCGCGCCGCGGAACATATTCGGCGCCGTGGTGATACCGTTGCAAATCAAACTCAGCAACTCACCAAAGTTCAATGCGACATTTAAAAAATATGACTCGATCGCACTGAAAGGTCTTGAAGCCGAACTTATCAACGAAGATTCGGAGGCTGACAAAGGTGACGTCGGGAGGTTGGCGGCGCTTAAACCGAAGCTCCTGGCGGATGGTCCAGACGATGCCAGAAACGCTGTGGAGAGGTTGATCGAGTTCATTCAACGAAGTGATGATCTGACTGCTGGACGGATTCGGCCTTACGAACTCGCGGATAAATGGGGCGAGCCTCGCAAGCTGGTTCTCGAAACGTGTTTGCGAGCGACGCGGATTGGTCTGCTGGATTTTCAATGGAATCTTTTGTGTCCCCCTGTGCCGAGGTCCACAACACTCCAGCTCTTCGCTAAAGGACATCGAAACCAATGTCCATTGTGAAACTTGTAAAATAGATTTCACTGTTAATTTTGACCGGTATGTGGAATTGACGTTTCGTCCAAATGCAGCGATACGGCGAGTGGAGACAGCCGAGTTTTGCGTCGGGAGTCCTCAGCGTACTCCTCACGTTGTCGCGCAGCAGCTGTTACCGGTCGCGGAAGTTCGCACACTTAACCTGCCGTTGGAAATTGGTAACTATCGGTTGCGAGTGCTCGAGTTGGCAGGTTCACAACCTATTAATGTTTCGTCTGATGGAAAGCCCAAGGTTTCGGTGAGTGTTGGGCCAAACGGAATCGCCGGCGAGCAATTGAATCTTTCTGAACGGTCCAGCTTGACTATAAAGAATGAGACCGATGCCGAGCAACTGGTGATTCTGGAACGAATGACTTGGAGCGATCAGGCGACCACAGCTGCAGAGGTAACTGCTTTACAAACATTTCGCGATCTGTTTTCTACAGAAGCTCTGCGCCCCGGCGAACAAATATCGGTTGGCACACTTACAGTCTTATTTACCGATCTAAGAAACTCGACGAGGCTCTATCGCGAGATTGGCGATGCTACTGCCTTCGGACGCGTGATGAACCACTTTGATGTATTGAAGCAGGTGATTGTTTCTCACGAGGGAGCAATCGTGAAGACGATTGGTGATGCCGTGATGGCAGTGTTCCGCTGTCCGGCTGACGGAGTTGAGGCCATGTTAGAGGTGCAGGAACTCCTTGCGTCTCCGCCTGATGGGGGTATGCCTCTCGCTTTGAAAGCGGGCCTGCATACCGGTCCATGCATTGCCGTCACGTTAAATGACCGGCTTGATTATTTTGGCTCAACAGTCAACATGGCTGCTCGTCTCGAGGGGTTGTCATCAGGATTGGATGTGATCCTTTCTCAAAACGCCTTTGAGGACCCAAAGGTCCAGGATTTATTACGCTCTGAAGGCTATTCAGCAGAACGCTTTGATATGTCATTGAAAGGATTTGAGGATGAACGCGTCGAACTGTGGCGGGTTCGGAGAGATCCCGGCGCCCAGGTGTCCAGCGCAGTTCGATAACGGATAAATGGAGTCGATACTGGAAGCACGAGACGTTTCGCGAATCTATCAAATGGGGGCCAACAGTGTAGCCGCTCTCGATGGTGTGTCGATCGAAATCAAAGACGGTGAGTTTGTCGCCATTCAAGGTACTTCAGGTTCAGGAAAATCCACTTTACTTAATTTATTAGGCGGCTTGGACCATCCCACCAGGGGGGAAGTCTTGTTTGCCGGCAAACCCATTGGACCATTCAGTAAGAGGGAAATGGCTCGGTACCGGCGCTTCTCGGTTGGCATGATTTTTCAAAATTTCAACTTGATCCCAACGATGAGCGCGCGTGAAAACGTTTCGCTGGCGCTGGCGTTCGGCGGCATGCGCGGAGAGGAGAGACGCAAGCGATCGACTGAGCTGTTAGGAAGGGTTGGCCTTGCGGATCGGCTGGAACATCGCCCTGCGGAACTCTCGGGTGGCGAACAACAACGTGTGGCTATCGCACGCGCCCTGGCCAACAATCCAAAGGTACTTTTAGCCGACGAGCCCACGGGAAATCTCGATTCGATTAGGGCTCACGAGTTGCTGGGTCTCTTACGAGAGATGGTCAATGCGGATGGTCTAACTATCGTGATGGTGACTCACGATCACGAACTGGCAGGCACCTTTGCGCACCGAACAATCTTTATGAAGGACGGCCGCGTGGTCTAAGTCATTCACATCAAATCTCGCCGGCCTTTATCCTGGGATTGAAGAGTTCTGGAAATATGCTCGTAGGCCTTTGCCCATTGCCTGGGTTGAAATCCGATTAAGGCATCTGTCGGTGTTACTAATAGCCATGCCTCGGCTTTGGCTTTGCACAGGTAACATGCCAACAGTACGGTACCCCGAGCGAAGCGCGGCGGTGGTACACTCAACTTTGCTGCTAGATTCTTATTATCGTTTGGTTGAGTGTACCATCGCCGCGCTTCGCTCGCGGTACCGTACTCACCGCACGACACCAACCGAGAGTGGATTTTTTAACAACGTCGTGTGACTCAGGACAAGGTGACGACATTGATACACGTTATCGAATTGATCACTGCGAATTTCTTTTGGAGGAGATATGTCTAAGCCCGCCAGTCAAATGACCCTCGAGGCCCTGCGCTCTGTGCCGCTATTCGCTTCGCTCGATGACTCTGCGGCGGTCCATTTGCGAAACCTTCTGTCGGAGCAAGAGGTCCCCAGCAATACTCGACTCTTCAATCAAGGCGATCAGGGAAATGCAATGTACTTGATCGAACGTGGGCGCGTGCGGATCAGCATCCGGGATGACGATAAGCAGGAGCTGACGTTGGCTGAGCTTGCACAGGGAGACTTTTTCGGTGAGATGTCGATCATCGACGGCCGCCAACGTTCTGCCGATGCGAATGTGATCGAGGATGCCAGGCTCGCGATTCTGTCGCGGGACTCGTTCCTCCTTTTTGTTCGCAGTAATCCCGATGTGGCGTTGGAAATGTTAAGCGCACTTTCCGACCGTTTGCGCCGCACTGATCAATTGCTTCGTTCTCGTGTTTCGAGAAATGCCAACGAAGAAGAGAAGGCCCGTTTGACGATCGCTGACCGGGCTGCCGACCTGATCGCTGAATTCGGAGGCAGCTGGAAATTCATCGGTGTGTCAATCGGATTGATTATCTTCTGGATAATTCTCAACTCTTACATTCTGATGAGAGGTTTCGACCCGGTTCCTTATCAGATGTTGAACCTTGTCTTAGCAGTGATTGCCGGGATGCAGGCTCCGATCATAATGATGTCGCAAAATCGGCAGGGTGAAAAAGACCGACTGCGTGCTGACCTCGATTACCAGGTCAACTTAAAAAACGAATTATCACTCACCGAAGTATTGCGCCGGCTTGATGTAATTGAGAGCGAGCGTTTACCAAAGTTGTTCGATGAGCAAAACACAAAGTTATCGAAGTTAAAAGTGAACATAGACCTTGAAGACTAACCATGATCCAGGCGATCTTTTTTGATTTTAACGGAGTGATTATCGACGACGAGTCGATTCAAATGAAAGCGTATCAGCAGGTCTTACGTGAGTCTGAGATCGAGCTTACGGAGGAATGGTATTTTGATGCGCTCGGAATGGACGACAAGACCTTTGTGAGAGCAATGTTCGAACGAGCAAATCGACTGTTGTCCGAAGAAGACTTTGAAAAGGTTTTGGGCGCGAAAACAGAGTTGCACCGCAAGATGATCGAAGATGAGCTGCCACTCTTTCCTGGTGTTCTCAATTTCTTAAAGAGCTCAGCAAGACATTTTTCTTTAGGACTCGTCAGCATGGCGAACTCGGTTGAGATTGAATACGTCTTCGAACGAGCCAAGCTCAACCCTCTGTTCAGGGTAATAATAACTTCAGAGGATGTTACTCGTTGCAAACCTGCCCCAGACTGTTATGCGGAAGGACTCGCCAGGATGAACGCCTTCCGCCAGAACAAACGACTGTTACCTCTTCTGCCTGAAGAGTGTTTGGCAATTGAAGATTCGCCGCCTGGTATTCGCGCTGCGGCTGACGTTGGAATGAAGACACTCGGCGTCACGAATACCGTTACAGAATCAGAACTACGCGCTGCCGGCGCTGACGTTGTGACCTACGGTCTGGCTGATTGGACCGTTGATTCGGTTAAGCTGGTTTTTGACAGACACTAAAGCATGAGTTTTATCGACATCCTCTTTCTTGCGTTGCGAAATTTGCGACAGGCAAAACTGCGCGCAACCTTGACCACTATGGGTGTGATAGTTGGCGTAGCGGTGATCGTAACGATGGTCTCATTTGGCCTGGGCTTACAGCGAAATATGCTCGCCCGGTTCAAGGCACTTGACCTGTTTAATGAAATCCAAGTATTTGGGCAGGGCCTTAGCAATCTCGCTGGACTGGAAAGAGGCACGACACGTCGTGACGAGGGCGACCGGCGTAATGGCAGACGGCCTGATAAGAATCCTACTCGAATTTTGGACGAGGCTGGGGTTAAAGAGATTTCCGCCATTCCTGGAGTCTCTTACGTTGAACCAAACGTGAGCTTTGGTGCTTACGTCCGTTCAAATGGAAAACTTCTAACGCAATCTGTTGGCGGCGCCAACATTCCCAACGCATCGACAAGGTTTCAGCAGTTTGCTGCCGGACAGATGATCTCGTCGCCAACGGCGGATGAAGCTGTGGTAACCGAGAGATTTACCCGCGATTTTGGTTACGAAAAGCCGGCTGACGCTGTCGGGAAGACTTTGGAGTTGCTGGCACCTCCTGATGAAAGCGGCGACAAGGCCAAGAACGAAGAAGAGGAATCAACCCCCAACTTTTTTGGAATCCCTTTAGATGATCCTGGCCTGGACGAGTCTGATACAAGTCTCGCTATCAAGACGTTTCGTATCTCCGGTGTTTTGAACACCGAGATCAAGGAAGGCGAAGGGCAGGGAGGTTTGCGGGGATTGATGCCTGGCGCCGGTGTTTACATACCCTTGAACGTCGCTCACCAGTGGTCTACTCAACATCGCGGGCCGTTGAGCCGGGTAGCTTTTGCGCTAGCGCGACAAGGCGGCAATCTGGGCGAGGGACAAAATGAAGGTTACGATTCGGCGGTCGTGCGCGTTACCGATCCGGTGCAGCTTACCGAAGTAAGAAAACGAATTACCGAACTCGGTTTTGGAAGTTTTTCGATCGTCGATCAACTTGATCAAATCAGGACCGTGTTCCTAATCATCGATTCAGTGCTGGGCCTACTTGGAGGAATCTCGTTACTGGTTGCGTCGTTTGGAATCGCCAACACGATGATCATGTCAATTCTTGAGCGCACTCGCGAGATTGGCATTATGAAAGCGATTGGAGCTGAAGATCGAGAAATAAAGTTGATCTTCTTTTTTGAAGCAGCGGTGATTGGAATTTTTGGTGGTGTGATAGGGACGCTTTTGGCGTGGGGCATCGACGGCTTAGCGAATAAACTCGCTTACCGGTTCATTCTCAAACCCCAAGGGGCTTCAGCCATCGACTTTTTCTCGTTGCCGCCATATTTAACTATTGGTGCAATCCTATTCGCGCTGGTCGTGTCAATCCTTGCTGCGTTGTATCCCGCCGCACGTGCCGCACGGATCGATCCGGTGCGCGCTCTGCGACATGATTGAAGATTGGAATCAGCTGCAGAAGAACGGGCCGGGAGCAGCGGTCAGTACCGATCACGAGACGCCGAGGGGTTTGCCGCACTTGTTGCAGAATCGGGCGGATGATTCCTTCTGAACAGCGCCACATGACTGACAACTTCGACCGATATTCAAATTAGCGCCACAGGCGGAACAGAAATCTGACCCTATAACATTTGCGGCCCCGCACGTTCCGCAACGACCGGGTAAAGGTGGAACATAGCCGCCCGCTTTGCGCGCAATGTGATCTTCGATTATCTTCCATGCGTCTTCAGTGAGTCTGTATTGCCAGTAAGCACCGAGCGCGGCCAACGCGAGGAGCGGAGCAAACACGATCGCGCCGACAGCAGCTACGGCCGCCTTGTCGAACCATTTTTGCATTCCCATTTCGACGCGCGTACCACCGGCTTCCGGAGTGATCTTGATTGTGAGTGCCGAAGACAATCCCGTCAGATCGCGTAACGTGTTCGACTTGCGCGCCTGAAAAATTTGAGTTGAAGACACCTGAAAGGCCTGGACTTCAAAGTCACTGTCAAACAGATTTCGCAATTCCGTACTTAACGTGGGAATATCAACTTCGACGCTTGGGTAATATCGACTGTCCATCTCTCGTTTCGCAGCTCCCTTTCATGCGGCATCCGTCATCATTGTACGGTATTAAGCTGCGTTGTGTTCACCGCATGTCAAATCTTATTTCGCTTAAACCAGGAAAATGATGCGTAGACTAACTGCCTGTCTTCTTTTACTCAGCTTTGCCTCCACTCTTGTTTTTTCACAAAGCGCACCCAACCCGCGGGCCATCGATGGTTTCTCGGCCAGGAGCACGCTCGAAGAGAGACAACTTGAAGAAAAATTTCGCGCCATTCCAAACCCCGCTTCGGCCCGTGAACACTTGCGACGGCTCACCGCGGAACCGCATATCGCGGGAACCAAAGAAGACTACGACACGGCGATCTATGTTCGGGATCAGCTTAAGAGCTTCGGTCTTCCTGCCGAACTGAAAGAGTATGAGGTCTGGCTAAACTATCCAAAAAGCCCTTCGGTGCTTGAGCTAATAACGAATCGCAGGCAAAAGCTATCGGTGACTGAAGCAGTGGTCGCCGGCGACCCCAGCTCAACAAGTCCGAAGATTACTCCTCTTTTTAATGGTTATAGTGCGACTGGCGATGTCACGGCACCCGTCGTTTACGCCAACTACGGTCTTCCTAACGATTACGAAGCTCTTCAGAAGATCGGCGTGGATGTTAAAGGAAAGATTGTCATCGTCCGCTATGGGAACTCGTTTCGCGGCGTCAAAGCCAAAGTTGCCCAGGATAACGGCGCCATCGGTTGCATCATCTATTCCGATCCGGCTGACGACGGTTACATGCAAGGCGATGTTTATCCAAAAGGACCGTGGCGGCCTGTCGCGTCAGGCCAGAGAGGATCGGTCCAATACCTATTCGACTATCCGGGGGATCCGCTAACTCCGGGAAGACCAGCCATCAAAGGTGTTCCTCGTATAAAACCTGAGGAAGCAACTGATCTGACCAAGATCCCTGTGCAACCGATCTCCTACGATGTGGCGCGTTCGATCATTCAGCCACTGCAAGGACCAGTCAGGCCTCGTGGTTTTCAAGGCGGACTTCCATTCGCTTATCACGTCGGTGGAACAGATGCAGTCAAGGTTCATCTGAAGACGGACATGGATTACAAGCTGCGTCCTATTTGGAACGTAGTCTCGCGTATCGATGGAAGTTCAGAGAAGGACCGCCTGGTAATTCTTGGTAACCATCGCGATGCGTGGGTATTTGGCGCCGTCGACCCAAACAGCGGAACTTCAACTATGCTTGAGGTCGCCAAAGGATTCGGAGATCTGTTGAAGCAGGGATGGCAACCAAAGAGAACAATTATTCTTTGTAGCTGGGATGCAGAAGAGTACGGCTTGATTGGTTCTACCGAGTGGGCCGAAGAGAATGCTGCGGAACTTAAGGCAAATGCGGTTGCTTATCTCAATCTTGATGTTGCGGTATCGGGACCACATTTTGGCGCTTCGTCGGTACCGTCGCTTTGGAAATTGATTCGCGACGTGACTAAGGATGTGAAAGATCCGAAGACTGGAAAATCAGTTTACCAACAATGGCAGGAGCACAATCGCGAAGGAAGATCCGAATCAGATGACTCGTCTGGTGAAGCTCGGATCGCTTCGCTTGGTTCCGGTTCGGATTACACACCGTTTCTCCAACACCTTGGTGTCCCATCAACCGACATGGGTTTCAATGGCGATTACGGTGTTTATCACTCGGCTTATGACTCGTTTTACTGGATGGACCATTTCGGTGATCCCGGTTTCCTCTATCACGTAGCAGCTGCACAAATCTGGGGTACGATGGCACTGCGACTCGCGGACGCTGATGGTTTGCCATTTGACTATTCGGATTACGCAAATCAGATTCGCGACTTCTTTAACGAGACTGTTCGACTGTCACGGCGACGAAATCTCGCCGGTTCCTTTGATGAAAAAGCGATGGTTGCGGCGATCGACGAGTTTCTCAAAGAATCGACCAGAGTTGAACGAGATCGTCAAGATGCAGTCCAAAATGGAGATTCGGCAAAGCTTAACAGTATTAACGCGTCTCTGATGGACGTTGAACGGCAGTTTATTGATCCTCGTGGTCTTCGCGGGCGAGCGTGGTACAAGCATCAAATCTACGCGCCGGGGATTTACACCGGTTACGCAGCTCAGCCTTTGACAGATTTTCGACAGGCGCTCGACGATCGCAACACGAGTAATGCAAAAGAGTCGCTCGACCGCATTGTCGATGCCTTGAAGCGTGCCACCAATTCGTTGAAGCAGGCAGGCGATTAATCGTCGTCAACCTCATAGTCAAAGGAATCAAAGTTCAGGTTAGTAAGATTAAGGAGGGTTTAATGAGAAAAAGTTTCCCTTTGTTTGTTTTCGGTGCCGTTCTTTTTGTATGCGTGTCATCCGTCTCACTATTTTTCGGACAGACGCGTACTCGGACAGGCAATGATTTCAAAGTTCGTTACAAAACATCGATGATGAGCGCCGGGACACCAGGCCAGGCGAGCGAGAGTGTCACGATGATCAAGGGTGCTCGGGAACGCTCTGAGAGTTCGGGCTACGGATTTTCCAGCGTGAATATCACCCAGTGTGATCTTAAGCGCTCTATTCAGCTCAGCGAGTCCACCCGGAAATACGTCATCACGCCAATGGAGCCGGCAAACTCCACCACCGCACCGGCGGCTCCAGTTACTTCTTCAACAAACACTCCTAATCGTCGTGGTGGTGTCATTACATATAAAACGACAACTATTGATACCGGCGAACGAAAAGAGATGTTCGGATTCACGGCCAGGCATATCAAGAGTTCAACTTTAATTGAGACGTCTCCCGATGCATGCACACCGCTCAAGCACAGATCGGAACTTGATGGTTGGTACATCGATTTGTCAGTTGCGCTGGATTGTCAATACGGGCGCAATCAGATGACAGCGCGGCCGCCAACAACTGGTCGCTGTATTGATCAGACGCGATTCGTACGCGAGGGAAATGGCAAACTGGGATTTCCCTTGATTGAAACAGTGACCATGTACGGCGAAAACGGCCAGGTCTCTTTCAGTACCACCAAAGAAGTCATAGAACTTTCGCGGGACACTCTTGATGCTGCTCTATTTGATATTCCAGCCGGCTACACTGAGGCAGCCACATCCGCGGAACTTTATGGAGCGCCGTCGATGCCATCAATGATGCCGTCGAATCCAGCTTCGACTGATACTCCGAGTTTACCGTCAACAAGTACCTCGATGAGCGGTGTGTCGATGAAGAGACCGGGGTCGATCCTGATTGGTGTGGTTCAGTTTAATAACAAGTCAGGTAAACCGATCACCCTCGATGTGTTGCGTCAACGGCTTGTAGGTCAGCTTACGAGTGGCGATCTCAGCGCGATTGAGCTCAATGCATCGTCCCAGATGGAAGCTGAAGTTGAGGCTAAAACGAAGCAGTGTGATTTCATTCTTTACACGGACGTAGTGACTTTAAAGACGAGCAAGGTTGGTGGAATGTTCGGTCAGGTCACGGGAGTTGGTGGTTTAGGAAAGACCGAGGCAAAAATCGAGTACAAGCTTTTTGCGGCTGGAGAGTCGACGCCTCGATTACAGTCTTCAGCTTCTGCCAAGGAAGAGGGAGACGAGGTGAGTGCGGGGAATGCAGTCGATGCTGAAGCTCGAGCAGTAAGCGCAGAGGTACGGAAGAAAGGTCGGGGATAGGTCTTATGGTCCTATGGGTCCTATGGGGGTTTTTATAGGACCTATAGGACCTATAGGACCTGTTGGACCTATCGGCAAATAGGACCTATAGGACGAATAGGACCTGTTGGCAAATAGGACCTATAGGACGAATAGGACCTATAACTAATTATCCTTCGACTTGTCGCTTTTGTTTTTAGCTTTCTTGTCGACTTCGGGTGGTAGCTTCCCCGCCGCATCAACTATTGACTTCGCATTTTCGTTGAGCAGCTCGAAGTTCGCGATTTCCCCATCACTTTTTGCTTGAGTCGCCAATGGTGTGAGTTGAGCCATCGTTGTGTTAACTGCCTGGGCCAATCGCCTCAGTGCTTTCGCAATGAGCGGGTTCCGTTCATCACGCGCACTGACGTCGTCAATGTTTGTGATGGCCTCATCCAGGATTCGGGCAATATCACCTACCAGCTCAGCGCGCGACCCAGCCGGTAAATCACCCCAAAGCTCTGAATCCTTTTTAAGTTGTTTCGCATTCGCCGTCGCAGTTCCATTTATGACCATCATCCGTCGTTCAACTGCTTTGACAAAAACCTCAATTCGCTTATCAAGGATTTGAGCTTCCTTAACGAGGTCGACTTCCTGTTGCGTTAAATGGTCCCTTGTCTGAGCGACAAGGTGGGAAGCTGTGATGAATAAAAAGAGCAGGGAGAAAAGTGCAAGACGAATGTGCTTGATCATGGTTGGTCACTCTTTGGGGTTGGCGGTTGTTTAGCCTCGTCGTTCGGCTTGTCGGGTCCTGCATCTTCTGGCTCTCGCACCACTGTGTGTCCGAAGAATGAGTTCAGGGCCTCGGTTCGTCCTTGCCGGGCAAAGTCTTCCGCCTGCTTGATCCAAACCGCAAATTCGATCGGAGTAACCCGACGCATCGCAGTCAATCTTGGACCGTCGGCTCGCAAAGAAAGTTCGAGACGTTTATAAAGATCCCTGGTCTTATTGCTGTCTCGCTTAAGAGAACCTAAAAATGTCAGCGCATCTTCAATAAGCGCGTGATACATCCCGACTTCTGCCGAGGCCGTCTCGTAATTGCCGTCGCTCGTGTTCTTTTCGGCAAGCCCCAGGTGCGTTCCGGACAGTTCGATCGTCAGGCGCAAACGTTGTTTCGGATCGCCGGCACCTACTAATTGAGCACGTTCAGCTTTCGGAATTGTTTTAAGTGGTGGCGGCGCGGTCAAGGGGGTAGGTTGGGGAGTTGGCAACGGTTCCTGGGCAAACGTCGACGTTGCCTGCGAAAGCACAAGAAGCAACAAGCTCATACCAAACAGCAAGTTATGCTTTGCGCGACTCTTCATAGCTGCGAAGTTCAGGGTTTCTTCTTCACTCCTTCACCTAATTGAATCTGTCGCTTTAAAGTCGGAAGGCGAAGGTTGACCTTATCTATTTCCAACTGATTTGTTTTGCCGTCTGCCGTAGCAAGGAACTTCTCATAAGATGCCAGCGCCTCGGGAAACTCTCCGAGGTAGTCGTGCGAGGTGGCGAGGAAGAAATGGACCACCGCCAGTTCTGGTTTAGCGGCGATGATCCACTCGTACTCTGGAATAGCATCTCGATAAAACTTGGCTTCATAAAGAGCGGTCGCCAAATTTGCGTGGGCCGTGTAACTTTCCGGATTTTTGCGAATGACCTGTTTCAGAATTTGTGCGGCCTCCTGAAAGCGACGCAATTGAACCAGCGCCGAGGCATAACTTTGAGCGTATTCCGCTGAACTTGGTTCCAGTTCGGCAGCGCGCCGCAGTAATTCCAACGCGCGGTTCGGATTTTCAGTACGGTATGTCAGGCCCAGTCTGTTTAGCAGGCTCGCATTTTCGGGATTCTTCTCAATCAGTTTCTCGAGGGCTTTTCGAGCGACTGCAGCATCGTCACTATTTGCCGCCTCGATCTCTTCAGGTGTACCTATGACTCTTATCTTTCCGTCGTCAGTTGTCGCTTGCACTTGCAATCCAGCTGCCTTAGCCGCTGCAGCGGCCTCTTCCTGTTTTCCCGCTTGTTGATAGACATATGCCAGCCTGGCCAACACCACCTTGTCTCCCGATCTTAACTTCGATGCAGTCTTCAAATCTTCTATTGCAGAATCGTAAGTTTTTTCATCGGTGGACAGATCCGCACGCTCTAGCAATGCCGCCACGTTGTCCGGCTGGTCCTTGATTAACCGATCGAGAATACTGCGAGCTGCGAGCTTGTCTCCGTTTGCTCTTTGGGCCATCGCGTACGTGAGCCAGGCGGAGGCCGGGGCATCTTGAGAGGCCGTTGCCCGTTTTGCGAGCTCAAGGGCTTCTTTCACGTCACCGGCGCGCAAACGAATTTCAGAGAGTAGTCTCAATGCAAGGTTGTCGTTGGTGTCAATTGATATGGCTTGCCGGAAACTTTTTTCGGCTTCGTCGTCGCGGTTAACTCTCATCAGGAGCGCGCCCAGTCCTGAGTACGGCAACGACCACGATTTCTTTAATTCAATCGCGCGACGAAAAGCAGCTTCGGCGTCCGGGTACTTTCCCTGCGAGGTGAGAATGTTACCGACCTGGAATTCAGCTTCGGGAAACTCCGGGCGAATCTTTATTGCCTGCTGGTAAAGTTCCAGTGCTTTATCGAGATCGCCACGCGCGTGCGCACCTTGTGCTCGTTCGAAGAGTTTGACCGGATCAGCGCCATTATCTCCGAACGTGTCGTCGGTTTGAGCGACTGCAGCGGTAAGAAATAGTCCACTCACCATTGCCAGAGACGCCAATATCAGGAGGCGCTTAGTCAGCCATGAGGTGAGATTTTCACTTTGAAGCATCAAGCCTGCGTCAGTTGAAGTTTGTGGTCAGGTCCGGGGTAAATGCATGTTACCACGCTGTCAGGCAGCGTTCCAAAATGAGTGAGGAAAACCAACAAGGCGTTCAAAGAGGGGTTGTTGCGTTGCCCTTCATGCTTAGGCTACCATGCGTCCATTCACCCATTTGCTCATGTCGCTGCAATCAACCAAGAGCTAAAGATCTGGTCTGTTTAAACGAGGGTGGTTAGCGTGAAGCAATCAGTTATCGAAGAGGAACCCGTTACAGTCATCTCTCCCGAAATCCTTGCAAAAGAAGAAGAGCTTAGAAAACTATTCCGCGAGCTCGGCTCCGTAGTCGTGGCGTATTCAGGCGGTGTTGACAGTAGTTACGTTGCCTTTATTGCAAACGAGGAATTAAAGGACAAGGCTCTTTGTGTAACGGGAGAGTCAGCCAGTCTACCTGAATATCAACGCGGGGAAATTGATGATGCAGTGGCGCGCTTTGGTTTCAACCACCAATGGATAGTGACTGAAGAACTGGAGAATCCCGACTACCTCGCCAATAATTCCAACCGATGTTATTTCTGCAAAGATGAACTCTACGACAAATTAGAATCCTTCGGACTTGGCAGGAATGTCGCCGTTATCGTTGATGGTTCAACGATGGACGACCTTGGCGACTTTCGGCCAGGACGACAAGCCGCTAAAAAGCACGAAGTTCGAAGTCCACTGATCGAGGTGGGCTTATCCAAGTCTGAAGTCCGCGAGTTGAGCAAGCGCGTTGGTCTGCCTACCTGGAACAAGCCTGCGAGCCCGTGCCTCTCATCGAGGATTGCTTATGGAACTCCCGTTACGATTGAACGATTGAGCAAGATTGATCGCGGTGAAGAGATCTTGCGCGAATATGGTTTCCGAGAATTCCGAGTCCGCCATCACGACACTCTAGTTCGAATCGAGATCGCCCCTGACGAGCTGGAACAGATTTTAAATAAGGCATTGATGGCTGAACTGTCGGTCCGTTTTCGCGAATTGGGTTTTAAATTTGTCACTTTAGATTTGCAGGGCTTCCGGAGCGGCTCACTGAATGAAGTGTTGCCTGTGTCGATCAAGCGCTAATGCGAACTCCGGTTACCGGCTTACTGTCGCTTAATGGAGAAACTCAATGGCCAGCATGTATAGCAATATCTACGTCGATGATATTCGAGAGATAAAAGAAGAGAACCCCTTTGAGTCGATGATGTCTCGATTTGATCGCGCGGCCCAACTGCTCGATCTCGATCCGGATTTATACGCGGTCTTGAGAGTTCCGAATCGCGAGCTAAAGGTTTACATACCGACGCGAATGGATTCAGGACGAATTCAGGTCTTCGAAGGTTACCGGGTGCAGCACAACTTTGCTCGTGGACCAGCAAAAGGTGGAATTCGTTATGCGCCGGACGTGAGTTTGGATGAAGTCAGGGCTTTGGCGGCATGGATGACGTGGAAGTGCGCAGTCGTCAACGTTCCCTTTGGCGGAGCTAAAGGCGGAATTATTTGTGATCCTCAGCAGATGTCTTCCGGCGAACTGGAGCGAATGACCAGAAGGTATGCAGCGGAGTTGCTCGACTTTATAGGGCCAGAGAAGGACGTACCTGCTCCGGACATGAATACCAATGAGCAGACCATGGCGTGGATCATGGACACCTACTCGATGCACGCTCGTCATACAGTCACTGCTGTAGTCACCGGTAAGCCAATTGATCTCGGCGGCTCATCAGGACGACGAGAAGCAACGGGCCGGGGAATCCTGTTCGTAATCAACGAAGCAATCAAGCGTTTCCGAATGACTCCTGCTGAGACGCGGGTTGTAGTTCAAGGTTCGGGTAACGTCGGAGGGATTGGAGCAAGGCTGCTTCACGAAGCCGGTTATAGGGTTGTAGCGATATCGGACATTCACGGTGGCATCTACAACCGAAAAGGATTGAACGTTCCAGATGCGTTAGATTACTTACAGACTACTCGTTCGTTTGAAGGTTACAAGGGTGTGGAGTTTGTGGCGAACCATGAACTGCTTGAGCTGGAATGCGACGTGCTGGTCCCAGCCGCCACTGAGAACCAGATAACTTCCCAGAATGCCGACAAGATTAAGTGTAAAGTGCTGGCTGAGGGGGCCAATGGTCCTACTACGGCGGCGGCCGATGAGATACTTCACCAGAAAGGCGTCTTCGTAATTCCGGATATTCTAGCGAACGCCGGAGGCGTTACGGTGTCGTACTTTGAGTGGGTCCAGGATCGGATGGGCTACTTCTGGCGTGAAGACGTTGTTAACGAACGATTGCAGGACAAAATGGTCGCGAGCTTCAATGATCTGTGTCGCTACGCGGACGCTCATTCGGTCGATACAAGGACCGCGGCGTACATGTTGGCGATAGACCGCGTGGCCTATGA
>DASROI010000496.1:0-8943 GCA_035646955.1 Pyrinomonadaceae bacterium
TTGCCACGTAGCAAGCGAAAGAGAACGAAGCCACCGCCAAGCAGAAGAAAGGCAAGGAAGAGTAGAAAAGGAATAGTTGAGCCAAAACTAAACTGAGGTGTTGCGGTCGACTGGGCCAGGTCAAAGCCCGACACACCTCTCGCATCACCCAAAAGTCGCAGGTGGTTTTGTATCTGCCCGACTGATACCGAATCACCAAACGTTTTCAATGAGCAGTGCAGAACGAATTGATTCCCGCTTTGAGATGCTCTTGCTTCGAAGCGCACCACGTCATCACTAAATACTTCATTACCGCTCGGAAATTCGTGACCCCTGCCAAGGTTCACCAGGATGGTTTGGTCAATGTTTAGAGGGTATCTAACCCTCAGCGGCATTGAACGTTGAGACAACCCTCGCTTGTCGAGTTCGACGTATACCTTATCGGCGAGAAAGCTGTGACTCTTATTCCTCCAGAAATCATCAACTAGATAATTCTCAGTTACAACGATGATGTTCGTAATCGGATCGTCGGTTACTTCTGGTAATCCGTTCGCCGATATCGAGGGCATCGAGTCCGCGTAGTAATTAAGATACTCCTTACTCAACTCAGCGAGCGATTCAGTTGAGAGACCGTACCGAACCTCATCTGCATCGGCGCCCCGATAGGTGGTGGTCACATTCAAAGTCACCGGTAATCCCTCTCCACCGGTGTAAGACTCGACAATCTTAATTGACCTGGATTCAACCACGGGCCGCGGAATTTGAGTAAGAGCTTGCTCTCCGGCGCGGAGCACCAGCGCACGTTCAAAAGGGGGATCGTAATAGTTTTTAAGCGTACCTCTTTGGTAACTGATGGTTGGATCGAACCAGTAGGCTTTGCCGTCAATCGACGCTCGGACGATCACATGGTCAAACGCGAAAGGAGACGGCTGCCATGAATCGAGGGTTGCTCTGGCCCTCGTATTTATTAAGACAGGGACAGCCTCAATGTTCATTGCGGTCAGGATGGAACTCAACAAGAGCGACTTGTCCTTACAATCCCCAAAGCGCCGGGCGAATACTTGATCAGGTAAGGTTGGTTGATGCGAGTATCGGCCCAGCTCGATGCCCAGATAACGAATTTCGTCCTGGACGAAACGAAGGGCCGTAATAACTCTTTCTTCGGAAGAACCGGACGCCTGCTTCCATTGCTCGACTTTGGCCAACAGCTCCCGATTGCGCGGGGCAGACTGTTGATAGAACGGCAGCGCCCATTGGACCACGTCCGACCAATTACGAAATTCACTAACCGATATACTCGGATAAGGATCAAACCAGACTGGTGTGTACTCGTCTTTGCCGGCGGCGGCTATATTTTTGTCGTACCAAAGATATTCTGTGTCTTGACCAATTGACTGGCTGGTGAAACTTAGTGTGGTGTTGTTGTTCTTGATGTTCAACGAACGGTTGGACGGGACAAGAAGACGAATTACGTGTTCCTGGATTGGTTCTGTGTCGGCCAGGTAGAGCGTGTCGGTAAAACGTCCGCCGAGTACCGGATTTTCGCCGTTGATTGAGTACGCGTAGTCAACCGAGTCACCAATCCGCAGGTCGTTGACGAAAATGACGGCAGCCAGGGTTCCGTTAAAGAGCTGCTGGTCCAATTCTTCTTCCTGTTGGACGATCTTTATTTCCGAGGGCCTCAGGATGTCGATCGAAGAGTTCCCGCGTTTGATCTTCACATAATGAATTATCAGTTGTTGGTAAGAAGGCTCGAAATAGAAGCGAAGTTGCGACAAATCGTCCAGGCCAGAGGCACCGTCTACTCGAGTCACATAGTGATAGTAGCGTTCCACTGAACCATTGTTTCCAACCCTGGTTTGTTCATCGCTGAGCAGCTGAGATGAGCTCGTGGCGGTTTGTTGAGAACCTTCCACCTCGGTGTTTGGCACGACAGTACGAACCCACGAAGGCGCGGGTTTAACCGAAAAAGAACCCTTGCCTAACGAGGCGGATGCGCTGAATGAGGCCAACGCCAACAAAAAAAGAAAGCGAAACAGCGGTGTATAACTCGTTGAGTGCACGAGACGGAGCCTCAGAAACGGGTTAGAAGGTAACTGGTCGAGAAGCCGGTTAGGGCTGGTTCAAGGTGGAGAATAATACGAATGGCCGGCGAGGGTCTACCGAGATGAGGGGGCGTCGTTGTTGGAACGCTCCCGCCGGCCACTAATCTTCGGTATGTTCGTCTCCGTTGAAGTGCAGAACTGTTGATTCGTCGTCGACCACCGTCTCAAGGTGCACTGGACGGCCCCAGAGAGTGTAGACATGCTCGAGTGCTTTGCGGCCGTAACGCATTTCAAGTTCAGTTCCCTCATAGCGATGTTTCAGGTATAGCTCACGATTGCCATTGTAGTCTCCGTCCTGAACTTCGAGATAAGGAAAGCCAAAGTTAGTCATGTTAGCGACCAACTGATCGCGCACCCGCTCCCAACGCTTTTCAGTGATGGTCCACTCTTCTTCGTCAACCAATTCGAAGACAAACAGGTCGAGCTCTTCGCATAATTCCTCGGTCAGGTAGTTGCGGAGAAAGGAAACGTCATTTTCAAGTTCTCGAACTTCAAAGATCTTCTCTCGACCCTGATTTCCGGTACGTCCCAGGCGTTCTCGCTCGTCATTTGAAGGCTCATTCCAGCGCCGCTCGATGTCCTCGTAGATCTTGTAGCCCAGGTAGTAAGGATTGAGTTGTCCTTTTTGCGGAGAGACGACTCCCGAATGCAAATTTGCGAACTCGATGTGGTCATTGTCCGAGAGGTCGAGTTCTCGCATGATTCGAGCATGCCAAATACTGGCCCAACCTTCATTCATAATCTTGGTCTGCATCTGCGGCACAAAGTACTCCATCTCCTCGTGCACCATAGCAATTGCATCACGTTGCCAGCCGGCGAGCCCCGGCGAATTCTTCATGATGTAGAACAGCAAGTCTTTTTCCGGCAAACGTTCGCGTGGGCCATGTTCGTGATCATCAGATTTAGGTTCTTTAGCGAGTCTTGCTTCTCGAGCCTCTCTGTCTAGCAGCCAGAGGTCATCGTAACGGCCATCCTTGGGTCGTTGCTCGGCCCGTCGTTTTTCTTCTGCCGGTGTCAAATCGCGTTTGATGAAAAAGTAGGGATCAATATGTTCCTCGATAGCCAGAACTGAATCGAGAAAACGCTCCACAGTCTTACGTCCGTGCTTGAACTCATACTCCATCATTCGCTGCGCATGAGTCGAAACACTCTCAACCATCCGGCGGTTCGTCTTTGAAAAATAAAGATTGTTTTTGAAGAAATCGACGTGGCCCAGGACGTGGGCGATTACCATCTTGTTTTGGATAGGACTATTGGTCTCCAGCAGGAAGCCATACGAAGGGTTGGTATTGATCACGACTTCGTAGATCTTTGAAAGCCCGAAATCGTACATCGTCTTCATTCGGTGATACGCTTTGCCAAAGGTCCAGTGTGAATAGCGACCGGGTAGCGCATAAGATCCCACTTCATACATGACGAGCGCCGGCACAATCTCAAAGTTAGTCGGGTATGGATCGAGACCAAAGCGTTGGGCCACTTCCCAGATCTGCTCGACTGCCTTTTCCAGATCTTTGATTTCTTTGTCTTCCATAAGAAAAGAGTTTTTATAGGACCAATAGGACCTATGGGCTCCTGCCTATGACGGCGTTTCAACTCCTCGCTTTCCGAAAAACTGCTTCAGTGCGGGGTAGACGTCTTCCTTATCGTCGATTCGCACGCCCGCAAAGCGATCTTTGTTCTTCAGGCGATCACCAAAAATCGAGAGCAGCGCACCCGAAGAGCGCCGATAACTCGACGAACCTTCTTCGCCAATCTCCCCGTATCCAAACAGATTACAGGTGGTAATTAATTCGTCTGCCAGTCGTACCGCTTCCTCATTATCCGAGTAGTAATTGTCGCCATCTGAAAAATGAAAAGGATAAATGTTCCAATCTGCCGGACGATACCGTTGCTTAATTATCTCGAGAGCGAGTTGATAAGCGGACGAAACAACGGTGCCACCCGACTCACCCTGAGTAAAGAATTGTTCTTCCGTAACTTCTTTAGCTTCAGTGTGATGCGAGATGAAGACGATGTCTACGTTGTCGTACTTAGTTCTGAGGAATCGGACCATCCAGAAGTAAAAACTCCGTGCGATGTATTTTTTGAACTCACCCATTGAGCCGGACACGTCGATCATTGCAATGACGACTGCGTTCGATTCGTAACGCATCACTTCTTCCCACGTCTTGAAACGCAGGTCTTCCTTCTTGATGTCCCCGAATCGCGGATTACCCTCGCGCGCGTTGCGGCGAATGTTCTCGAGAATCATGCGACGTTTGTCGAGATTCGCAATGACTCCAGTGCGACGAATCTCATTGAACTGTGTCTTGCGCGATTGAACCGATTTCTTTGCCTTTTCCTCCAGGTAGGGCAGTTGCAGATCTTCAAATATGAGAGCAGCAATCTCGTCGATATTGACCTCAGCTTCGTAATAATCAACGCCGCCGTCCTGACCCGCTTGACCCGATCCACTGCCGGAACCAGGTCGACTCTCACGACCAATCACATCGCCGACACGCGTCTTGCCATCACCTTGTCCGACGTGCTTTCCCTTCTGATAATTAAATCGAAACTTGTATTCGTCGAGGGCCTTGATAGGAACTTTGACGGTCCGTTTGCCGTCAGAGAGGATGATGGCCTCGTTTGAAACTATTGAGCCAAGGTTTTTGCGAATTGCTTCCTTGACCCGATCCTTGTGGCGCTCCTGGTCGATTATGCCTTTGCGTTGTAGCGACCAGTCATTGCGTTGTATTGACATGGCAAATCACCTTAAAACTGAACTACTGGCTGCATGTCTATTGGTGGCTGATGACAAATGTTAGGGAGACACGATCAAAGGAAGTCTGTTCGGTACGGAGTTCAACCCGGGCTGCTTTCTGTCCGCTTTTTTCCAACACTCTTTCGATAGTACTCGTGACGGTCTTGATCTTGCTCAGGTCATAAACCGCGCCCGGCCTGAGCTCGATATTTTCATTTTGTAAAGCCGAAAGTATTTGCGACGATGTTACTTTTTCAAGTCCTTCAAAACGCACCTCTGAGATGAGGGGCATCTCCTGAACTTCAAAAATGACCGTGACGTCGCCATCTGGTCCAACTTCTGTTGTAACGCTTGTACCGCGTGGATTGAAGTAACCCGTAGAAAGCAAGGAGGCCATGTCCTGCTTTGCCTGCTCCTCGCTATATCGATCGCCAGGTTCTGTTTTAAGCAGTCGGATTATCTCGCTTGCTCGTAATCTTCGATTGCCAACGACCTCGATGCTCCGGATGCTTTTTCCTTCAGCTTCTCGCCGACTGATGATGCCTGACTTGTGATCATTAAATGAAAACTCGAAACGCATCTTCTGAGAAACACTGTGAAAATTAATTTCGGCGGGTGTGAATTCGATACCAAGTACAGATCGAATAGCCTCCTGCGTAAGACCGTTAGGCAAATCTTGAAGCACCTCTAAGTCTGTTATCCGACCATCTCGGCATAAAACGGCTTCTATTATTACTGTTCCGTTACTGCCGTCACTTAGAGCTTCTTGAGTCATAGCAGGCAGAGTTCTGTTTCTGATTTTGGCGACATGGTCGCTCATTATTTGGCTGCTTTTGTAAATAGTTCCTTCGCAGTGTCCCGTCAGTGAACTGTATTGTGGTAAGCCCTGTTGAGCGTTCGCGTGGCCAAAGATCGCTAAGAGAAAAATAAGCACCGAGAGTTTTGATAGGTAGGGCTTCGTTAGCCCCCATCGTTGATTGGTAGACGCAGCGGAGTGGGGCATCCACGGAGGGACGCCCCTACGAACCGCAAAAGCTAAAATTGATCCGAGCATCATATTGTTGCCATTTCAATAGCTGTTGGACCACCCAGGACAAAATTACTTACGATTGAAGTAAAAGCAGCTGGATACTCTTCGTGTGGCAAGTGACCGCAATTGAGAAAGACCAATAACCTGGAATTGGGGATCTCGCTATGAAGCCTCTCACCATCTGCCAGGGGAATTTCCACATCATTATCACCCCACAGAAGCAGGGTCGGCTGTTGTATTAGATGCGCATCCCTTGAGATTCGTTCCGCGTCCCAGCCTCTCACGGTGCGAATGAGCGCGCGTTGCGTGCGAGCCGCTCGTAATGGAAAAAAACGAGCATCCACCCGTCTCTCATCGAGAACCCATGCGTGGCGATCATAAACACGCTTCATTCGTTGGCGGAGCAGTCTGCGAGAACTAAGGAGCAATGGCGACACAACGTCACCTACTACTCGCGAACTGAATACTCGCATCAGAGCAAAATCGAGTGGACGGTTGTTGTTTACAGTACCAACCAATATCAGCTTGTCGACGCTCTCAGGGTAATTGAGGGCGCACGTTGCTGCTACAGCGCCACCGTAAGAGCTTCCCACAATTGTGGCTCGATCTATTCGCAGGCGATCTAACAACCGTCGAAGTAGCTTTGCTTGTCCGGCTATCGTGTATTCACCATTCTTCGGCTTGGCTGAGTAGCCGAAGCCAAGCAAATCAACGGCGATAACTCTCAACCCTGACTTGGCCAGTTCCAAAAACACTTTGCTCCAGACAAAGGTCGACGAAGCAAATCCGTGAATTAGAACGACGGTCGGATTGCTCGGCTCTCCCGCCTCCTGATAGTGCATTTCTACGCCATCCACTTCGATGAACCGCGAGTAATCCGAATGGAAGATGATGTCCCGGTTTCTATGCCAATCTGCATCACGAGGACGGAGGAGGAGCTTAGCAGCAACAGCTACAGCTGCTGCGGTGGTTGCCGTGCCGGCGATCCAGTAACGTTTCTTCATGCCCGTTTATTATAACGCCCGCGCACCAGAAGGAGCGCGGGCGCTTTACTCGAGAGAACCCGATACCTTACCGCGAGAGCAGAGTCCCGACGTAAGTCAGTAATTCATTGGCACAGACCGGGCAATATCCGTGGTCCTTCACCAAACGATCGACCACTTCGTTAATGCGACGGAGTTGATCCGGATCAGGGGTTTTAGCAGAGGTCGTAATTTTTACGACATCTTTCAAGTCGGAGAAGATCTTTTTCTCGATGGCTTCTTTTAGACGCTCGTGTGAGTTGTACTCAAAAGGTTTACCCTTTCGAGCGTAGGATGAGATGCGAATCAGAATTTCCTGTCTGAAAGTGTTCTTCGCATTTTCAGAGATGCCGATCTGCTCTTCGATCGAGCGCATCAACTGCTCGTCAGGCTCCATCTCCTCTTCGGTGATGGGATCCTTGATCCGCTCCTTGTTGCAAAACGCTTCAACGTTGTCGAGATAGTTATTGCACATTGTGCGGGCCATCTCTTCGAACGAATAGACGAAAGCGCGTTGTACTTCAATCTTAGCGAGTTCGTCGTATTCCTTGCGGGCGAGCGAGATCATATTTAGATAACGTTCTCGCTGCTCGCTGCTGATGCCGGTGTGTTGTTCAAATCCATCTTTGATCGCGCGCAGAGCGTCGATGGGGTTGATACAGGTTACGCCATCGCGTACGAGCGCGCTTGAAAGACGATTGATGATGTATCGCGGAGAGATGCCGTCCATGCCTTCACGAATAGTCTCTTCTTTAAGCTCACGAACGTCCTTCGACTTGTAGCCTTCAACGTCTTCACCATCGTAAAGCTTCATCTTCTTGACGATGTCGACGTTCTGCCGTTTTGGTTCTTCGAGTCGCGTCATGACCGCAAACATGGCAGCCACTCGAAGCGTGTTCGGAGCGAGGTGGACATTGCGTAGCGCTTCTGACTGGTGTAGTAGCTTGTCGTAAATTCGTTCTTCCTGGGAGACACGCAGGTTATAGGGAACGCGGACCAGAATAATGCGGTCCTGCAGCGCTTCAGATTTCCGATTGCCGGCGAAAGCGATGTACTCGTTTTCATTCGAGTGCGACAGGATTACCTCGTCGGCGTAAATCATCGCAAATCGGCCAGTTTTTATGCTCTGTTCCTGGGAAAGCGTCAGCAGGCTGTAGAGAAACTTCTCGTCGACCTTAAGCATTTCCACGAACTCCATCAGGCCGCGGTTGGCGATGTTTAGCTCACCGTCAAAGCGGTAAGCGCGCGGATCAGACTCAACACCAACCTCACCAATGGTCGAAAGGTCGATTGAGCCCGTAAGTTCCGTGATGTCCTGTGATTTCGGATCGCTGGGAGAAAAAGTTCCAATGCCGACTCGTTCCTTTTCCGAAAACGAGACTCGATGTACGCGGACATCTTCGTGACGCCCGTGATAAGTCTTGTCCAACGCGTAACGACATTGAGGACAGAGATCGCCTTCGATATATATTCCGTAGTGTTTCTCAACTTCGGCGCGCAGTTGATGAGGAATCAAGTGCAGCGGTTCCTCGTGCATCGGGCAATCCTTGATTGCATAGACTGCTCCGCCATCCGTTCTCGTCCAATCTTCCAATCCGCGTTTGAGCATCATGACGATGGTCGACTTACCGCCGCCAACTGGTCCCATAAGCAAAAGGATGCGCTTACGCACTTCCAGACGCTGGGCCGCTGACTTGAAGTATTCGACAATCTTGGCGATCGGCTCTTCAATGCCATATAGCTCGTTGGAAAAGAAATTGTAGGAAAGGATTTCGTGTTGAGTTCCCTCGTTAAGACGTTCAACGCCGGCCGCATGGACCATATCGTTGACTCTTCCGTGGGACAGCTGGGCGATCTTTGGATTCTGGGCGACTAGTTCGAAGTAGTCGCGAAATGATCCTTCCCAGCGGAGCGCTTCATGCTCACGACGCAAATCTTCCAGGCGTTCTGTGATGTTGAATTGTTGTCTGCCATCGTGCTCTTGCATAGCCTTTTAAAACCTCTTCGGCCTTCGCGCGTTGGACAGCGTGTGGGGATGTTCCACGCCCCTTAAGTACACCGCAATCT
>DASROI010000497.1:0-11486 GCA_035646955.1 Pyrinomonadaceae bacterium
ATGTAAGTCAAATGCACTATGGAGAGGTTGTATGTTCTACCGCAAAAGTCTTCTACTGTCGGCGCTGGCTCTACTTGTCTCACTGTCCACCCATGCCTTTGCCTTTGACAACGTTACCCGCCAACCCGATCTTAACGAGGAAGAAGCTCTTACCCTTAACAACCAGGCGATTAGTTATGTTGCGTCTCATGAATATGCCAAAGCAATTGAATTATTGAAGCGAGCGATCACTATCCAGCCGGGAGTGGCCCCCATTCACTACAATCTAGCGTGTATCTATCAGACTCAGGGCCACTTTCGGGCCTCAATCGAGGAACTAAAGCTAGCGCTGGCGATTAATCCAAACTATGCAGACGCCTATCGTTCGCTTGGTGTGGCTTACAACAAGGCGCAGGCCTTCTCCGATGCAATTCCATCGTTGATGAAGTCGCTTAGCCTTAAGCCTGAGTATGCTGAATCGCTCAATGAGCTAGGGTATGCGTACGGAATGTTAGGTCGCTACGAGGAGGCCATCGATTTTTGCAGGCAGGCGATCCGCATAAATCCAAATCTCGCAGGCGGCTACAACAATTTAGGCTTCCTCTATTTCAAAATGGGTCAGTCGGCTGAGGCCATTGACTCTCTTCAGCATGCGGTGCGTTTGGAGGCTTCGTCGCCAGAATTTCATAATAATCTTGGCTTTTTGTACGCTGAGGTGAGTCGATTCAATGAAGCAGTCGATGAGTACCAGAAAGCTCTACATCTCAAACCTGATTACTTCGCCGCGTTTAATAATCTTGGGACGGCCTACACTTCAAATGCTCAAAACGATCTGGCAATAGAAGCTTTGGAGGAGGCGATTCGTTTAAGACCAGATAGCGCAGAGGCCATTTACAATCTTGCTTATCTGAAAAGCAGGTTGGGCCGTCAGAAACAAGCCGTCGAGCTATACAAGCACGTGATCCAACTCAAACCAGATCTCGCCGTCGCTTACAGAAACCTTGCCATAATCTACCTTGAACGGGGCGAACGAGGTTTGGCGCTTGAACAATACCGGGCGCTAAAGTTAGTGAATTATGAAAAAGCGAAGGAATTGTTTGCCGTGATCTATCAGGACAAAATTCTCGACGTCAACAGACACTAATGCGTTGATCAGCAGTTAGAGAGTAAGTTCAGAGGAATTTCCGGATGTTGTCTTCTGGACTAATTGAACTGCTCCTGCCAGGACCGGATCGTGAATTCCAGTAATTAATCCGAGTCTCATTGCGTCGTGACTTGTAAGGTGTTTCGCGGTTAAAAACATTTCAAGTGCATTGTTCTTTCCAATCAATCCTGGTAACCGTTGTGTTCCGCCCCAGCCTGTGATGATTCCCAAGCGTGCTCCGGGATGAGCGAAAACAGCTTGCGATGATCCGACTCTGATATGGCAGGCTAAAGCGAAATCCAATCCTCCTCCCATGCAAAAACCATTGATCGCGGCGATCACCACGTGACGGGCTTCAGAAATTTTCTGCATCAATTGCTGGCCGCGCTTTGAGAAATCAAGTGCTGCAGCCGGTGATAGTGTGTGAAGTTCCCGAATGTCGGCACCCGAGAGAAACACGTTGTCAGTGCCGGTAAATATGATTCCACGAATCTCAACCCGGTTGAAAAGGTTGCTAAGGATCTCCTCCAGTTCATCGAGAACCGCTAGAGAAAGAGGATTACGTTGTCGAGGCTGATTGAATCGAACGATCGCGATTTGGTCTACTTCCTCTAAGACTATCGCCGCAGATTCGTCGGTGATGTTCATTCTCGAGGTTTTACGTTTTGTCTCAAGAAGGTGACGATGTCTTCCGTTGAAGTACCTGGCAGAAACACTTCTGCAACACCAGCTTCTTTTAGTTTCGGAAGGTCTTCCTGAGGAACTATTCCACCGACAAGCACCAGACAGTTGTCGAGGCCTTTTTCTCGTAACAGTGAGATGATCCGGGGACAGAGCGTGTTGTGAGCGCCACTGAGTATTGAAACGCCGACCGCATCCACATCCTCCTGCAAAGCTGCCGCCGCGATCATTTCAGGTGTTTGGCGAAGACCGGTGTAAATCACTTCCATCCCTGCATCGCGTAGGGCTCGAGCAATCACCTTTGCCCCACGATCGTGACCATCAAGACCTGGTTTGGCCACTAAGACTCGAATTTTGCGTTGGCTCATGCATGCATTCTAACCTCAACAGTCTGTTTGCCGGAACTAAACAGGGTCAATACAGTACCGCGAGCGAAGCGACCGGGATGCCACACTCAATTTTGCTGTACAAGTTTCATTGTTGAGCGTGGCATCCGGTCGCTTCGTCTCGGTACCGTAGTATTGCTCGACTCATTGACCTGAGCGCCAGGCGTCGTCGGTTGGGACTTTGACCTTCCAGCAGAAGGTTTAGAAGGCGGGCTCCTCGTAGATCCCGTAAACATCTGTCAGCGCCGAACAGATCTCGCCCAAGGTAGCGTAAGAGCGTACTGCTTCGATGGTGGCTGCCATTGTGTTCTCGTGATCCCGAGCCGCTTGTTTTAATTTCTCGAGTGAATTTGCGACTGCTCCGTTATCACGGCGGGCACGAACCTCATCGAGTCGATCTACCTGATGTGTGCGAACTGATTCGTCGATGACCAGGATGGGAACTTCTGATGGTTCATCGGTCATTGTATATTTATTGACACCCACAATTACTTGTTCGCCTCGCTCAACTGCTTTCTGATACTGGTAAGCAGAATCCTGAATCTCGCGTTGTGGGAATCCCTTCTCAATCGCCGAAACCATTCCACCCATAGCATCAATCTTGCGAAAATAGTTGAGTGCTTCTTCCTCCATCTTGTCGGTCAGTGCTTCCAGATAGTATGACCCGCCAAGTGGATCGACAGTATTAACGACTCCGGTCTCCTCGGCGATGATCTGTTGGGTTCTCAACGCAATCAACGCCGCCCGATCGGTGGGCAGCGCAAGAGCTTCATCATAGGCGTCAGTATGAAGACTCTGAGTGCCTCCAAGAACGCCGGCTAGCGCTTGGACCGCGACTCTTACAATATTGTTTAGCGGCTGTTGCACCGTTAACGAAACGCCGGCTGTTTGAGTGTGGAACCGAAGTTGGAGTGTTCGGGGGCTCTCGCTACCAAACCTGTTTTTTACCTCTCGAGCCCAGATACGCCTTGCTGCACGGTATTTCGCTATCTCCTCAAAGAAATCATTGTGGGCGTTAAAGAAGAACGAAATTCGCGGGACAAATTCATCCACGTCGAGGCCCGCAGCGACACCCCAGGCCACATATTCAATTCCGTCGCGCAGCGTAAAGGCAAGTTCTTGAGCTGCTGTAGCGCCTGCCTCGCGAATGTGGTACCCGCTGACAGAGACTGGGTTGTAGCGCGGCACTTCGGTGGTGCAAAACTGAAAAGTGTCGACCACCAGTTTCATCGCCGGCTTAATGGGATAGATCCACTCCTTTTGCGCGATGTACTCCTTCAGAATATCGTTTTGAAGAGTGCCCGAAATCTTTTTCCAGTCTGCACCCTGCTTTTCCGCAACGACCAGGTACATCGCAAGTAATACCGATGCGGGTGCGTTGATGGTTTGCGATACCGTTACGTCTTCGAGGGGAATTCCGTCAAACAAGATTTCCATATCTGCCAATGACGAGACTGCAACACCACACTTACCGACTTCGCCTTCGCTCAAGGGCGAATCGGCGTCATAACCCATGAGGGTTGGCAAGTCGTAGGCAACGGAAAGTCCGGTTTGTCCCTGGGCCAGGAGATACTTGAACCGTGCGTTTGTCTCTTCGGGAGTACTGAAGCCGGCAAACTGTCGCATGGTCCACAGTCTTCCGCGGTATCCGGTGGGATGTATACCCCTCGTATAGGGGAATTCGCCAGGGAAGGAGATATCTTTTCGGAAGTCGATCTTTTCAACGTCAGCTGGTGTGTAGAGGCGATCAACCTCTTCGAGCGACACAGTTTGAAAGCTCTGCTTTCGCTCTGGTCGCTTTTCGAGAACTGGATTCAGAGTCTCTTTTTCCCATCGCTCCACTTCAGTGCTGATTAGCGATTGATCTTCCTTGGTTTCGGGCATTGAACCTCGTTTCTGATTCGCAAAAATTTCTGCAGAATTTGATATTAGGGTACGGGTTTTTTTAAAGTCAACCAGAGTTGTCCGCTGAAGTAATAGCTGCAGTTTTGGTTGCTCTGTCTGCTGTGCGCAATTCCCAGAATGAAAAGCGATATTCGTTTCTTTCGTCTGATTTGGTGTGAAGCGTGGATCGCGTGTGACCAAAAACAGGATCCACTAAACCACAGGAAATCACACAAAACACCACTGAGTCTCGCTAGGTACGTTAAGTGCTCGAGCGACGAGCTTTACGTCAAAGACCAAAGTCCAAAGACCAAAGTCCAAAGATCAAAGACCAAACTGAACCATTGACATCTGCTTTTCTTTAAGAGGGGAGCGCGGCTGCGATGGCAGTCACAGCCGCGCCAACACGGAGGGAATCCGGTTGCGTGGAATCTTGCGGGAAATCTAAGGGCAGGCTTTGGCAGGCATGGAAATTTCAAAATCCTTTTTCATGTGAATCTTGCTCATGTCTATTCGACCGGAATGACGAACTCGTTGGCGCGCACCATGTTTAGTTTTGCACGTGCGGCAGTTTCGATGGCCCGCGGGTCAGTCCGCAATCTGTCAATCTCTGATTTGAGCGTCTGATTGACGCTTCGTAACGACTCAACGTCGGTTTGCATCACTGAATACTGTTCAGCGGCTACTCGCACTTCCGTGCGCGTACGCATGTTCACCGTTACGCAAACAGCCAGTGTGGCCAGAAGAACCATCCCGAAAACGACCCATGACGGGATTATTCCGCCCCTGCGACGGATCTCGGTTTTGGTACCGATTAAATCAATCGATATTTGTTGCATTGACCCCAGAGAGGCAGCGCGCGGCATCACTCGTTGTGCCTTGATCCTCTCATCAACCCAGTAAGTATTTGCGACCCTGCTCAAGTAGCACCTCCATGTTCTTTTGCGATTCTGATTCCGCGTAAATACGTACCAGGGGTTCAGTACCCGACGGACGCACCAACAGCCATGAACCGTCCTCAAAGATTAGTTTTAGTCCATCAATTCGATTGATTGACTTGATTGTTTTCCCACCAATTGAAGCGGGCTCTTCTTTCAATTTTTCTGCGAGTACAGGCATGAGCTCGGGAGTCAACTGCACACCAATTCTGCCGGACTCCAACCGTCCACCTGTTTTTTGAAACAATGCATCGAGTTGTTCTGTCAGGGACGCGTTGCGCGCAGCAACTGCCTCCGCTGCAAGCAAACACGCAAGGACGCCATCTTTCTCCGGGTAGTGACCTTTGATCGACAGCCCTGCTGACTCTTCGCCGCCAAGAATGATTTTGTCTTCATTGATCAGCTCCCCAATATATTTAAAGCCAACTGGCGTCTCGTAAACCGGCAAGCCACGCATTTTCGCCACCCGATCAACCAGATGAGACGTGGCTACCGAACGAGCGACTCCGCCTGACCAGTTTCGAGATTCAGCTAAATAGTCGAAAAGAACAGCAATTAGCTGATTAGGAGTAATGAACTGACCATTCGAATCGATTACACCGAAACGGTCTGAATCACCGTCTGTAGCTAGTCCCAAGACGCATTTTTGCTCACTAACGACCTTCCGAAGTTCGTCCAAATGACTTTCTTCCGGCTCGGGCGCCCGTCCACCGAACAGGACATCGCGCCAGTCGTGGATAGTAGTAACAACTAAGCCATGTTCCCTTAGAACTCCATCGAGGTATCCGCGACCGGTGCCCCACATTGGGTCATAGGCATACCTGGCATTCGCCTTCGCGATTACGTCAAAGCGAATTTTGTCCTTAAGATCGGCGAGATAAGCCTGACGCGGGTCGTGATCCTCGGTCTTTCCAGCCTTACTAACCTGATTTGTTTTTGACTCTCCGCTCGCCAGAATCGACTCCAGCTTCTGGGTAACGGCGGGAAGCGCCGGAGCTCCGTCAGCAGTTGAGAGCTTCATCCCGTTATATTCTGGAGGATTATGCGAGGCCGTAAAATTGATTCCGCATACGGCCTTATTTGCTCTGATTGCATGGGAAACTGCCGGAGTTGGCGTTGGCCCGACGCAACGTAGTGCGCTAAATCCATGTTCATGAACTATTTGCGCGCACTGATCGGAGAAGTGCTCTCCTAAAAACCGGCTGTCATGCGCGACAATCATCGGTTGAGCAGCCGTGTCCGAGCCAAATTGTAGACAGATCGCTTCGGTAACCCGGCGAACGGCGGCGAACGTGAATTCGTCCGCGATGACGGCTCGCCAACCAGATGTTCCAAAGTGGATAGTCATACTTTAATAATTAAGAGGCTGCTTAACCTGGTATCGTGGGTTTCCCCACAAGATAGTCGATATCCTTGAAACTCGGCCCCAAGGAAATGTACTTCTGCGTTTCCCAATCTGTTGTCAAATCAATAACTTAGCGGTGAGGTGGCCGGACTGTAGCATCGGTGCTTAAGCGTGTAAAGATATTTCTCCTCAATGCTTTAACTGCGTAAGTTGAACATTTACTTGAACTAACAGCGCTTAAGCGTAAAAATTGGCGAACAGGCGGCGAACGGAAATCCAAACCTGAATCGAGCCTCCAAGTAACCGAGCTCCAGCAGTTAAAACTTGTTGACAGTCGAAAGGGACGACCCTTAGACTCGATAGTGGTGCGGGTGAAACGGTGACGGGAGCCGTCGCCAACCCCGGATCGGAACCGCTTGTCCCGACTCAATCAGATTCAGACTCTCACTCACTGGATCAACGCTTTAAAAGAACCCGAAGGATAGGTGAAGATGTCTGACTCTTCGCTGCTTAGTCCCGGCGCGGAAATCGCCGAGCCTACTTCCCAACAACTACCTATTAGCTCAATCATTCGGAATGTATGTGAGGCCGCCAATGGCGGACCCGACATGCTGTATGAGGCTCTGATCAAAATGAGCCTGATGGTTGAGGCCACTGCGCCGACTTATGGTTTGTCGATCTGGGCCATGTCCGTCGACGGCAAACCGAATCTGCGGTGGGCCGAAGGATTGCAGGAAGAAGAATTAGCTGAAGGAAAGAAAGCAGTCACCGACGCGCTGGCAAGTAATGGTAGACCTATTCCAGCAAGTGTCGGCGACATCGCGATCTGTCTATTGCTAGCTTTGCCGACTACGCTGAGAGATGGCGCAGTTCTTTATGGCAGGTGTGTGCGTCCGCTTAATGAGAGCCAGGCTAAAGAGCTGAACGCCCTGGGTGATGTGGCTCACATGGCCCACTCGCACCAGCTAAGTTCGCCGCCGCCTGGTTCAAAAGCGCCGACCAGCCGGGTGATTGTCAATGCTCTTCCTGGAATGGTCTTCAGTAGTAAGGCCATGTCGGAAGTCGCGAGAAATGTTGAACGTATAAAAGACTCGGATTCGACAGTCCTTGTTACAGGCGAGTCAGGCACTGGCAAGGAGTTGATCGCCAGGGCCATTCACCGAATCAGTCGCCGATCAGAAAGCGAGTTTGTTCCTTTCAACTGTTCGGCTGTTCCTGCCGAATTGATCGAAAGCATGTTGTTCGGTCATCGCAAAGGGACGTTCACTGGTGCTTCATCAGATCAAATTGGACTAATCCGGGCAGCTGAGAACGGAACTTTGTTTCTTGATGAGATAGGCGATTTGCCTCTGGCGCTTCAACCCAAGCTTTTGAGGTTCCTGCAAGAAGGCGAGATTCACATCCTGGGCGACAGGGCACCGCGGAAAGTCAATGTCAGAGTACTTGCAGCGACTCACAAAGACCTTGAGCAACTCGTAAAAGAAAAGCTCTTCAGAGAGGACCTCTATTACCGGATTGCAACGCTCACGGTAAAAGTGCCGCCTCTCCGAGAACGACCAGAGGACATTTCAACGCTGATCTCGCACTTCATCACGTTGTATTCAAGGAAGAACGAGCGGAATATTTCTGGAATTACCTGGGAGGCGATCCAATTACTGGAAACCTATGATTGGCCCGGTAACGTTCGCGAGCTCGCGGCTGAGATGGAGCGTTTAGTGTTGTACGCTGATGACGATGGTTATATTCGTCCTGAAAATATCAGTTCGCGTGTCAGGCCCGACTTAAAGGGTGCCGTTCAATCCGGAGCGGAGAGCCTCGATGACTTGCTGGAGAGTTATGAACGACGGGTCATCACTGAAACGCTCAAACGTCATGATTGCAATGTAGCTAAAACGAGTGAGGCCCTGGGCCTTGGTTCCAGGCAGACTCTTTATAAGAAGTTAAAGCGGTTGGCTATTGATGTAGGAGACTTTCTGCAGGAAGAAGAGGAGCCGGGCATGCAGTTTCGCGCCTGATTGCGTCTAAGTATGAGTGGCCTAACGGGCATTCGAGCTTTGCTCGGATGCTTTTTTAGTTTGGGCTGTGGTTACTGTTCGCCAGTCGTCAACTGGAAGGTTGTGACAGCACTTGAACTTGTAAACTCCGGGCGACATCAATCAAAGCCCAACAACTTCACCATTTCTCATTGCTGGTCCAACTGTTATCCACAACCCTGGTCCAGCGACTTGTCAACCGCAGGCTACAAAACCCAAGTCAAGATAGGGTGAAAAGCTCATATTCATAGCATTCCCTCATGGCACGCCCCTTGTTAATGGGATGTATGTCGCGAGGCATAAGCCATCGCCTCAATTGGTCGAGTAGACGACTCAAGCTATGAAGACAAACACCACAAAAAATCTGGCATCAGCAGCAATGCTCGTAGTCCTGTCACCGGTTCTCGCACTGGCCATGTTGGTTAGCGTGAAGACAGCGGGAGTTCAGGGCAACACGATGCTGTTGGTGTTGCTGACTCTTACTGGTGCTGTGCTAAGCGGAATCAACGGCTTCGGCCGCCGCACGGCCAGGGCTATTCCGCCGTCAACAGTAAAAGTCAACCCAGTGAATGGTCCGTCTGAGAGCATCACGTGGTCTACCCGCCGCAGCACTAACGCATAACTAACAGCTTAAAGGAGCAAAACGATGATTAAGAGATTCTTACGCGATGAGACAGGTCTTGAACTTTCTGAATACGCAGTTGCCGCAGCCCTCGTGGCGTTGGCTTGCGTCGCCGCTTTCCAACTTCTGGGTACCAACATCGGTATCAAAATCAACGAATTGGCCGGCAAGATTCAGTAAGCGCAGATTACCTCGACAGGGCAGGTGCGCTGCTGGCTAATTGCTGCACGCGAATCTAAGCCGTCGAAAGGAGGAACGGACCATGGTCAGGAAATTCTTCAGAGATGAAACCGGGCTCGAACTATCCGAGTATGCCGTGGCAGCAGCTCTAGTAGCACTAGCGGCAGTGGCGGCTTTCCAGCTCCTCGGGACGAATATCGCAACTCGTATTAACACCTTGGCTGGCTACATTCAGTAAATGCCAAAGTGAATATGCAGATGATGGCTGGCGCACCTTGAAGCGAAATTCAAAGGTGCGCCACCACCTTTCCACAATTCAGAACCCCATCCTCTTTCTTGAAAATTTAAATTCTCAGAGTCAGGCATGCTTAGTCCAACAGCCACTGTCTACGAAGTGTTTTTGATCCCGCTCGCCGTACTAATCATTTATTACGACGTGCGGTATCGCCGTATTCCAAATCCATTCGTACTTGCAACCTTAATCAGCGGTCTGACCGTGAATGTCTACTTTGCCGGTGTGTCCGGTGCGGTTAGTAGTCTGGGAGGTTGCGTACTCGCATTTCTGTTGATGTTCATGTTGCACGTTTTCGGAGGCATGGGCGCGGGTGACGTCAAGTTGTTTGCTGCGATCGGTTCGGTGATCGGAGCGCATCTTGTCTTGCCGGCTTTTCTGATCGTGGTCCTGACAGGCGGATTACTCGCCCTCGTTTCAGTTATCAGATCCGGAATATTCACCACGACGATGCATAGAGTGCTTCAGATACTGGTTGGCTTATTACCAGGCTGGCAAATGCCGAAGTTCGCTATACCGGCGGACCGTAAACTCACTATCCCCTACGGTGCGGCTATCACGATTGGCGCAATTATCGCGACCGCAATTTTTCATCCGTAAAACAAGTAAGCGCCAACTTTAGCTTCAGACCGATTGGAAACGGAGAGTATCCCATGCGAAACAAACGCTTTTTCCTAGTCCTAGTAGGAGCACTGATTTTTGGAGTTCTCGCGGCTGTCTCAGTCAGCAAGTACTTATCAAGTGCTCAAGCCTACACAAAGAATCTCAGCAAGGTTGCGGTTGCCAAGGTAGCCATTCCCCTCGGAACCAAAATCATTCCTGAGCAGATTATGGTGGTCCAGTTTCCCAAGGAATCAACCCCTGATGGAGCGTTCGATTCGATTGAGAAACTCGCCGGTCGCGTAGTGATTGCTAACGTCGGAGCTCGCGAACCGATTACCGAATCGCGTCTCGCGCCGGAAGGTACAGCGGCAGGTCTTTCAGCCGTCATTCCGGAAGGCTATCGAGCAATGACCGTTAAGGTTGACGATGCGGCAGGAATTTCCGGCTTCATCATGCCTGGCACTCTCGTGGACGTCGTCGTTGTGATCGATCCCAGGGAAGGTTCAGGAATGCAGGATCCGATTTCAAAAATCGTCCTGCAGAACATAAGGGTCCTGGCCAATGGTCAGAACATCGACAAACCAGAAAATGAACGCGAAGCCAACAGCGTGAAAGCTGTCACGCTCCAGGTTACCCCGGAGCAGGCTGAGAAACTGGCACTCGCTACCAACGAAGGGAAGTTGCAGCTGGTCATGCGCAGTCAGATAGACCAGGGCGACGAAGAAACACCCGGCGTTAACAAGCGAGGCCTGCTTTCAGGTGAACGCGCTACTCCCGTTCCAGATCCTGGTTCGATGAAGAGCGAACAGCCGAAGGCCGATCCAAAGCCAGTTCGTCGCGTCCAGGTGCAGAGAGAACCCAAACCGGCGGCCGCTCCCACAGAGCCGCCGGCACCTCGCAAACAAGTCGAAATGATCGAGGGCGCCAAGAAGCGCAACGTCGAGTTTCCCTAACCACATTTTGAAGCTGGGCTCACATCGAGCGAAAGAAAGAAGAAGGAGCAAAAGATCATGCAGAGCCGTTCCCCAATATCACGACGAGTAGGTTTAGTACTCGCATCGTTGATTGTGATTCTTGGCAACGTCGTTACCTACGCCCAGGAGAATTCCTACAAGGCGTCCTTTACTAATAACAAGGAATCGATCGCAGTGAATGTTCTGGTGGGACAGTCGCGCGTGATCAATTTCGATAGACCGGTTGGCAGATTTTCAGTCTCGAACCCCGAGATTGCAGAAGCAGTTTTAGTTACCCCTGATCAGGTACTCGTCAACGGAAAAGGCTTCGGCCAAGTCAACTTTATCGCATGGGAGCAGACCGGTGGCCAGTTCCTCGTGTTTGACGTGTTCGTGCGTGCGAATCTTTCGCTGATCGATTCACAGATTCGTGCACTGTTCCCGAA
>DASROI010000498.1:0-3307 GCA_035646955.1 Pyrinomonadaceae bacterium
AGATTAATACCAGTTTTAGTGGCTCTTTATTCCCTTGCTCAATCTCTGCGTCACTCTGCGGTTCTCGGCGTATCTCCGCGATGCTGCTCTTACAACCAAAATAAGTCCTACCTTTGGTTGAGAAAGGCGCACAGAACCTCTGAGTGACGCAGACGCTAACTGTGGATTCGAGATGTGAAGATGCCTTAGTTGTGATTGTTGGTCGGCACTTCAAAACACTTCATTCGTAACGTAGCGCTACCAGCGGATCAACTTTGGTGGCGCGGCGTGCAGGGAGGTAACAGGCAACGAGGCCAATTACAATCAGGACAAAAGTCGTTGTCACCAGTGTAATTGGATCGCGGGTCGGAAGAGACGGGATCGCGGCGATCAGAAGCTTGCTGACGGCGTAAGCACCGGCGCTGCCAATCAGAGCGCCCATCAAGATCAACATTGCGCCTTTTCGCAATACCAACCAGAGTACGTCTCGTCCTTGTGCGCCTAGCGCAAGCCGAATTCCGAATTCGCTGGTACGTTGGACCACTGTGTACGAGATGACTCCATAGATTCCAATCGCGGAGAGCACGAGTCCCAATGTTGCAAAGGCACCCAACAGATTTCCCAGCAGCGAAATATTTCCGAGGCCCTGGTCCACCGCGTTGCGTGCGCTGCGTACTCGGTAAACCGGTAGACTGGGATCGAGTCCGGCGACAGCAGTTCGTAATTCTTTCTCGATAGCCTCCGACTTCAGCGGCGTGCGGAACGCGAGCGTTAGATACGCCGGAGCGATTTGTGCCAACGGCAGGAACGCTTCATAACGCGTGTACGGCTCGCCAAGACTACCAGGAAATGCCATGTCGCTGACAACGCCGACAACTTCGTAATACTCCTTCTGCTTACCAGTATCACTGATCCGCTTGCCGATCGGATTTTCGTTGGGCCAGTAATGACGGGCCATCGTATCGTTCACGATTACGACCTTTGTTTTGTCGGCAAGATCCGCACTGTTGAAAGCGCGTCCCTTCAGCAGGTGCGCGCCGTAAGCGTCAAAATAATCAACGCTGGCGGGTTCGTAGAACATTTCAGGATATTGCTCAGGTGGAGGCTCTGGTTGGCCCTCAACTAGAAACGAACTACTACTATTGAAACCAAACACCGGTTGGGAACTACCGATCGCCACCTGTTGCACGCCCGGCAAAGTCTTGAGCCGGTTCTCCAGTTCTGACAAGAACGCTACCCGTTGCTCGTCCTTTGCATATTTTTCACCCCGCAAGCTAACCTGCGCTGTTACTAATCCATCAACTTGCCAACCCGGATCAGTATTCATAAAGCGCTGCAGACCGCGAAGAAACAGGCCGGCGGCGGCGAGCAACACCATCGCGAAGGCAACCTCACCGACTATTAGCGTGTGCCGCAATCGATGTTGCGAACGACCCGCTGTCGAGCCGCGCGAGTTATCTCGTAGTGCATGATTAATATCAACACGTGAGGCCAACCACGCGGGCAAAGTTCCAAATAGCACCCCAGTCAACAGCGAACAGAAAAGAGCGAAACCAAAAACCTTCAAATCAAGGGTTACGTTCGCTCCAGGCAAATCGGCGAAGAGATACTTGCTAATAAACCGCACGCCCCACAATGCAAGGGCAAGACTAAGCGCGCCACCGAGAAGGGCCACTACAACGCTTTCCGTCAGCGACTGTCGCAGCAGTCGTAATCTACCGGCACCCAATGCGGCACGAACCGCGAGTTCTCGTGAGCGTGCGGCCGTGCGAACCAGCTGCAGGTTTGCGAGGTTCGCACAGGCAATGAGCAAGACGAAGCCGGCAAGCCCAAACGTGAACCACATCACCTTTCTGCCGATGTCATCTGACATGGACCGCTGAAGTGGCTCAAGTCGCAAACTCTCGCCCGCGTTCGAGGAGTTTTCTTTCCCGATGTTGGCGGCCAGCGTCACCATACTCTGCTGGGCTTGCTCGATCGATACGCCTGGTTTCAAACGCGCAAATGCCGAGAGAAAGTTATTGCCGCGATTTTTTCGTTGCTCCGCGTTGAAGGTCAGTGGTTGCCAGAAATCAACCGTGCCCCAAAGGATTGGGTGATCAAAACCGGGAGGCATTACGCCGGCAATCTTCACAGTCTTTCCATCGAGTTGCACAGTGCGTCCCACGATGTTGGGATCGCTGCCAAAGCGACGCGTCCAAAATCTATCGCTCAGCACAATAACGCTGTCGGCGCCAGGCTCGAATTCTTCCGGATTAAAAACACGACCTCGCGCGGGCGCTACACCCAGTAGTGGAAAAAAGTCAGCAGTTCCTGCGAGTCCAACCAATCGTTCTGCCATTTGTCCCTGCTCAACCAGATTGCGACTGACAAAGTTGTAAGCTGCCATCTTTTCAAACACTGAATTCTTTTCACGCTGGTCAAGGAAGTTGGCAATTGAATGCGGCCAACTCTGCGAATGCGGCGAAGTTCGTAATACACGTACCAACTGGGATGAGTCTTGATAGGGGAGCGCGCGAAAGAGAAAAGTATTTAGGACGCTAAACATCGCCGTGTTTGCGCCGATGCCCAGAGCCAGGGTTAGGGCTGCAACCACAGTAAAGCCTTTGTGCTTCAACAGCATCCGAAAGCTGTAACGAGCATCCTGAAAGAGATTTGTCATGTCACACTCCCTTAGCGCCGATCTAGAGGATCTCCGTTTGGCTATTGGAACAGACTGCTCCGACTCCCGTCTTTTGTTTCATTAACACCGCAAGCGCTCGAAATGTGACATCCGCCTGATCGAAGTATGTTCAGAATGTTTTGAATCGACGGGGCCACGGATTGGCTGAGCAGAGAACTAGTCCTTTCAAAAAGGCAGAAGAGGTTGGGCAGTGTAGATGAGGGGCTCAGATAACCGTGACCGGATGAGTGTTTCGTAACAAGCGCTACAGGGTGATCAGTTCGATGGTCCCATTGGCTTTGAGACTTTCACCGTGCGCGCTAAGGTGCTGGTGTGGGAAGTTGGCCCGCGAGGACGCACGCGGTCCGGCAGAAGAGGTTGGGCAGTGTAGATGAGGGGCTCAGATAACCGTAACCGGATGAGTGCTTCGTAACAAGCGCTAACACTCGCCTTAAGAGAATTTGAGACTATGATGCAAACTCTAAGAGATCGAAACCTTACTTACTTCTTCGTTCTAACCCTCGCAAGTTTGACAATTATGTCTGCTACTCGTGGAGCAAGTTTGTTTTGCCGGCAGCAGCCGCGACAACTTTCACCACTGAATACCGACAAAGGTTTGGCGCCAACTAAAGTCTGATCGCCTTGGAGTGCGGCGGCCCGGCGCCG
>DASROI010000499.1:0-10402 GCA_035646955.1 Pyrinomonadaceae bacterium
ACCTGGTTGTCGAGCCGGTTTATTTCGACGGGCACTGGCCCAATGTCGGTTGAGAGATTGAACATCGACGTGAGCGTTTGGTCGTCGAGAAACTTAAGTTCCGCCGGCGGATTTCGTGGAATTTCGAAAGGTGTGCGGCGCGCAAGTGCGTAACCCCATAACCCGAACGATGGAACGGCCGTGTAGTAAGGTTTGACCGTGAAGCCTGCTGCCTCGATAGTACGCATAATGCACCAGTAAGAAGTGCGAGCGAACAACGGGGAAGTTGACTGCACACTCATGCCGGCCGTATCAGTCAACCGGTTCCTCAATAATCGATAAAATCTGGTCGTGTAGAGTTTGCCCAGGGCGTAAGAATTCGGATCAGGAAAGTCGACGATTGCCGCATCGAATGGTTGTTCGTTAGTTGACTCTAGCCAGATCATCGCGTCGTCGTTGATGACGTGAACTCGTTTGTCCTCGAATGAATGCTGGTTCAAATTAGCCAGCAGTGGGAAACGGCTGGAAAGCTTGGTCATGTCGGGATCGAGGTCCACGAGCGTGACCTGTTCGACTGACGGATACTTTAAGATTTCGCGTAACGCGAGACCGTCGCCTCCACCAAGAACAAGTACTCGTTTTGGATTTCCTGAGAGCAACATTGGCGGATGGACCAGCGCTTCGTGATAACGGTACTCATCAGTTGAACTAAATTGGAGATTTCCATTCAAGAACAACTGGAAGCCCGCGCGGCCCCTGGTCACGACGATCCTTTGATAAGGCGTATCTTTTGAGTAGACGATCTCGTCCGCAAACATTTCGTCTTCAGCGAGCGACGTCAGTTTGTTTGCTTTGACCAGACCGATTAGCAATAGCACTATCACGATTCCAGCCCGCAATCGCAATCCAAGCACAGACCCGCTGATGATCGGTCGCAACAACCATGTTCCCCACAGTGCAACGCCCGCATTAAGCATCCCAAAGATCAATGACGTTCGAACCAGGCCCAGGCGAGGCACAAAGAGAATTGGGAACAGGATCGAAGCGAGCAGTGCGCCAATGTAGTCAAAGGCAAGCACTCGCGAGACCAGCTCTTTAAAATCGAGCTGGTCTTTGAGGATCCGGAGTAACAGCGGAATCTCCAATCCGACAAATACTCCGATGGCAAACACAACAAAGTAGAGGACTGGATAGAAGTAACTGACTCGAGCAAAAGTGAGAAAGAGTAGCGGCGCTGAAAAACCACCTAGAACGGCCACTGCCAATTCAATATCAACGAACCGTCGCGCCAATTGCTTGTCGATAAATCTCGACAGCCACGAACCAACACCCATCGCGAACAAATAGATGCCAATTATCAAGGAGAACTGCGTAACCGAGTCTCCCAGGACGTAGCTGGCGAGCGTGCCCGCGAGCAGTTCGTAGATCAATCCACACGTCGCAACGATAAGTACGTTTAGAAAGAGTAAGGGCGGGCGAGTCATGTCGATATGTTGTTGAGTTGATAAACTCAATTCAGATCTCAAAACAACGTGACAACATATCGAGCGAAATGATCAGCGTCGTCCGGAGTGGCGCACGCTTTGAAACTCGAAGTTGTTCAGACTAGCCGTGAATCGCGGCAGCGATAATCAAGGCACTACCAAGAATCACTGACGCGATTACAATCGCCAGGGCAATATTCTGGTCTTCTTCAATCTCTTTGCGTACTGAAAACGGGGTCGATTTAGCAATGACCAGAAACGCCAACGCAAAGACGATTAAGCCAAGTAAGACAAACACCAGAGTCGTTACCAGGATGGGAATTAATCCCTCGAGCGGTACGATTAAGCCAAACATGCTAACCAAAAAATGAACCTGCATCATTTTCCTCCGTGTAAGCCGTAATGCCAGAAGTGGAAGGACCGGTAACCGTTCTGTCTCGCGTCAGGCGGAAGCTGATGTCGAGAAAAGCCTCCAATTTCCCAGCCTAGTAGCGCCGAAACGGTGTAGAGAATAAGCACGCCGCTTCCAAACACTGTGTAGATCGTTTTTAGCAATCGAGTGCCTCCTTATCGCGCAGCCCGTTAATCATCATCTGAACTGCTACTGCCGCCACCAAACATACTCTCAGACCATCGCCGGCGTTCAAAATTTATGTGATAGATCATCATGATCACCGGAAGTATGGACAAGATTATGAGAGCCAGAATGAAGTTAATACCATGCATGACATTCTGCTCAACCTTTACAGACAGCGAAGCCGGTTGTTGCCACTTTTCCCACTGAGCTTCAAGTCTCAGCACATATCTTCCCGCCGGCATTGACGATGTATAGGCTGAATCACTTTGGCTGCCTTCGGTCCATGATTCGCCGTCCTCAACTCCATGGTAATAGGAGATATCAATCGGGAAAGACTGGACCACTCCCGTCTCGTCATTAATCAGATCGCCCTCCAAATAGAGCCACGTGTTATCGACAGGTGCGTCTGCGGAAATCCTGATGTTGCGTCGTCCGGCCAGTTCGAATGGTTCACTGAAGAAAACCTGCGTCCCGTCCTCATTTGGTAACGCCTGAAAATTTACATTTTGCGAATAGACTTGCCGGCCTGAGCCTGAAGTTACCAGGGTCACAACTCCCATGATCAACAGAATTCCAAGCAATAATCCCCAGTACTTGTAGATCCACTTGTAACGATACGGTTGGTTCGGCGCGATATTCGAAGGGCGAGGAAGACCACTGACACCGAACGCCTTTTCAATTTGAGGCACAGTCGCGTAAGTACCAAGGGACCAGTTGATCTCTCCTGTAGCGCGTGGTGTTCCCTGGGGGTCATTGGGATCCGAAATGTAAACAGTCGAAACTTCTTTCGACAGCATGTAGGGTGCGCTAACGTAGTCGACGCCGCGCACACTCTCACCAGTTTCAACCTTCCAGTAAAACTCGCCGAGTACTACTTCAACCCTGGCAGTTGCATCCTGAAAGATCCGGTAGTGACCACCGTGATAGCTTGCACTCTTTGCTGACTCAGTTATGTCACCGGGAGGCAAAGCTCGAACGTAGTTCCAGTGATTGTCACTATGGACCAACCAGCGAAAACCGATCTGCGGGTTGTAGAGTAAGTATTCGCCCCAGAAGTACTGCGTTCCCTCGATAGTAACGCTACGGGCCATAGCGCCGATGATGGTCATCTTTCCTTCGGGTACATCGCCCGTTGAACCGATAGGAATGACCGGCTGGAACCAGTTGGCTTCCAGGGCCTTTAGAAATTTAAGCTGTCCCTCGTTGACGTCGAGTAGGGAGTTACAGTTTGGACACGTGACGCGCTCTGTTTTATCGGGTGCCCGGAGTTCTAACGGTCCACCGCAATTAGGACAGTTCAGTTGTGCTGCGCCGACTTGTCGTTCGGCACGTTCGGGGGCTCGGGTCGCGGTGATCCCAATCTCAGCCAGCGTAACTTGATGGCCGAGAAAGATTAGCGGAGGCGATTCATTGTAATCGAGGGTTCCGAACGCGCCGTCAGGTCCTGACAGGTCTGCATAGTAGTAAGTCTCGCGGGGAGTAAGGAGATATGGAATCTCACCTTTGGCGCCCAGTGCTGTGGCCCGTCCTGTCTCAGCCACGATCATCGGAGCCTGCGTAGGCAATCCCTGAATTGATTGGCCCAGTTGCAACTGATCAAACTGAGGGAGTTGAGCATTCTCTGGAGGCGGATATTGAAACGTTAGGTAGAAACGACCTTGAGCTTCTGCCAACCAACCGAGCCAACCATTGGAAAATGTCGCGTACCACTCATCCCACTGTCCGCCCATCTCGTGGCCCAACTGGGCGCGTCCGGTCAGCTCGAAGTTAACATCCTTCCATGTTCCACGAACGCCTACGTCGAGTGGCGAGCCCGTCTCGACCAGCTCAGCCACTTTCCCGAGATCCTTAAGATCCCTATCAGTTCGAGCAACGGCCGAATGGCAGTACTCGCAAATTACGACGATAGATTGGCCACTCTTAAATTGGATCTGGGCGCCGCAGGCTGGGCAGTTTGCTACCAGGGTGCTCATCTGGTAATTCTCCGCAGCTGTGCGATTTTGGAAATCATGTCCGAGTTATCCAGTCTGGGTAACCAACTCGTTTGACGTTGCGAGAGTGCCGTTAGTAACTCTCTCGAGGATGCGCACGGTCACTTCTTTTGCACCCAACATCTCTTTGAGCGAACTGTCCCACTGCCAGGAAGCACGCTTGCGACAGCAGTATAGATTGAAAGTCGCGGCGCCAAATTCAGGGTAGGTATGGCAAGTCAGATGTGACTCTGAGAGAAGTGCCAGGCCGCTGATGCCTCCGGTCGACGAAAACTGATGCCAGGAGATTTCTCCAATAACGTGCAATTCGAGCTCGTTGATAATACGCGCAAAAACCGTTTGCATTTGAGCGAGATCTGCTAACGCGATGTCGCTACATCCGTTGGCGTCGATTACCCACTCGGTCCCGAGATTTATGTTCATAACTGAATGTAAAAGTAATGCCGCTGATAGAACCGTCAGCTGAGACTCGATTTCGCGAGAGAATAAGGCAGTGACTCGTTAAATTCAAATTGTGCGACCTAAAAAGTCCAATAAAGTTTGATCGACTCTGATTGTGCCTAACGATCGCTTAGTTCCAGGGATGTCGTTCCTTGGGAAAGTCGAATCGTAAAAGCATTGCGTTCTTTAATGAAGGACCTTGTCGGTTGGTAGGTTCCGACCGACGGCAATTTTGCCGGTTGTTGGATTAACAACCTGGCTATTACTGGGATATCTGCTGGAAGTGTCGGAGATAGATCGGCGATCGCAATTGCACCGGGTTGCGTAGGCTCCGGTTTGATCGGCTTGCGGTCAGCGCTCGTGTCGTAGTCCTTCCATTGAGTTGAATTTGCGAGACGCAGTCGAAGTATCAAATCGCCCAAATGATGAAAGCCATTTGCCGCTCTTTTGTTCAAGCGGTCGGCGGGGGTGAAATCGAACGAGTCATCAGTTTTCGCTGCCAGTCCAGCAACAGTTTGCGACGATCTGACCAACTTCAAGTTTAACTGGGAGCCGGCAGCTTCGAGATAGCCCTGGTCCAGTCTTAACGAATCGAACAGTGGAATGGGAAGAGTTGGTACTTGAGCGGTTGAGTGAAAGACGAGGAAACCGGAACAGATGAGGAAAAACACCGAAACTGAGCTGACGAGTCTTATGGTCATGGCCCGTAGCGCGCCAGATTAGCATAAGAAGCAGAGAGTTGGGAGATGATGGACAGAGGCGCGAGCGAAGTGAGTGCGGCAAACTTACAGGTGGAATTAGGAGGCATGCAGTCGCTGCGCTCCCGGTTCTGTAAACTGCGCCAGGTGCCCGCGTTGTCCCCTTCAAACGTACGCAGGCACCCAGCGTGGCGCTAACCCCTTTCTCGCAGGTAAGGGAGGCTAACGCAATTTCAATGGCGAGATACCGTTGTTAGACAACGGAAAAGCGCTCTTCGCAAATGTCTATGAGTTCCTGTAGCTGGGACTTGTCGAGATAGAAATTCGCGCCCGCTTCGAGACAAACGTCGCGAAGCACAACTGAAGGGTCCGCTGTGAACATAATGATCACAATTTCGGAATCCTCGCGTCTTATTTCCTTGAGAGCATCGATGCCGCTTCGGTGAGGCATCGCAATGTCTAAGACTACAATGTCGGGTCTGAGAGCTCGCACCATGTTGATCGCTTCGGCGCCATCAACAGCCATGCCAACAAGCGAGCACCCTTCGACCTGGGCTAGCGCGCGCTTGAGATGTTCTCTTACGACAGGCGAATCATCTGCAATTACAATTTTCAATTCCTTCAAATCTACCGCTTCCTCCACTCGCATGGAAAAGACGAGAGTTTGAAGGCCCACGACAAGTCTCGCAAGCGACCGAACTATGATTTTTGTGTAGGGGATTTGCTCGTCCGCGTATAGGTGTTTGCCCTACAGGGGAATTTGTTCAGTGTTTGGTCATTTTGCTTTTCGCCCATTTGGTGCTGAGAGCGAAAATCGAAGAGCAACCGTGAAACTGTTTAGACCGGTCGCGCTTAAACATTGCGCCATGACCACCCCATTCATTGCGGTCAAGGTGTGCAGACCCCTGAAACGCCAGTAGGAAATATTACCCTTCCGCATCCCGGGGATAACCTGTAAATTATCTAGCCCAAGTCTTCGAAACACTCGTTACACGCATTTCGTTCCTGAATTGCTGCTTCGCGTTTGAATTGGTCCGAACCAGGAAAGGATGGAAACCCTTGAGCCGCAGTCTCTCAACATTTATTTGCGCCGTGCTAATTGTGCTGGCAATTAGCAGTATGGCTAGTGCTCAAAAAATCGAGTCGCTAAATTCTACCGCCAAAGGTAAGGGAACCATCAGCACCGGCGTCGATAAACTGACGATATATTCGGTGATGGTGGTGTTGAAGGAAAATGGCGAGGCTGAGTTTACGTTCTATTGCGATTTGCAATTGACCGCGAAAGGTCGCTGGACTGCGAACGATACTCCTGATCAGGGTATCAATCTCGAGATTACAGGTGGTGTTGTTGCCGGCAATGCGACGGGAAGCGGAAAGTTGTTCCTTCGCCCTGATGGAAAGTCGATCGATAAATTGAATATCGACGCAAAGTCCGGCAGTCGAACGGTTTCAATCAAATTTGTGGCGGCCAAGCAAACCTGAGAGTTATTCTTTGATTGCATCCGTTAGCTTGATTTTCAACCGCTGAATCGCCTCATCTGTCGTTCGCAGTGACGCAAGGGTCCGCATCTTGTCCTGACGCAAAAGTTCCAGTTGCATTTGAACTCTCGAACGTTCATTGATAATGCGGCGACGAAGCTCTTCGCGAGCTTCTTCAGGATGGACTGAACCAACTCCGGCCATGAGGCCTTCGATTCGTTCTGGTTTCATGTTCTGGTTAAGTTGGTCCATCCGCGCTTGTAAAGGCTCTTCCTTTTCGGCGATCTCAATCAGATGTAATTGCAAGCCCTCGCCGCGCTGCTCCTCTTTCGTCAACATATCCTGAATTGTATTAATCTGCCGATCCTTTTCCAGTTCTGCCAGTCGCTTACGTAGTCGTGGCATTTCCTGATTCAGACGTTGCAAACTACTTCTCACTTCATCACAACTCTGTACCTGTCCGCCGGGCGAATTCGTCGCGGATCGATTTTCGGAAGTCGCTTGTGGCGCCGCGTTAACGTTTTGCGATGCTATGAAAGTTGCTAGTACGACCGCGAAAACGCTCAAGAAGGTGCAGAGGTTGCGAGCATGTGGGTTTCTCATCAAGGACCTCGATTATCAAGGTTTGGATTTACTGCTTTCGCCTGTGACGGTGACTAACGTCGAGGTGATCACACACAAAAGGCAAATTCAAATGCCGCAGATCATTCACCGTATCGGGCGAGCACTACAGTGATGTTGTCGCGGCCTCCGCCATCGAGTGCCGCAGTGATTAACTCCTGGCAGGCGCTCTCGCTGCTTCCGGTCGAGCTTAGTATTGATGAAATCTTCTCGTCAGGAACCATTTCAGTGAGTCCATCGGTACACAGCAACACCTGGTCGCCGGTTTTGATGTCGACTCGTTGAACTTGAGGCTCGGTACCCTTTGTTATTGCTCCAAGTGCGGCGGTGAGTACGTGCCGGGTTGTGCGAGTAGTCGGATCTTCCGGTCTCGTAATGCCCGCATCGATTAGCGCTTGAGCCAGCGTGTGGTCACTGGTGAGTTGGTGCATCTTGTCTTCGCGCATTAAGTATGCACGTGAATCGCCAATGTGGCCCACGAAGAGATGACTTCCCAGTGATACACCGAGAGTGAGCGTTGTACCCATTCCCAAAAGCGAAGGCTCAACCTTTGTTTGAGCTTTGATGGCTTCATCGATCTGGTGAAAACGCTGAGTAATGCGTTGCGTTAATTTGACGACATCCTCTGGTTCGCTAAACCTCATAAACCAGTCAGGTGTATTGACGACCAGTTCGATCAGTTTGCACAGTGCCATTCGGCTGGCAACCTCGCCGCCCGCCATTCCTCCCATTCCGTCAGCCACCACCATTCCGTAACCTGTTTCTTCGAAGGCGTCGCTTAGGTGGCCTTCTTGAATATTTGTCGAGAGTGTTTCCAATGATCGTTGGAAGCGTAGGGCCAGGTAATGGTCTTCGTTATTTTTTCGTTTGTGACCTTGATGGCTCGCGCCTGCAATATCTACGCGAATGCCCGATGTAGGTAGATTGAGTGCTGGAAAGAACCACTGAGGAGGTAAAAGTTCGAGGGTATCGCTATCGCTTCGTGAATTTGAATCTGTAGCCATAAAAACACTCCAGTGGCATTGCTCAGGTTGGTTGTGTGATGAAACCAATATCACTCTCGACCTGTGAGCGCAATGATTTTGGAGCGCAAGGCTAATTCAATTCGACTCTTTGCTCAGATCAAAACGAGCATAAAAGATGTTTGTAGACCTGCCGGGTTCGTCCTGAGCAATCACGATGGCCAACCCATCTTCCTTTTGTCCGTCTTTCTTTGAAAAGGCACAGAACGCTCCGTGGTTCTTTGTATCTTCAGTGTCGCCGACGCAACCTTTGTCGTTTGCGATCCATCCCGTGGTTTTCATGCGCTCGGGTGTGTAGAAGTCTTTTACTTCCTGTGCGGTTTTGTCGGTCCTGAATGAGATGAAATTCATCTTGCCTCGCATGGCCGCACGGATAGCTAAACGGGCGCCCAGGGGAATTTCCAGGTCAGCTTTGGTCGCGCCTTGAAAGGGTGGCACGTCCGGCCAGAGAGAGCTGACGGTGCCCGCGTTTTTGTCGCCGCTTAAGCTTTCGGCTAATCGGCACGAGACACACGCTGCGAAAAGCAGCACTAAAGCGAGTAGAGAGCTGGAGAGTTTCATTGGATGGTCCGCAATTTGGTCTTAGGATTTTGGGCCTTAGGTCTTCGAAACCCTATTTATCGCTGAACTAAAGATCAAAGGTCAAGGATTAAAGGCTGAAGATCAAAGCTCAAAGACTTACACTCCTACTGCCCCACTATCGTCCTGACCCTCTCCTTCTTCAGCAATGTTACAACTCCATCGCGACGATACCAGATACCTTCCTTGGCGCGCCAAACTTGATCAGCTTCAATTCTGCCACCACTCGTTAACAGAATTACGGGCTTGCCATTCTTAGCGTTGTTACTTACACCAGTCGTAGAAACTGGTCCATTACTCACGGCCGCCCGACTTGGGCTCCGAGTTGGAGTTGGAGTCGGACTCACTTTCGGCGTCGGTTCCGGAGTCGACTGAACAATTGAAGCAGGGAAAGTTGGCGGCGTTTGAGGCTGAGCAGTTGGCGCCGGCACTGGCCTGGTCTCGGTAACTACACCTCGTTGGTTAGACCGCATTTTTACTACGAGGTAAAGACCACCCATTCCCAATCCAATCATCAGCAGCAACACCGCGGCTAAGATTGGAATTAACTGCTTGGAGTGAGGGTTGAAATTTGCGTGTGGAGCAGGATCACTCGAGCTTCTGTTTGACGAGTTGGTGTTGATGGCCGCTTCAACCGTCTCGTCGTCAATCGACACCAGCGGCGTCTGATCGAAATCACACCATTCGTCAGAATTTAAATAGATGAACTGGCACTGAGGACAACGTTTCATAGATTGGTTTGCCTGCGATAGCTGTCAGAATCGACCAGCTTTAATCATAGAAAGATAGATAAAGTGCTGACGTTAGTAATCAACCAGTGATAGCATCCGCACGCCATGCGAAAGCACTGTCTCCCAAGGAGCTCTGATATGAAAATATTTCGGTTTCCAACTTTGCTCATAGTCGTGGTCCTATTTGGAGCTTGTCTGGCCAAAAAGCCGGCATCACCACCAGCCGCATCGAGTCCTGTTCCAATTGATTCACCAGGAGTGTCAGCCGCGTCGCCGACACCAAGCACCCCGAAAGCTCAACCGGGTGAGTTGCAGGTCGGTCAGGCGAGTGGCAGTTACACTGCGCGGGGTCAAACAGTTGAAGTGAAGTATGCATATGCGGGACGTGCTGTGCGTTTCAGCACTGAGTCACTGGTTATTTTGCTTACTGATCAGCCTATACCCGACGATCAGATTGCGGAAGAGATTAGGTCGGCAACACTACTGGAAGGCGAAAAGTTGCGCGGTCTGGAATATGTCATTGATGACAATGGCATGTGGGTTCGATTTCACCCGTCTCAGTATCAGGAGAGCAGCAGCAATAAGATAAAGAACTACAGCGTCGCGGGTGACATTGTGAGAGGAGAAGATGAGGGCAGCGGCTTATCCGACAAATACTCGAGATCTGTGAAGTTCGTTGCAGCCATCATCAAGTGAGTTTCATAAGTCTAGAATTTGAAGGGCTTCTTCAAGATTCTTCCAGTCTTCTTGAAAAAGGATCCAACCTTTGAATCTTTTTCAGAAGGTTGGACGGAAGATCG
>DASROI010000500.1:0-2906 GCA_035646955.1 Pyrinomonadaceae bacterium
GAAAGTCATATTCTCGCCATCCATCTCGAGCACTTCACCGGGAAGCTCATTCAGCTTCAACCGGCCTTTTGTCAGCGCAACTGCACGGCTGGTGAGATCAATTGAACTGAGCTGGCAGCCCGCTTCGGCGAGTAACTGCGAATGAGAACCAAGACCACAACCAATTTCGAGTGCGCGCTTCCCCTTCAGTTCCGGGAAAGGGATAAACCGACCGAAAGGTTTCGAGCCTTCAAACAAGGGCGACGAACTGAAAAACCGACGGTCAATCTCCCTAAAAAACTCGGCCGAGCCTTCCTCATATCCGTTTGATCCGTGCCAGTCGTAACTCATCGGGTTAAGAGTCCACCAGGTCTTATTTTCCTTTTGCAAACTCCGGACGAGTTGGGGGTGTCGTTCTTTCTCGATCATGTCCTGGCCCCTGCATTCAAAGCTATCGCGGTTGATGTTTGGTCTGCATGACTGCCCGGCATCGTGCGGAATCTGACTGGGCGGGCTCGACGCCATTTGATGATCGGCATGAATACCAGCAGGCTTAGCGCAACTTGTTGCAGAATTCCGCCAACATACGCAGCCATTTGCGATTCAATTCCCAACATCTGCGGCAGTAGAGCAATCCCCAGGCTGGTCATCAGCACTCCCGATGTTTTGCTCAAGAAGGCTGTTTGATAAAAGTCGAAAAAGATCCCTACTAAGAACATTATTCCGATCACGCCGAGCCAGCCGAAACTGATGAACGACTCCGTGAGGATTCCAACGCCGATAGCGACGTTGTTGAGATCTTCCTCCGCAGTCAGACCGTAGGCGACCTGATAGAAACGATTTGCTTCGCTAACAGAAGGTTTTTCGGGCCACACAAATCTGGGGATGAACGTGATCACTAAATAGCTATAGAGTTGTCCATATTGATAAGGAACAGCATCCGGAGTTTGCTCGAGAACGTTGGCCGATTGGGCCAGGAGAGAGACGCGCGAGACGCTCTTGTTCAGTAGTTCACGAAAGTCAGCTCCAGATGGATCACTCAAAGCGGTTTGCCACTTTTCCAGCGAAGCATTCACCCAGAACGAAACGCGATCGAGCTGCGTTGCCTGTGTCGGTGATTGTTGATACCAGTAGACATTGCGGAACTCCTCTTTACCTACCTGGAAAAAAAGCGTGAACAACAAAACGGTCATCACTGCCAGCCGTGGAATCTTGTGTCGCTCAGCGATGTAGGCTGCGGCACAGATGATCATGATCGACGCTGCATTAGCCAGCCATCCTGACGAGAGCCCAACGACCAGACGTACCATGAGAAATCCAAACACCAGCAGCTTGTCTAATTGAGTTGCTTCCCGCCGTAGATAGAGTCGAAACATCAACGTGAACGCGAGCAGTGGAATAAAGGACATCGCCAGGCTTATCAGCTGCCGACCACCTTCACCAAGGACGTACGTCGACGGTTCAAATACACCCAGCAAGGCGCTTGCTACTAAAACTGCACGAAGATAATTTCGCTGTCCGCGCTTCTCGCTCAGGTACGGAGTGCTACGTGGGACAAGTCGTCGACCGATTCGACTTTTCATGCCAATCCACAGAGAAGTTATCCCGACCAGGCACATTACCAGAGCAAGAGATAGAAACTTTGGAGAAGACTCATGGGCAAAGACAAAGCGCGCCATTCGGATCGTGAGGTCTCCCCAAAAGAGAGCGACTGCGTAATAAAGCCAGTACATCAGGGAAAGCATTGCAAATACCGGGAGCTCGTTGTCATTTTGCCGTTGCCAACGGACGTATGATGACCAGGGTATTACCAACAGGGCGACGCAAAGTGCGAGCTGCCAGAGATTCACTGGATTGATACTCGTCATCCACAGCAGACAGGTAAAAGTCAGGGGCGGTAGAAGGTTTCGCGCAACATTCAGGTAGGTATATTGTTTGGGAACTAAGTAACTCATGCGAGGAAACTCTTCTTAACTACCGCGATGGCTTCCAACAAACTGTTAACAGTAGTGCGCACGGAAAACTGGGAAGTAGTTGCGCGCACCTTAGCTCGCATCTGCTCGATCTCATTTCCGCGAGCTGCATAAGCAAGGATCAATTCGGTCAGCCTACTGACATCACTGAGCGGGAAAATATCGCCGGTTAGACCAGGTTGTATCAGATCGGGACCACAACCGACGTGATCGCTGACGATACATGGTAGACCACAACTCATAGCTTCGTTTACGACCAGGCCCCACGTCTCGCCGCCGTCCGATGGTAGTATCAAAGCGTCCGCTGCCACATAAGCCTGGGCCATTTCAGACTGATTCAAAAAACCGGCAAACGTGATTGGAGCATTCATTGATCGAGCCGCGGTTTCACACTCCTCGCGCAATGGCCCGTCTCCGATCATCAGTCCTTTAACTGAAGTTCTTTTGGCCGCGGCACCGGCGACCGCGCGAACGAAATCGAGGGGACGCTTTTTCTCGACAAACTTTCCCGCGAAAAGAAAGGTAAAGTCGAGTGGTGAAATGTTCCACCTCGCTCGCAGTTCGTCGCGTTTTGCCTGGAACTCGGCTGCCCTGTTTGAGAAATAATCGATGTCGACCGAGTGTGGTACTACGAACACACGCTCCGGTTTGGCTCCGTAGTGAAGAAAGTAATCTCGGGACCACTTACCAGTTGCCAGACAACCATCAAGCCTGGGAATGAATGACTGATAGAGTGGCCACTTGAGTGCTCTTTTGACCGTCGACCTGCCTGACCGTAAATGGGAATCACTGCGCATCAATACCGGAGTGCGACTACGCCAGCATGCAAACATGGCTTGCCACGCACTACGAAAATGCCATCCATTTACTACGACTGCGTCGTACCTCCCGCGAGCGATCAGGGCTCGCACTTCGGGCGTGTCGAGACCGTTAAAACTTCCCACTGCGGGTCTG
>DASROI010000501.1:0-5101 GCA_035646955.1 Pyrinomonadaceae bacterium
ACAAAAAGTTTCTTCATCATCAAACCTTGCCTTTCTCGTCATTTGCCAATTCGGCTTTGTACTTGCGAGACCAGGTACGAGGGCTAAGTGTGACAAGAAACGTGCGATTGTCTGTTGGTGATTTTTATGCGGGAGAGACGGCTGCGAGTTTACTGGGTCGCATCATCCACATGATCCGTGAAATCCCGTCCGCCGATGCATCTATCGTTGTAAGCCCGACCCTGGCTCCGTCGCGTGAGATGACCACGCAAGGTTGGGAATTAGCTTCAGTTGTGGCGACGGTGACCCCGGTCCAAAAATGTGGGGCAACAGAGGCGATAAATTTCGCGACCCGGGCGCGACCAACAACTGGTGTCCGCGCTGCGCGGACCATGCCGCCGCCATCGGAATACGAGACAACGTCCTCGGCAAAGAGACCTTCGAGTGTTTCCAGATCGCCCTTCTTAGCGGCGGCAATAAAAGCATTGAGCAGACGTGTCCGTTCCAGAGGACTGACTGGCTTTACGCGACCATCTGAAATGTGTTTTCGAGCGCGTGTTACCAGTTGACGGCTGTTTCCCTCAGTCACATGAAGGATTGCAGCAATTTCTTCATAGGGGTAGTCAAAAGCCTCACGCAAAACGTACGCGGCACGCTCTGTCGGTGTGAGCTTTTCAAGGAGCAAAAGGATGGCAAACTCCAGGGCCTCACTTCGTTCAGCGCCCAGCCTGGGATCGGCCGTTGTGTCGACAGGTTCGGGTAGCCATGGTCCAACGTAGGTTTCGCGCCGAGACCGAGCAGATTGGGCGACGTTAATTGCCAATCGTGTTGTAGTTGTTACGAGGAATGCAGGAGCGTTTTGCACGACACTCCGATCCGTAGTCTGCCATCGCATCCATGCGTCCTGGACAATATCTTCGGCTTCAACAGCACTGCCAAGCATTCGATAGGCAATGCCAAACAAGCGAGGGCGCACATCAACAAAAACAGACAGGGCATCATCCGTTCCGCTGGAATTCATTGGTCCATGTTACTACATGAAAATGACTGAGGACTAGCGAGAGGTGACGAACCTGGAGCCGCAGCCTTCTCGGTGAAACAAACAATCAACTTCTTGTTTTTTCTGACGATGTTTTTACGCGAGGACATTTCAGAGGGCAGTAGGCTATCGGGCAAGCAAAACCGGTCAGTACCGAAGCGCGGTAGCGCCGGGTGAGTCTCAAAATGCTGACAGCTGCTTGATCATCGAGACTCACCCGACGCTATGCAACCTTGGTGTCCTTAGTGTTTTTGTGGTAAGGCAAAGCCTAAGAGAAACCATCACCACGGAGCACCGAGGACAGGAAGTTTGCACGGAGCAAATCGGACGAAAAGTTGGCCAGAATGAAGAGATCTCAATTGGATCTGAATTCAGTCCGGAACTTGGACCATCACGAGATTAGGACTCGTGATTTTGACGTGCACGAAAATCCGCCGCGAGAAAATCGTTGATCTCTGGATAAGGGATGAGATCGGCTAGTCCCGCAAAGCTCCCACTTGATTGAAGTGTTTTTGCTGCTTTCACGAAGCCGGTCCATCCAGCCAAAGCAAGAGCACCGCCAACACTGATCCGTCGAACTCCAAAGGCGGCAATATCAGAAACGCTCATTCCGATTGCGTTCACCACTAAAAGATTGAAGGGCTTCGGATGCACGGCTTCAACCAATGCTTCGATCTCTTCGGGCTTGCGCACACCGGGCGCGAAAAGCACATCAGCGCCTGCTTCTGCGTATGCCCGTAGCCGCCGAACAGATTCGCGAAACGCATCCGGATGGCCCACGTGGTAACACTCGGCTCTTCCAGTCAGCAGTACATCGCAGCCTGATTTATCGATCGCTTGTCGTGCTGCGCTGAGTCGTTCGAGGGCGACCGAAAGCTCGAAGAGTGGCTCTGAAGGATCTCCAGTGGAATCCTCAACTGACAAACCCGCCGCGCCGGTGGCAACACATCGAGCCACGCTCGCTCTAACATCGGCTGCGTCCTTGCCATATCCCGAAGAAAAGTCGGCATTGACTGGCAAATCGACGGCAGCGGAAATTTCAGCAATATGATTGAGAGTTTGATCGAGAGAAACGGCGGTATCCGAATCCGGAAGTCCCTGGGAAAAGGCGAATCCCGCGCTGGTAGTTGCTAGAGCCTTGAAGCCCAAATGCTGAAGATAACGTGCTGACCCGATGTCCCAGGGATTCGGTATGACGAAGCAACCACTTTCATGAAGCGCCCGGAACGCCCTCCGACGAGCATCGAACGAACGATCCATAATGATTCCTGCGGTCTTGTTGTTAACGTTTGCCCCCGACTGCGGTTTTTCCGCTTCGTTCATGCCAGGTTTCTCCTTTTTGCCTTTATCGAAAGACCATCCAGGTCGACAGTTTGTGACAGTAGCAAACCTGTAACAGATTTCAGGTATGTTCGGTCATACAATCACACGAGCGCAACGGCAACATTTCGTCGTCCATTTAGGCGACGCTCATCAGGCGAAACAGCGGCACCGATCCTGTAATGCTCTGTAACGAGGCAGGATGTGGTAGATCGCAATGAAAGAAAGGGTATCGAAATGAAAATCGTAGTTATTGGTGGAAGCGGTCTGATCGGTTCAAAAGTCATAAGTAGACTGACTGCGGCTGGACACGAGGCTATATCAGCGTCACCGAATACAGGCGTTAATACTCTCACGGGTGAGGGGTTGGCCGATGTTCTGGTTGGAGCTTCGGTAGTTATTGATGTTTCCAATTCGCCTTCGTTCGAAGATGACGCGGTGATGAATTTTTTCCAGACCTCAACTCGTAATCTGTTGGCCGCTGAAGGCGTTGCAGGGGTAAAACATCACGTCGCATTATCAGTTGTCGGCACTGATCGCTTTGAAGAGAGCGGCTATTTCCGCGCGAAGATTGCTCAGGAGAAGTTGATCACGGAATCATCCATTCCTTATTCAATCGTCCATGCGACTCAGTTTTTCGAATTCGTAAAGAGCATTGCCGACTCAGGCACCGAAGGCGGCAAAGTCTTGGCAGCGCCTGTCTTAATCCAGCCGATTGCAGCGGATGATGTCGCGACCTTCGTTGCCAGGATTGCTACACAGTCACCGGTCAACGGCTTCATGGAGATAGCTGGTCCCGAAGAATTCCGAGTGCCCGAACTCATTCGGATGAGACTTGATTCACTCAACGATAAACGTGAAATCGTAGTTGATCCTCATGCTCGTTACTTTGGTGCAGAACTTTCCGAACGCACACTACTTCCTGGCGCTAACCCACAACTTGGTGAAATGCACTTCGCTGATTGGCTGCGCAGTCCCGCGAGTCAACTTGCGCCTAAGAGCTCACAAACAGCAGTGCCTTCTCCAACTTCTCAGACACAGCTCAAGGAAAATGAATTTCGGATAAGCGAGGTGACAGCTGGTTCCTCATTGCGGCTGGGCGACGTGGCAGTGTTCAACGTCGGCGGAAATTTCTGTGCTACCGACGAGAAATGCACGCACATGCAAGGCCATTTGAGCGACGGCAAACTGGAAGGTTCCACCGTTACCTGTCCGCTTCACGGTTCGCAGTTCAACGTTTGCACAGGAGAAGTTCTGCTTGGACCAGCGAAACAGTCTCTCAAGACTTATCGCGTGATTATTGAAGGAGACATCGGACGGATCGAGGCTGCCTCCGGTACAGCTGGAAAGACGGCCACGCGAAACGCCTGAGCCCACACTCTTAGGTAAGCAGGACAAAACAAAATAGCTCAGAGACGTTATTCGTTTCTGAGCTATTTTCAGTAGTACGGCCGTTGAGACTCTTCGGCTCAACCTGTCAGAATTAACAGGTTCACAACCTTTGATCCGAAGTAGACTCAAAATCAGAACCCCTTCCGATCCCCCAGTGCGTTAGCCAGAAAAGGAGCAACGATGATGGAAATCAGACCGCAGGCAATGGCAATACCTAAAGAGACCGATCACCTCGAACATGGGAAGTACGGCCCAATATATCCGAAGACACCTGCGTGCTATGGCTTTTCGATTCTGGCCAAGATCATTGCCGGACGCGAACCGGTTTTTCACGAATACGCCAAGAACATTGAGAATGCAGTGAAGGATATGCCCAATGTCCTGGCGCCACTGAAACTGCATTATTTGCGGTGGCTGTTATTTCCAATCAATGGCGAAACCTACTTCATGTATCAGGGCATCTTCGACACAGACTTCGACAAGTACACAGAAGATGCCGTTGCCCTTTTCGGCGCTGCAGGTGTACGAACAGTGTTCGAAAACCTCGAAGGATTCCCAATGGATTGGCAGACCAATCCGGAGGCTTTTGTCCGATTTGTTCGTGAACATCAAGTCCCCAGCTTCCTTGAATATGGTGAGTATCCCTTCTTCAGTGCCGACGAAATCAAAAAGGCCCTGAGGATTAAGAGTGCTTTTTCAGAAATGCTTGATCAGATGCAGTGAATCGTTTCGACCTCGAGACGTTGTTTAAGAAGGAGAGAAATGAGCGAAACGAAGACCGCGCGCACCTACAATCAGAATCATGTGCCGCGTAAGTACACTCCGGGACACCGCCGCATCAGCATTTATATCGCATGGAGTTATCCGGCTGAAGCTGGTCGGAACACTGCGGAATTAGATAACCGTTTCTCTACAATGACTGAAGTCAGACGCGTGGCTTGGCCTGCCTATGAGGAACCAAAGTGGTCAGACCCGCTTCAGTTTCAACAAGGAATCGCCGGAGCCTTGGAGTTGTTCTTCTGGGCCTTTGCGCCATTCCAGGAGTTTGTCGGCGACATTACCGGTCACGTTGTGCCTGTATTTCAGCGCATTGACCAGGCGGGATTTAAGCTCCCCATCGATGAACGAGTACTGGCGGACACAGATACCCTTTTGGTTTTTGGGTTGGATCACAATGTCACCGGTCAGGATGCACTGCCCGAAGAGATTGATGCCCTCAAAAACTTTCTCAAGCGTGAAGGAACGTGCCTGGTGCTCGGTCCTCATCATGAGGTTGGTTTGTCGGACGATCCAACCGTGCAAAACATGGAGTATCGACATCATGGTGACGCTCTGGTGCCTCGTCAACAGCGCTTCGGAAGGTACACGCGT
>DASROI010000502.1:0-7423 GCA_035646955.1 Pyrinomonadaceae bacterium
GAAGGGAGGAACGTCGATTCCGGCCCGTTGGCTGTTAACGGCCATTGAGAGTTTGTCTCTGAAGACCTTTGCTCTGGAACTGCTGAGGCCGGGCAAACATAAGTGCTCGCGTACCAGTGCCGCTGTAACCACATCGAACTCTTCCAATGCCACCACTCGATCGACTGGCGTTTGCCGGGCCAAAAATGCAACCAGGTCGATCATCAGGGCAGGACCGGCATCGTTTGGAACCGCGATAACGTCATCAAGGCTCTCGCGCGGCCAGTCTTCATGCAGCATTTTTTCTTTTGTCACCAGGATTACCCGGCAACCGTGCGATTTGCATTCCCTCATGAAGTCTGCGCCTTTGAAATAGGTGGCGAGACAAACAATATGTAAAGGCGAGTGTTCAGATTGGGCCATCGGAGTTTTTCACCTGCCAGCGAGCATCGCAAGAAAGTCTGACTATAAACCTTTTACAGATTCGGGGTCACCTGATAAGGTACAACCGCATTTAAAGTGGCGTGTCAGTTGATCAAATTGATTCGCATACTCCTTCCGACCGCGCGCGAAAAACAATGATAATTAAAGGTCCATATCCTGACGTCGAGATCCCTGAAATTGCCCTGACACCTTTTGTGTTGCAACGAGCAGCCGACTTTCCGAATAAACCAGCGCTGATCGATGGTCCCACGGGACGCACCCTTACCTATTCAGAGTTTGCAACTGCCATTTCCAATGTTGCAAGCAACCTTGCGAAACGCGGCTTTAAAAAGGGTGATGTTTTTGGAATTTACAGTCCCAACAACCCTGAGTACGCCATCGCCTTTCATGCAGTCGCCACGCTCGGAGGCATCGTTACTCCGGTCAATCCTCTCTATACACAACACGAAATAGCTTTTCAGTTGAAAGACGCCGGCGCGCGTTACCTTGTGACCACACCTGGGTGTTTCGAGAAAGCCGCAGCGGGCGCCGCTGAAGCCGGCGTTGACGAAATCTTTTCATTTGGCAATGTTGAGGGCGCGCTACCATTCGCTACCTTACTCGCTGACAGTGGACCACCACCAGAAGTGACTATCGATCCTGCAAATGACCTCGTGGCTCTCCCATATTCGAGCGGGACGACAGGACTGCCGAAAGGCGTGATGCTCACGCACCGCAACCTGGTGGCAAATCTCAAGCAGATGGAGGGACTTGATTATTTCTTCGAAACCGACACATTGATCTGCGTATTGCCCCTCTTCCATATCTATGGCCTGATGGTGATCCTGAACATGGGACTCTACACAGGCGCAACGGTCGTGCTGCTGCCGCGGTTTGAGATGGAGTCCTTTTTGCAAGCGGCCCAGGATTACGATGTGAGTTTGGCCCACCTCGTTCCCCCGATCGTACTTGGCCTGGCAAAGCATCCAATCGTAGAAAAATTTCGCCTACCAAGACTGCGAACAATTTTTTCCGGCGCAGCTCCACTCGGCGCGGAGCTCACCAAGGCCTGCATGGAAAGACTCGGCTGTCAGATTCGACAGGGTTATGGAATGACTGAAACGAGTCCGGTGACGCACTCTTCGCCGGCACCCCCATTTGAAGTGAAATTCGGTTCTGTGGGAGTACCAGCGCCAAATACCGAATGCAAGGTCATTGATCTCGAAACAGGAGAGATGTTGGCTGCCGGACAACGCGGCGAAGTGTGCGTCCGTGGGCCTCAGATCATGAGAGGCTACTTGAATAATCCGGAGGCGACTGCTCAGACGATCGATCAGGATAGTTGGCTACACACCGGCGATATCGGGTACGTTGATGACGACGGCCACTTTTTCATCGTTGATCGAGCGAAGGAGCTCATCAAGTATAAAGGCTTCCAGGTTCCACCCGCTGAACTTGAAGCGGTTTTGCTCACACACCCTTCTGTTGCCGACGCGGCGGTCATTCCCTTCCCTGATGACGAAGCGGGAGAGGTTCCAAAAGCAGTAATTGTCCTGAAGGAACCGACAGAAACCCAAGCTATCCTCGACTTTGTCGCCGTACGCGTCGCTCCACACAAGAAGATCCGACATATTGAAGTAGTCGACAAGATTCCAAAGTCTCCTTCGGGCAAAATACTCCGCCGCGTACTTGTCGATCTCGAACGCGCCCGGGCTGCCGGCTCCGTTAATTGAGATATCGGCCAGTTAGTTACTTCAATCCTTGACAGCAGCGGAAGTTGACGAATAGATTCCCTGTACAACCGCGGATTCACCCCGAGAACGTCAGTGAATCAGCAGCCCATCCGTTAACGCCACAAGTGAGGAGATACCGACATGCAATCGCGTGCTCTAAATCCGTTGTTCGTAACTCTTCTGGTAATCACCGTGTCGTTACCAGCATTGGCCCAGGCAAAGAAAGCGCCTGAATGGCCAAAACCTCAGGCCGCTCCGACCTGGTCGGAATGGGCAACAATGACTCCGGAAGGCGAAGAGTTCACCGTGTTGATGCCCAAGGGTCCTGCTACTGAAAGTGGCAAGTTCCCTTATCACAAGATGGAATTGAACACTCGGTTCTATCTCTCATCTCTCAATAGTGGGCCGTTGCTTGCCATTGCATCCTTCAGCGGGATCAAATCAAATCCGGCTGCTTATTCCGATTTCCAACGATTCAATTCGTACGTCGACGCCTTTAAAGACTTTTTCGGAACGAAGGTAAAGCCAGGCACGCTCATAAAATTAAGCCCGACCGGAAACAAACCACTTCACGGGAATCCGGGACGTCAATTCAAGGTTACTTTCGGTGAGTTGAGTGGAACGATGCAGGCTTACATCACCAGGAAACGCTTTTACGCCGTAGTCTCACTCAATAACAAGAAAGACGAAGCCCTGGACGAGAAGTTCATGAGCTCGTTTGTTTTACCTGAGAGAATTGAAAAGACTGCCGCCACTGCCAGTGCAGAGCAAAACCAAAATAATGCGACGGATCCGAACGCCGCAAACCCAGCCGCCACGAATAACGAAGTTCGAAAAGAAGGCACACCCGCTGAAGGCGGAACACCGCCAGCACTCTCGGGAACAGAAGCAACATCCGACGCCAACAATCCAAATGCGACGGCGAACCAGGGCACGAGCCAAGGTGCGACAAATCAAAAACGCGGACCAATCGCAGGGGGAATGCTGAACGGTAAGGCGATCTATATGCCGCCACCGGAAGTTCCCAGCGGCGAAGCCAGTGGTGTGGTCATCGTACAGATACTCGTCGATGAACAGGGTGGGGTCGTTGACGCCAAGGCTGTTGCTGGACCACCAAATCTACACGCCCCAGCCGTAAACGCTGCTCGTTTGGCAAGATTCAATCCGACTTTCATGATGGGAGAACCGGTTCGGGTGAGTGGCACGCTCAGCTATAACTTCGTTCGTTCCAACTAACACTGGCGTGCGCCGGCCCGGCGGCGCTTTGTTATAATCGCGCGCCTCCCCACATAACAAAGCGCCGCCGGGCCGTTTAAACTCGAAAATGAATCTCTCTCGACTTGACTCAATACACCGTCAACTTACAACGTATTTGAGTGAACTTAGCGATGACGTCTTTGTTCGCCGGGCGACTGAGGGAGAATGGAGCGTCGGCGAAGTCGTCGAACATCTCTGCCTCGTTGAAGCTCGCGTTCTTGCTTCGCTAAAAACGAATATCGCTCTGGATCCGGTTAAGATACCCTTTAGAAAAAGATTAATTCCAATGCGGATGATCTCTTATCGGTTTTTCAAGGTTGAGGCGCCAAAAGCCGTTAGACCCATGGAATCACTCTCGAAAAGCGAATTGCTAAACCAGTTCGAAACAGTCAGGGCTAGTACGAAGGAGTTTTGTTCACAGCATGACACCGGCCGTTTGAAACAGACTGCATTTACCCACCCCTTTCTCGGACTGATCGACGGAACCGCAGCTATCTCGATGGTCGCTTATCACGAACAGCGCCACTTTAAACAAATCCGCGAAATTGTCAGTAGACTGCCCCGTTTGTGAAGCGATTCCGAAAAGTTCATTCTCCCTTTTTTAGCAAGTGCTTGACCGCAAGGTCATCCCGGTCTATCTTCGCTCGCATTTTGAACCTGGAGTTTTGATGAATGTCTACTGAAACAGCAGCTATTTGTCCCGCATGGTCTATTCCGGGATACCTGGAAGTAAGCGATGGTCATTTGACCATCAATGGTGTCGACGCGATACAGCTCGTCAAGGAACATCAGTCTCCTTTGTTTGTCTTCTCGGAGTCACGAATCAGAGACAACATCGCGCGTTTGCAGCTTGCTCGAGGCGTCGTCGATCGTCCTATAAAGTTCTGTTACGCGTCAAAAGCCAATTCCAATATGGCTATCTTGAAAACGGTGCTTGACGCCGGCATCGATGTCGAGGTCAACAGTGGCGGCGAGCTTTTCAAGGCGCTGCGTGTCGGCTTCCGTCCCGATCAAATCATCTTCAATGGAACCAGTAAGACTGACGAAGAGATCGATGAAGCTGTTCGGGCCGGGATCTACGCCATTAACGTCGACTCGATTTACGAAATAGAATTGGTCGAACAGTCAGTTGAGCGACTACGCGCGAAAGGCGAAAAAATTGCTCCAGCTCGGATTACCCTACGCCTCGTACCAGAAATCGGCACGCGTTCACACCTCGGGTTACAGACTGCCCTGTTGACATCTAAGTTCGGCATCTCATCCTCGGAGGTTCTGGCTGCATTTAGACGTGGCCTGAAAAATCCTGACGCAATTCATGTCTGCGGTATTCACATTCACGTAGGGTCTCAAACACCCGATGTAGAACCGTTTGCTGAAGCTTTCAAGAGCATGTGGGAGCATCTCGTTACCATTCATACTGAGACAGGACACACGTTAGAGCACATAAATCTCGGTGGCGGTATTCCGGTAAATTACCTGCGCGATCGTTCGCAAGCCGATCAGCTGCCGGAACATGAGCGCGACATGTTAGGGGCAGAACTGGAACCCGCAGTCGTAATGAAAGAAGCGTTGAGAGTCGCGCGCGAGTCCGCACGTGGCGCAAACGCTGAACATCTCCTGGACCAGGTAACGATCTTGCTAGAACCGGGACGCAGTATTATTGCGGATGCGGGATTGGTACTGACGACAGTCCGAAATACTAAGGGACGTCCCGAAACCGGCGATATCTGGCTCCTTACAGATGCCGGATACAACATCATGCTTTCGATGAATAACTACAAGTGGTACTACCACTTAATCTCGGCGTCTCGTGCAGGCGAACCCTATCAACGTGACTACAAGGTCGCTGGTCCACTTTGCGATTCAGGCGACGTCTACTTTGATATCGAGCGAGAAGGTCGTTTGCCTGATTATCGACGCCTACCGAACAACGTCGAGCCGGGTGAGGTTTTGGCGCTTCTGAATTGCGGCGCCTATTCGTTGGCCCAGATGTTTCACTACAACGGGCGTCCACTCCCAGCGGCTGTGCTCATCAAGAAAGATGGCACACCGGAGCTAATTCGACGTCGCGACACGTACGAAGATCTTATTACTAACGATCTCGGTTATTAGCTGACCAATCGGCTCTATAAACACTCAGTCCCTTCATCTGCGACATCTGTGGATAAATAATGCAAACAGACAAAACTGAACTGGTGCGTGGGCTTGGGTTGATCGCTGCAATCTCGGTCAACGTTGCTAACATCATCGGCACCGGTGTCTTTCTAAAGGCGCGGGTAATGACGTGCAACGTCGAGACTCCAGGTAAAGCCTTGGCAGTCTGGATTTTTGCAGGACTCATGTCGCTCGCAGGCGCTCTGACCTATGCCGAGCTGCTTGCAATGATGCCGCGCGCCGCCGGCGAATACGGCATCGTACGTGACGCATATGGACGGCCTCTCGGTTTCATCTATGGCTGGACCCAGTTTCTGATTGCTCGAACCGCTTCAGCTGCGGCACTTGCCGTCGGTTTCGCAATCTTTCTAAACGATTTCCTCGGCGGGTCTCTTCGCCACGTTTACTTAACTTACACATTGCCAGGTGGTCATACACTCTCTTTCGGCCGGCTTCAGCTGGTCGCGTTAGGCGCAATTATCGTTACAACAGTCATTAATTGTGCGGCAGTAAGCTTCAGTGGCGGGGTTGCGAGTGTACTCACCGCAATGAAAGTTTTGCTGTTACTCGGGGTGGGCTTCGGAGCTTTTTTTTATAGTGGAGGCGACTGGTCCAACCTTGGAATGGCGAATGTCAACGGATCCTGCGAAGGAGTCACTGTTATTGGCGGCGTCGCTGGAATGGCGGCAGCAATGATTGGCGCGCTCTGGGCCTACGACGGATGGAACAACGTAACTTTCCTTGCGGGCGAAGTTAAGAACCCCGGCAAAAATCTCCCACTCGCATTAATCGGCGGCATGTTTGTAGTAATGGCACTTTATCTTTTTGTAAATGTTAGTTATTACCACGTTCTCACTCCGAGTCAGGTCGCTGACGTTCCGGCCTCGTCGTCTGTGGCTGCCGAAGTTATCAGACGGTTGCTCGGTTCGATAGCAGTCACGCTAATGGCAGCCGCAATGATGACATCGTCGTTCGGAGCTTTACACGCTTCGATATTAGCCACGGCGAGATTGCCATACGCGCTGGCGCTGGACGGACTGTCATTTAAAAGTCTCGCGAAAGTTTCTCCGCGCACGCACGTGCCAGTTAGATCATTGGTGGTCCAGGGATTCTGGTCCTGTGTTCTTGCGTTATCCGGGTCTTATGATCTGCTGACCGACTATGCAATCTTTGCTCTCACGCTTTTCTACGCGCTGGTTGCAGGCTCGGTCTTTATCTTTCGTCGTCGTTTACCGAATGCCGAGCGACCGTATCGGACATGGGGTTACCCTGTGGTACCCATCCTGTTTCTGATCGTCTCTGTTTGGCTGATCTTTATGACGATTTGGAATTCACCGAAGCAGTCAGGAATTGGGTTGGGATTAATATTGCTTGGCGTGCCCGTGTATCTCCTGATGCAACGAAACCAATCAAAAGCAAACTAATACGCCGTAGAGCACAGCACCGCATAGCGACCGATTCTCAATACGGTAACCTCGTAAACCAACCATAGCTTTGACCCAAAAGTCGATTTCGGTCGTAACGCGTTCGTGTTTAGTTCGGGTGACTTTGTGGATCGTTCCTGTCCAGAAAAACTAACGACGATCCACGAAGTCACACTAACCAACACGAACCAAGACACTCCTGCCTCGAGCTAGCTCCGACTTTAGGCAAAGCTACAAACAACCATCAGAAAGTTGACTGTCGCATCTGGTCGCTGCGCTCGCGGTACTGTAACGTCAAGTCACTTCCGTTCAACCATTACGATCGGCGACGACTTCCCTTCACTCGTTCCGAGCAAAGCCTTGCCATCGGACCGATATGTAATCGATTCTCCCTGCTTGCGTACACCCAGATCGAAACCAACCATTCTTTGGCTCCATATATCTGAGAAATTG
>DASROI010000503.1:0-13003 GCA_035646955.1 Pyrinomonadaceae bacterium
ATAACGATGGCGCAAGATTAGTTCGCGCGCATCACGCCACGCGGTAGCAGGTGTGACTTTCTTTTTATCAGGCTTGGTAACGGCTGTACTCATCGAGGTGACACAGAGTAGCAGAGCGCGGGCCAAACAAGAAAAACTCGAGAAATATTAGGATTCCCGATTTGAAACTAACAAACCAACAACTTCTTGTTTTTCTGACGATGTTTTTATGCGAGGACATTTCAGGCCGCAGTAGGCAGATCGGCAATGCGAGACCGGTCAGTACCGAATCGCGGTAGCGTCGGGTGAGTCTCAAAATGCTGACCACTGCTTGATCCTCGAGACTCACCCGACGCTACCGCGATTCGGTACTGACCGGTCTCGCAACTTGATCGTTTGGTTGCGGCCTAAGCCGCGGTGTGCAGCCATTGTGGAGTCTGTGGCTCCGTGATGGGTGGTTTTTTAGGCCTTTCCTTCACCACAAAGCCACAGAGGACACAAAGGTTGCACAGAGTAATCCAAGGTTAGGACACAACGGGAATAACGAATGCCATATCAAAACCGCGTCGATCCATTTGGCCAGCTTAATGCAGTAAATGACCGTGGCGCCTGGATGGGCAATCGTGGGATTCTTCACGACGAGCGCGGCCAGATTGTGGCCCAATGGCGGCTGAAACGATGGATTATCTGCGTGCTGAATTTCAAAAACCGGCATCGCCAGGTCTTCACCCCGCACCGATACACCGAGCTTTTTTTCCTTGATGAAGCGACGGCCTTCTCGGCGGGTCACCGTCCCTGTGCAGAATGCCAGCGAGCGCGTTACAACGAGTTCTGTCTGGCATGGTCTGAAGCGAATCCAGAACTATCGCTTCCGGAGGTGTTACACGCTGATGATATCGATCGTCAGCTTCATACTGAACGAGCGGTGCGTGGTGGTGGAAAACAATCTTACCATGCTGATCTGGTTACATTACCCTCCGGCACTTTTATCGATCGAGATGGTTTAGCTCATCTCGTGTGGAACGGTAAACTTTTGCCCTGGGGTTTTGGTGGTTACGGTCCACCCATCGCCATTCAGAGAAATGAAATGGTGCGCGTGATGACTCCGCGTTCGATCGTCTCGGCATTCAATGCTGACTTTGTCCCGCAGGTCCACGAGAGTGCAGATCGGCGGCATCTGTCTGGCTAGACTTCAGAAGAACCTTTTGAACTGTCTAAGCCACGTCTAACAGCATCCTCGATCCCAACTAAATTTAAGGATTTTGCTCGGCAACAACAGTTGCGAGATTACGCAACTGTTGGGCGATGCTGCGAGGGTTTTGCCCACACCGAAAGGCCAACGAGTGCGAAAACCCGATTTGGCCTGCTTCAGTGGTGTTATTTCGTGTTCTTTTCGTGGACCGATCTTCTGAGGAAGTAAGAGACCATCTACGAACCCACCTGAACTAACAACAACAAAATTCTTGTTTCATGACCACGTTCCTGGCCATTGCTGAAAACTCAAAACTTGATGTTGTCAGCTTTACCGCAAATGCAAAAGGAAAGTTAGAAAAGCTGACGGGCCAGGGTTTCATCATGTCCGAGGTCACACTACGCCCCAAACTGCTCATCAGGCACGCTAGTGACGCAGAACGCGCTGGTCGCATTCTGGAAAAGGCAGAAAGAAGCTGTTTGATCTCTAACTCGATCAAAACAGAAACAAAGCTCGAGCCGGAAGTAAGCTTTGTCGGCGAGTAAAATCGAGGTGAGAAGCCACCATCAGGCGTTTGGCTTGTCCTCGTCCGAGCGATTCTTTTGAGTACCCCTGATGTTCAAGAAGGCCAGGCATAATTGCAAAAAGATCAGGGCATGTGCTCCATCATGAAGACCCCAGGCAATCCACAACCCGTTACTTACAAGGAATAACCAGAATCCCCAATTCCTTTTAGACTTTCTCTGTGAAGCAACCAACCAGGCTGCGATAACCGTAACTAACATCGCCGGCCACTGAATAGCGTTTAACCAATCCATCTGCGCCCCACAACCTTTCGAAGGCAAAAACTCTGCTCGATCTCGAATTCGACCCACGGGAGATCACAAAACCCACGTTATCGACATAGGCCCTTAAATTAAAAAATGCTCGGGTTGAGAGTTCCAAAGGCCTCTCACCCGAGCATCATCTCTTACCTTGATTCAATGCTCCGTCAGGTTCTTAGAGTTCCTTTCGCTCGCGCGCAAGTGCTCGAACTTTCATCAGCGCATCGCCATCCATCGTTCCTTCACCATTCAGCCACTCGGCAATCTCCTCGCCAGATCGCCCGAGCGCCAGGGCGAGCCTTTCATCACTGGAGTCAAACTCCTCATCACGTATCTTCTTTAAGATCCGCGCTGCTTCGGATCGATTGGTTCCGCTATCGTCGAGTCTACGATCTGAGTTTTCGTCCGAAATTGCGGCTTGGCCGTGCGTGATGCGGCCCATGGATGCTCCGCGTTCTTTACTCTCAAAATTAGATACGTCGCTCTGATTCTCTTCTTTCATAACTCGCCATCTCCTTGCTCTTATGCATAGACATAACCACTATTTTCGACTCGATCGTTTTTTCGACACTTTCTTTGCAGCCGTGCCACTTCGCTTCTTTGAGGTACTGGATGCTGATGCCCGTGCGCGCTTCGCAGCGGTCGCAGTGGGGGCACGTTTGGTTGCCGACGCGCGTGACGTGCGTTTCGTAGTCTTTGAACTTTTCGTAGAACCAGCTCTTTTTTTCGTCGTGGCTTTTTTCGCTGCTTTTCTGGTGGAACCACCACCAAGGCCAACAAAGTCAGCTATTTTCGAAATGATGCCGGGGCTCTTCTCGCTTGTTTTAACTTTTTTCTTTGCTTCGGACTTGACCGGTGTTGGACGACCTTGCTTCTTCGCCTTCTCGGACGCCATGCGGTTTCCGAGTGTTTCCTTTGCCTTATCGCTTAAAGCATCATCGGCCTTGTCGAATAATTCGTTTTCTTCTTCCTCAACATGGTGTTCAACGTTCTCCCGCAAAACTTTCGCCTTGGCCTGCCATTCATCATTTGCAGTCTTCGCTACGCCTAGTTCAGCCAATAGCGACTTGACGACCTTGTGCTCTTCGTAAGCTTCGAGAGTCAAATCATGGGTTTGTTCGGGCTTTTCCAGTGCGGGATAGAAAATGGTCTCTTCTATGTGAGTGTGAAGCTCCAACTCACTCTTGATACGCTGGAAAACATCGAGCTTTCTTTTACCGCTCGCAGTTTCGAGTTGATCAAAAAGTTCGGTAACCTTCTGGTGGTCGGCTTTCAATAATTCAAATGGATCCATTGTTCTGACTCCTCTTTTGCGCGACTTGAAATCTTGACGATCTTCTTACAACCGTTCAAACCGCTTGGGACACTGCAATAGCAATACCGCTCTAACGAGTCACGTCCGGAGAAGCGTGGCCTCAGCGGCTCAGTTGTGAATGTGGAGTCAGTGAGGCCGAGAAATTTAAGAGGAAAGTTCTAGAATTACTTACTAGAATCAGAACTAGAAAAGTTCCAATGAGGTACTGCCGTTCGACGATTAGCCACGGTCAACGATGTACGTTACTAATACGCCTGACTAATTAAATAGATTTGCACCGTACGACTTGAACTCAAAAAGGTCCCATTCCAATCTTAAGAAGCTTGATACCCTTTTGCTCTTCGAAAGCGGCTCCCAATGCAATCCCTAAAGTTCGTATTCTGTAGGGAGGATGATCCAAATTTGAGGGAGATTTCTACTTATCAAAAGTCCTAACTACAAAAGGGTTATACGCGCCAGACACCGTCGCCTCGTCAGTCCTGTTGGCGTTGGTTCCGCACACTTATACAGAAGAGAAGTCTCTGTCTCTCTAAGCTTTAGATTTTAGATCCGCTCAGACGACGGCTCGCATGCTGCTCGGTGATTTAGGCTTGCAAATATTTCTTCAGCTCTGCGGCTGCGTGCTCAAATAGAGAACGAACGGCCGGCTCCTGGGCCAGGCCATTTAGCAGACCAAAGTCGTGGATCATGCCGTCGTAACGCACGGTTGTGACTGTCACACCAGCTTCGTCGAGCCTTCGTCCGTAAGCTTCGCCTTCGTCTCGAAGGATGTCACTTTCAGCAACCTGGAGTAGTGCAGGCGGTAGTCCTTTTAATTGCTCGAGAGTAGCCTGCAAAGGCGACGCGTAGATCTCTTTTCGCTGTTGAGGATCGGGAGTGTATAGGTCCCACATCCACTTCATCAGGGGCGTAGTCAGGAAACGTTTGTCGCCGAACTGCTTGTACGATTCCCTCTCGAAATTTGCGTCGGTGACTGGCCACATCATGATGTGAATTTTGATCTTCGGACCGCCCTCCTGCTTTGCTTTCAGTGCGGTGGCAGCAGTCATGTTACCGCCTACACTATTGCCCACAACGGCGAGATTTTTTCCGTCGACGTCGATCTCATTGCCATGTTCAGCCACCCATTTTGTAGCGGCGTAAATTTCGTTGATGGCTTGCGGATACCTCGCGTCAGGAGTCCGTGTGTAATTGACGAACACCCCGGCAAATCCGGTGAGAACGACCAGGTCGCGCACCATTCGCTTATGTGTCGGATAATCGCCAAGCACCCAACCACCGCCATGTACAAAAATGAAAACTGGCAGCTTCCCTTTGGCGCCTTCGGGACGAACAATGTTTAGTTTGATCGTATAGCCGTCCGCTGAGATAGTTTTCTCGGTCTCTTCGATACCGGAGAGATCAACTTGAGCTGACGCTTGAGCATTGACCAATACCTCGCGTGCTTCCAGCGGAGGTAAGGCTTCAAGAGGTGGCCCACCCGCAGAGTTCAACACTTTCAAAAACTCCTTCACGCCACGTGAAAGGCGTGGGTCAACGGCTACATCTATGGGTTTCTCAGTCTGTGTGTTTGGACTGCTCATAATATCTCCTTCCGAATTTCCCATCGTCTCTCGCAAACCTCGGGTTTGACTGACGACAATGGCATCGACGCCGCTCGAGACTCGGCCGGGCATCAACTGGCGCTCTGCGTGCAGTTCCGATGCGACTACAGTTATGACGAATATATGCGGTCGCTTAAATATTACCAGAGTGCTACTAAGCTCGACACCGAGTGCCCCTCCACCTCGATTCATGTTGATGCTATTTCGTTTGATTTGGTGGATATTTCCTTCACTCACGCTTAATGATAAATACCGTTTTGTCGTCGATCAGATTTCCTTCTCCAATCTGCAATCGCTCTTCGTCACTTTGTTTGGCATGGTCCAAAAGCGCACTACAGATCTCTCTTGCTGATTTCGAATAGTTTTCCCGCAGCACGGCTTCAAGGCTTTGACGTTTCTGCGGATCGCTCCCGTCATATACGCCATCGGTGTGCAAGAACAGAATATCTCCCGGACTCATCAGCGTAATTTCGGCGACATCCGAAGAGTTAGCCGGTCGGCGAAGTCGCATCGAGAAATACCGCTTACGATCCGGATGATCTGATGGAATCTGTAAGCCCAATGGCAGGAATTGGACCATCCGATCTTTGTCCAGCTCCACAAATTTTAGATATTCGGCCGAGAACACCAGCGGCGGTGGATGTCCAAAATTTACAAATCGGAAATAACCGTAAGGATGCACTTCGCCATAGAGCATTGTCGCAATCTCCCGCACATTTTCTTCGCTTACACCGAGTGCGTTGCGCGCAGTAACCGAATGCGCCAAACGCAGGTTAAGGTTTTCAAACAGCTCGGGCGTCGTGGTTCCGTGATGATCAAGATCGGACAGCATGAAAGCGTGAAATGTGTCATGAACAGTCGAGGCAATTTTCGCGGCAATGAGTCCGTGTCCTTGTGCGTCCACCAACAGAACTCCTGCCGTGTCATAGAGCTCCTCGAGGGCTTCCGCGACGCGCACTTGCTCAGAGCTTCGTGCAGATCGATATTCGACTTCCATTTGAGGCCTGTAGTCCGGTCTGGACCTCAACCACTGCACGTGATCATCTACTGAATTACGCGGTGCGCTATCTGATGGCAGCGGATCGAGGAATTCCTTCGATAACTTTAACGCTTGCTGAATGCGTGCATTGATGTCATAGCGTTGCTCGAAGTTTATATATTCAAACAGATCTCCACCGACCTTTTCGACCGGGACAGAATCCCCGTACATCTCGATGCCGGGAATCCGGGGGATGGAGCCTTCGACCGGCATGAGCCGTTCACGCAGGTATTCATCGATACTAAGATCAGTGTGCTCTATAGTCATTCCAAGATTTTGCCAGTTTCCGGCTCACTATGTCATTTGCGAACGAAAAGTGCCTACTTCTGCACCTCGTGGCGAAGCGCGATCATGCCGTTATCGTAAGCCTTCACCTCCGCAAGGTGCAGCGGGATGTCCTTGTCGAGCCCCTTGAAGAATGGGATTCCATCACCGATGAGGATGGGCATGATCGAATAACGAACCTCGTCGGCAAGCCCAAGGCGAAGGCATTCACCGGAAACTGCGCCACCTCCAACGAACCAAATACTCGAGAAGGCTGGCTTCAATCGATCATTAACCAGCCGCGCAAGGTCTCCCGAGTAAAACTCAACGCTATCCCTGGTCCTTGGGAGTTCGCGAGTGGTGAGGATGAAGGTTGGCTTTTCGCCGTAGGACCAGCCGAACCCCTTGGATTCAAACTCCAAGGCCGTTTCGTAGGTTCGCGATCCCATCACGTAGCAGTCGATAGTCTTCAGGAACGCTGCAACGAACTCCGGGGACATGGTGTGCCCGCCTTCGAATTTGTCTGAGGTCTCGAGCCAGTCCACGCGTCCATCTCGCCGGGCAATGAATCCGTCGAGACTCGCAACCATGTGGATTGTTACGCGAGAATTCGTATTCCCCATTGTCGTGCCTCCACTCCAGGAACCGTATGAACTAACCGCAGCATAAATAATATCGAACGCGCTCTCAAACGTCCTCAGGAACTGTGCTTAAGGGTGATTATGCGATCTCAATGAATCATCGTGTTGCGCTGCCGTTCGGACCGGAGATTGTCATGTCGCTCCGCACGTCGCTTCACTTGACTTTGCCATTCGTCAACCAGTACGTCCTGACGAATTCTCAACAACTCTTCATCTTCACTCAGCGGTTGAGATTTGAATGAGTCATTAATGCGTCGCGTAACTGGTCTAAGTTTAGCGACTCTTTTTGAAAGAACCAATTTGGCTACCGGCTCTTCAATCACGGGTGAAAGGCTTGCAGTGCGGTCTTCGTTTAGAGTGGGTTTGGTCACTGTCGAAGCGAGCGGCTCGTCACTTTCTGCTTGCGCAACTGGCGATTCGGGAGCATTGCGGAGCTTGAAATACGCTGAAGCGAGACCCGAAGCCCCACCAAGCAGTATTGCCACTGCAAACGCCCACACGACGAACCAGCGACCTTTGGGTTTGAGCTTTTCGTCGAGCAGCTCGAGAGGCACTACGGGGCGCGCAGTCAAAATTGTTAGCTCATCGTCAAAATGCGGCTCGCCAGTCGAATCAGATGGCGATAATAAATGATCGTGGTCCTGTTCTAGCATCACTTGGTATCGTTCTCGATCTGTCGGGAGTTTTCTTTGAATACTGCAATCCCAAGGCCATTGAAGTTCCCGGTATGGGCCAAGATCTCCATTGGGCGTGTATCGAAGTTATTCAAATAAAAAAGGCAGGCCGAGGTTGACCCGTCCCGCCTTTCTTGTTGCGTTACCCCACTACCGACTCTTAGTAACCTCGGTAGCCATCGCTATAGCCATTAACGAATCCTTGTCGGAAAAACTGTCGATACAATTCCCGGCTTCCTAAACGGGAACTGTAGTCAGTGTTCGCGTTCCGATAGTCTTCCTCATCGCGATATTCGAATCCTTCGCCATTCCTTCGGTCCTTCCGACCTTCCTTAATACCTTCGTTGTATCCCGCATTCAGGGCAGTCTGGCGAAGCTGAAATGACCCACCGTTGTTGTAACGCCAGTCGTCATTTCTATAATCGCGTTGACGGCGAATCTGCTGCTCGCGCTCCCATTCCCGCTGGCGGCGGATCTGGTCACGCTGCCAATTGCGGTCCTGCCATTGCGCTTGGACCACAGCGCTCGACGTCATTCCAATTCCCAGAAGGAGGAATAATCCTAATACAGCGGTCATTGTTCTTTTCTTTAACGCGTTTGATTTCATAACTTGCCTCCTTGCCGAAGAAACGAGCAATCAGGATGCCGCGTTAGCCGAGGCTTAATTTCGGAGGGTTGCCATACAATTGAATGACATTTAGGAGACATTTAGCTGGACCAGTAAGGAATATAAACCATTTCGTTAGTTCACATTTAAATGCAGAAAATGATGGGGGTTCGTAGCGAACACTTATGTATGTAATATTCGGGAACAACACGACTCACTGTCTAAGGGGTAGATACAGTACCGCGAGCGACCGGATGCTAGACTCAACTTTCTCACCAGGATTTTAAGTGACCGTTTCATTGAGTGTGCCATCCGATCGCTTGGCTCAAGGTTCTGTAACCTCGGCCGACGCGCCCCTCATCTCGGCGGTCATGATAGGTTTTGGTTCACGAACTAAGTTGGAGAGTCACGGCATTAGCTGGTACAACAAGGGTTCGTAGCGAACACTTATGTATGTAATATTCGGGAACAACACGACTCACTGTCTAAGGGGTAGATACAGTACCGCGAGCGAAGCGACCGGATGCTAGACTCAACTTTCTCACCAGGATTTTGAGTGACCGTTTCATTGAGTGTGCCATCCGGTCGCTTGGCTCAAGGTTGTAACATCGGCCGACGCGCCCCTCATCTCGGCGATCATGATAGGTTTTGGTTCACGAACTAAGTTGGAGAGTCACGGCATTAGCTGGTACAACAAGCAAACCGGTGCGCTCAGTCACCGCAGTTGCGCAGTCTGGTTATCTTTTGATTGGCGGAGGTAAAGAGGATGGTTTCATATGCGAGCTGACATTTTACCCGGAGCAGTCTTTCCAGATTACGAGCTTCCCGATCACACCACGAAACGCAGGAAGCTTTCAGAACTGCAAGGCGAAGATCCAATGGTCCTGCTCTTAAGTCGCGGGGGGTTCTGTCCTAAAGAGCGCCGGCAGCATGAAGGGCTCATTCAACTCCATCGTGAAATGGAAGTTGGATATTGTAGGATGGTCACGATCAGTACCGATAACATCACCGAGACGCATGAGTTTCGCACTGGCGTCGGTGCCCACTGGCCTTTTCTCTCTGATGCCGGTCGCCAGATACAAAAGGATCTCGACATCGCCGAATATACGGACCCGGTCGATAACCCTATGATCCCTCACACGATTGTTCTTGAGCCTGGGCTAGTAATCTATAAGATTTACATGGGCTACTGGTTTTTCGGACGGCCTACGGTTGAAGAACTCCGTCTCGACTTACGCGCCGTGCTAAAAAAATGCAGGCCGGATTGGGACATCTCCGCGCCAGAATTCAAGGAGGCTTGGCAGCAAGGTCGCAAAGAACGCTTCTATCCATACGGCAAAACTTTTGCCCAAACTCTCGTCGACCAGGAGTAGGGGTTGTTGCTACACGTAGACACGTCGGAGCATTTCGGCAGCAGTTTCGTCGAGCTGGTCCGCTCTCCGAACCTCCTCAAAACGCGCAAGCAGATCATCGACACGGATACGGCTTTTTTCCGCGCCACGAAAATCCTGAACAATCGATCCCCGATGCATCATTATTAGACGCGTACCGAGATTCGCTGCCTGGTGCATGGAATGGGTCACCATCAACGTGGTCAGGTTCTCTCGTTTCACAATCTCATCGGTTAAGGCGATTACCTGGTCGGCGCTTTTAGGATCCAGAGCAGCGGTGTGTTCATCGAGCAATAGTAATTCGGGTTTCAGCCAGGTTGCCATCAACAGTGTCAATGCTTGGCGCTGGCCGCCGGAGAGGCTGCCAATTGGATCATCTAATCGGTTTTCCAACCCCATCTTGAGTTGACTTACGCGCTCGCGCAACTCAGCCCTTCTCTTTCTGCCCGTCAACCAACTAAGACGTCGAGGTCTACCGCGGCGGGCGGCTAGCGCAAGATTCTCCGCGACAGACATGTCTGGGGCGGTGCCGCTGAACGGGTTTTGAAAGACCCTACCAATCAGCTTTGCCCTTCTGTATTCCGGCCAGTTGGTTATATCGACGCCACCTAGCGAAATCATTCCAGAGTCCACGTAGAACGTGCCGGCCACAGCGTTAAGCATCGTGGACTTGCCTGAGCCGTTCGTACCGATAATGATGACGAAGGATCCATTCTCAAGAGTAAAGTTGACGCCCTGGAGGGCACGCACCTCATTGGGTGTGCCCGGGTTGAAGGACTTTTTGATTTCACGCACCTCAAGCATAGGACCCGCGTGCCCTCCATCTTTGAATGGCTTTCAGAGTGCGTGGGAGGATCAAGGCCACAAAGACAAACGCGGCAGTTATCAGCTTCAGATCGTTTGGGTCGAGTCCCAGTCGCAGCGCGATTGCAACCATCAAGCGGAAAAGCACCGACCCCATCACTGCTGCGATGATGGCCATTCCCGTTTGCGGCGTTCCCACCAACGCTTCGCCGATAATGACGCTCGCGAGTCCCCAAACGATCATGCCAATTCCCATTTGAATGTCGGCGAAACCTTGATACTGGGCCAGGAAAGCTCCCGCTAATCCTATCAGGCCGTTTGAAATCGCCAAGCCGAGAATGATCATGCCCTCGTCGTTAACTCCAAGAGCACGGGCCATCTGACTGTTGTTGCCCGTGGCGCGCATGGCTGCTCCGAGATTTGTCTGGAAGAACATGTAGAGGAGCAATCCCACAAACACAACAACCACAATTGTCGTGATCAGAATAGAAGCGTCCGCCACTCGGACGGGCCAACCCAAGAGGTTGAAATCTTGTTGGTTGCGGAACACGAAGGCGCCCAATCGCTCGGCGTAGCTCGAGAGCGTGTGTTTCCCGAACAGGGCTACATTGCTCTTACCCATGATGTGTAGGGTGATTGAGTAAAGCGCGGTCATCACCAGGATGCCGGCGAGCAAACGGTTGATCTTGAATTTAGTAGCTAACGTGGCGGTCACTGTTCCGGCGACGAAACCACCTGCGAAGGCGACCGCACTGGCCGCCACCGGATTTACACCTTTGACTAAAAGTGCGGCGGCCAGTGCCGCACCTAGCGTGATGGATCCGTCAGCCGTTATGTCAGGAAAGTCAAAAATTCGGAAGCTGATAAAAACACCCAGAGCGAGCAGCGAGAGTATGAAGCCCAGGGTCAGCGCTCCTATGAGAAGAGTCATTTTTCATTCCCCTCAGCAGTGATCTCGCGGATTGGTCCAATCCAGCAAGCGCCACGAATGAATTCACTCTCGCCAGCACCGGCAATAACCCGGTCGTCACTGAGCAAGTGCAGAACGTCTTCGACGTCTTCCCTCTCGAAAAGCTTTCGCACGGTCGTTCTCAGATCAATCTTTCCATTTTGTAACGGGTGATAGGAGAACGCGGCAGCATGAAAATGACCATTGATCGGACCCAACGAGTTTGCAGCAGAAGAGTTCAAAGGTCTCACCAAAGGAGCCATCGCTCCGGCTTCCTCGCGCAACGCGACGCCTGCAACCAACGTCATGCTTCGGGTGTGTGTGCGTTCGGCAGAGAAACTAAGCCACTCGCGAACTTGTGGGAATTCAAATGGGCCAGATTGCTGTTGCTCTTGAGCGGGCGAGCGGCGCAGGGACGCACCAACTAAACCAGCTGCCTCTGCCACCATTACAATGCCGAGACGTGGACTGTCCGCTATCTCCAGACAAGATTCCACCAGTTCAGTCAGCGACACTGGTCCACCTTGTCCTGCCTGAAACCTGAGGAGCATGCTAAATGGCCCAGAGGACAATTCTTCGCAAGCGATACCGTAACAGACCTGAACGTGCGATAGGGATTTTCCTGCAGCCACCAGATGGTCCGGTACGTTTGTTCCATCGGTGGGCTGGTACGCTACCGCGCCGGCCACAGCTATGAACTCGCCAAAGCGAGTGCGGCATTCATCAAAGTTCTCTCCCAACGCGCCGAGGCCAATAGCAAAACTTGAATCAGGAAAAATCATCGAATAGCAGTTCTCTTTGCTGAATCGACAACCATCGATCAGCCTCGCATCTCCGAGAATGCGGCAGTTCAGTCCGGCTTCGGGCGCCAACGCATAGACGTCAAAACTTGCCTCCGCTCGTTCGACGTGTCGCACGAGAGATGAAGTTGAGTACGGTACGGGCTTGTCATCCTGGAGAGTGTCCTCTTTTGCCAGCAACATTTGATCGAGCCCGCAAATCTCAATAACCTTTCGAACCCGTTCTGATGCCTTCCAAATCGCGAGTGAGCCACGGATGCTGTCCAGGTCGTTATAAGACTTCACCAGCACTCCAATACCGGCTGAACTCAAGAAGACTACTTCCGATAAGTCGAGCAGCAAGTGATGACGTCCGAGGCGAATCTCTTCATCAAGCGCGCTGGCTAGATGGTCCGACCAGTAACCGTCCAGGCGGCCTGTGACTGAGAGTTCAACCGTGTCTCGTGAGTAGCGTCTACTAATTTCCACGTTTTCCTCCCGTCCAAACGTGCGCCGTTTGTAAAGTAATTAAGCCGCACAAGAAGTACAGCAGGGACGATGCATTACCGCGAGCGCAGCGACCGGATGCTACACGAAACTACAGATTGAGGCGAAGGTCGTATGTAGCATCGGTCGCCTCGCTCGCGGTAATGTATTGCTCGCTTCCACTGTTACAAGTTTCGAACTTTTAGCGCAAAGCAAGTAATAATTTATTTGGGAGCGGGCTTGTTCTGATGGATACCTTTTTCGTCAACCACCACGTTAGCCCGCTGAAGCAGCTCGTCCGATAAGCGCCAAGATCCCTTCAACCCTTTAAGTGCGAGTTTATTTATCACGAAGTAGGTAGGGACCGAATTTGTGATGGGTATTTTCGTCGGGTCTTCGCCACGGAGAATTCGCACTCCCAGCTCGCCGGTTTGTTTACCAACCTGATAGAAGTC
>DASROI010000504.1:0-8441 GCA_035646955.1 Pyrinomonadaceae bacterium
GGCTGCAAACAACTCCGAAGTGGCGGTTGTCTTCGTTGGCGAGGCAAAAGAGATGGTCGGCGAAGCGGCGTCACGCTCAACCTTGAATCTTCCCGGCGTACAGATGGATTTAGTGAAGGCGATTCATGCGACCGGCAAACCTACGGTTGTCGTGTTAGTCAACGGCCGACCTCCAACGATCGGGTGGATAGTCGACAATGTTCCTGCCATCCTCGAATCATGGATGGGTGGCACAGAATCTGGCAATGCGATTGCCGACATTCTGTTTGGCGACGTCAATCCGGGTGGAAAGCTTCCGGTAACATTTCCGCGCGACGTCGGCCAGGTTCCGATTTACTACAACCACATGAATACTGGACGACCACCCGATGCAGCGAGTCGTTATAACTCTAAGTATCAGGATCTGCCTTCAACTCCACAGTTCCCATTCGGGTTTGGGCTGAGCTATACCAGGTTTGAAATTTCTAATGTTCAACTTAGCGCTGATCGCATTCCTGTTAACGGTTCTGTCAAAGTAACACTCGATGTTAAGAATGTGGGCCAGCGAGCGGGCGATGAGGTCGCGCAACTCTACATTCGAGACGTGGCAGCGAGCGTCACGCGACCAGTCAAAGAACTGAAGGGCTTTCAAAGAGTGTCACTACAACCAGGTGAAACTAAACGGGTTGAGTTCACACTCGATCCGGATCGTCTCAGCATCTGGAATAGTGAGATGAAGTTTGTAGTTGAGCCCGGAGAGTTCAAAGTGATGGTCGGTACGAGTTCCGAACAATTAATCGAGAAGACGCTTACGGTCGAACGTCGCTGATTTACTACTAAGATTATTGTAATGGTCTCTTCTCTGTGCCCCCTCCGTGTTCTTTGTGACTCTGTGGTTAGGGACTTCAATTTACAGAGTCACAAATAACACGGAGGGAGCACAGAGATTGATTTTGTGGAGCACGTAAATAAGTAAGGTGAAGAGTCTGACCCAACTCGATCGACGTTGTACCCAACAAGAAGTGAGAAATCCAAGAATCAGACTGCTTGTAGTCTGCCTGTTGGTCTTTATCAATTCCCTCCCCGCGACTACGGTTGCACAGACAACCGTCCCATCCAGCACCAAACATATTTTCTCAGTAGCAGAGGAAGCATTTCTCAATGATCTCGGAAGGCGCTCTTTTGCCTACCTCTGGGAACAAGCCGATCCCAAGACTGGCCTTATTCCCGATCGCGCTCGTATGGATGGCTCAGAACTCGATGTCACTCACCACGGTGTAGCGAGCATCGCTTCCACTGGTTTTGGTCTTACGGGAATCTGCGTTGCCGTTGAAAGAGGCTGGATTGAACGGTCAGCCGCCAGGGAAAGAGTGCGAATTACGCTGGAGTTCTTTGCGAACCGAGTTTTTCATAAGAATGGTTGGTTTTATCACTGGCTCGACGCAAAGAGCGGAGAACGTCGCTGGAATAGTGAGATTTCGTCGATTGATACGGCACTTCTGCTTGCCGGAGTACTGACGGTCCGACAATATTTTAGAGACGACGGTCAAATCAAGAGCCTGGCTTCGAAGATTTATGAACGAGTTGACTTTCGTTGGATGCTCAACGGTGATCCATTACTCCTCTCGCACGGCTGGAAACCGGAGACAGGCTTCTTGAAAGCGAAGTGGGATACTTTCAGCGAAGACACTATTCTCTATATCCTGGCCATCGGATCTCCAAAACACTCAATCTCTCCTGAATCATGGAAGGCTCTTTGGCGGGACCGTTACCGCTATGGTGGTTATTCGTATTACACCACGATTGGGGTTCCTCTCTTCATGCATCAATATGCACACGCGTGGATTGACTACCGCTCTAGACGTGAACTGAGTGGTGATCGTATCGATTACTTTGAGAATTCCATTAACGCAACGCTGGCCCATCGTACGTTTTGTATCGATCTCGCGTACCGGTTCAAAGGTTATGGTCCAAATGTGTGGGGCATAACCGCTTCGGATAGTGTGAAGGGTTACCTGGCGTGGGGTGGACCACCATTCGATCCCGATATTGATGGAACAGTAGTACCTTCTGCGGCTGGAGGCTCGTTGATGTTTACGCCCCAACTTTCAGTGGCGGCACTGATGACAATGCGGGAAAAATTTGGAGCGAGAGTCTACGGGAAATACGGGTTCATTGACGCGTTCAATCCAAACAATGATTGGGTCGATACGGATGTGATTGGAATAAATGTGGGGATCATACTATTGAGTGCTGAGAACGCGCGAAGCGGAAATGTGTGGCGCTGGTTTATGCTCAACGCTGAGATACCGGCTGCCTTGCAACGAATCGGGTTGGTTAGATATTCAGCGAACCATTCCAGAGGACGGTTGCAAGCACACTCAAATACCAGAATCATGCAGTTGGGAAGGGTGCCAGAGCGAGCATCACACTCAAATACCAGAATCATGCTGTTGGGAAGGGTGGCAGAGCGAGCATCACACTCAAGAATGTAATGTCGATCACAGCGGCGCCCCCGCTCTTCGGTCTGCGACTCTGTGCGGTTCTCTGCGTAACTCGGTCATGTGCTCATCCTGATTGTAACTGAAGCAGCGCAGAGGCACGCAGAGGACCGCAGAGAGACGCCGAGCTAATCCAGCTCCAAACTGAGTTCTAGTCGAAGCTGCAAAAGAAAAATAGAAGAGCGGCACTGGTTCCGGCGAACAGTGCCGCTTCTTCACCGCGCCAGCTAGCGTATTGCTTAGCTAGCAACTCCCTCAATTACACTGTAGGGAGATTCTGTCGGAATGATCCGCGTCAGTCTGTATCCTGCCCGCGCGAACAACTCATCATACTCTTGAGCCGTCCGTTCCTTACCGCCTGGTGACACGAGCATTTCCAAATCTACGAACTTGCCGACGTCAGCTGTGTTCTCTTCAGTGATAACGACTTCGACGAGAAGGAGCTTGGCTCCAGGATTCATGGCCCGTTTGACGTTCGTTAAGATCGACAGCGCTCGCTCGTCGTCCCAATCATGGATGATGTGTTTCATCAAGTAAGCGTCACCTCCACGTGGCACGCTCACAAAGAAATCGCCACTCTGCAATTCGATCCGGGAAGCAACCGGCGAGTTTTTCAACTTTTCACCGGCGCCTTCAATCACATATGGCTGATCAAAAAGAATACCCTTTAAACCGTGGGTGGCAGCGACTATTGCCGATAACAGACGCCCATGACCACCCGCTACTTCGACTAAAATTCCGTACTGACTAAAATCATAAGCCTTTAAAAGAGCATCTATTGCCAGGCTTGAATTACTGCTCATCGCATCATCAAATATTCTTCCGGCCTCTTTGTTCTCAGAAAAATACGGGAATGCGGCTTTTCCGTGAACATGGTCCCAGGCTGGTTTACCGGTCCGAACGCTGTACGACAACTGACCCCATACACTCCAGTGCCAGTCCGCACCCATAAACGCTGCGATGTCTCTTAGGGAACCCTTCACGTCAGTTCTAAGCAAGTCAGCTGACGGCGTGAGCTCAAATACTTTATTTGGTTTTTCGGCAAAGACTCCAAAAGACGCAAGCGCGCGCAGAACGCGATATAGCGATGATGCATCGGAGCCAGTTTCTTGCGCGAGTTCATTGATACTGCGTGGGCCATTCGCCAACTGGTCAGCGACGCCGAGTTTTGCGACTACATGAATAGCCTGAGCGGCCAGAGGTGCAAACAACATTTGCATCAAGGCGACTTCGGGCGGTGCAGCTGATTCCTTCCCTTTGCTCGGTGAACTATCTTCCAGTAGATCCAATACTGCAGTGGACATTAAGTGTCTCCTTCAAAGCGTTTCAAAACGAGCGACTCGATGACGCTCCATAACACTAACGCGCAAAACACCCCCAAAGAGGTTCACCTTGGAGTGCGGCGGCCCGGCGCCGCTTTTCAATCTTCTCCTTTAATCGGTGGGCGATTAAACACACTTCGCACTGGGGCGCGTTCCAAAAGCCTCTAGTTTTGTTTCAGCTCTCGGATATAACAAAGCGGCGCCGGGCCGCCCGCACTCCAAAGGACAATGAGGCCGGGGAATCCGGGGAAGAAGGAGAGAAAACCCGGATTACGCCCAGCCTCATGTTGGTGAACTGGTATTCGCTTAGAATTCCAGTACGCCGGAAACGTTCATCGCTGAAGATAGCGATTTGCCTAGAGCGGTGGAATCGTATTGGATGTTGGAAGTACCACCACCATTCGTGTGAAAGCTTGGCGCAAGAAAACCACCAGAACTGCGATCGAACTTTGCAATGGTGAGTCCTCCAAGAATTTCTCCGTTACCACCACCATTTCTGACAACTGTACCGCCGCCCATGACAACGATGACTCCCTTAAAATTCGTATCTCCTCGCATAGTCAATGTTCCAGTCACAACCAGAAAGCCGGAACCGTTCATCAACGTGGCATCACCATCAACGAAGGTAAATAATGGAGCGTCAAGTGCCTGGTCGATGGTCTTACCACTTGGAAAGTATCTGCCAATCGTCTGTGCCTTAGCTTGCAGTCCGTTGAGATACGCGCGCGCCATGTCGGCGCTATCCAGATACGAGGGATTGTTCACGTCCGTGCCTAGCAGACCAATTTTCGGATCGGCAACCGTGTCGGGCTTCTTAATTCCAGTAGTTGCGTCATCTTGATCGCACGGACTAACCGCAAATGCCGGACGAGTAGGTTCCTTCCCTGAGTAATCAATTCCTGAGTAGTACTTGGCGCCACTGCTTCCACTATCGAGGTCGAGAGCCGAACAATCGTCTGCGCCTTTCAAGGTCGTGCCTGCGGGAGTCTCAAAGTCGAGATTCTCACGAGTGACCAGGAGTTGCAGACGCTTCTCGGATCCACGAGCTCCAAACCCGTACGACTTAATTAAGAGACGCTTCGGATCTGGCGAAGTAACCCTGGTTGCGAGAGTCGTAGTGCCAGGTGACGAAGAGTAGGCAAGGTCCAAAACCTGGGAGACCCCTGAGATGTTAAGGGTGAATGTAGTGCCGTCAGCCCTCATCGCGAGCTTATCGAAAGTGACTTTTACGGTTGAGCTGGCTGCGTTCACTACACCTTCAATGGACGCTTCGAAGGTTGTCGTTGCGGCCCATGGTTTGGTTTGGACCACGGTTAGATTGAAACTGGTCTTACTGATGACGACTCCGTCCTGAGTACTCGTAAGTGGTCGTTCAATAACAAAACTGCCGAGACTTGAATCGGAGATTAAGGGAAACGTATTCGGGTCAGGGCTGAGTAGAGTCAACGGCTGCTTGACGTAACGAATGGTAACTTCATCTGGGCCACCAACCGTTCCGTACGTACGCTGATAGGGTGTCGCCACATCACTACCGGCAAGAACCCCACTCGTCTCAAACTCAACGATGTGACTGTTCGGATCAAGGTTGTCGACAGTTATGCGGTAGCCACCGGTGACCGCCCCAATTGAAACGGGAACGAGACTAGCCGGGTCCATTCTGTTGTTATAGGGAAGCCAGCCGGCAAATCTCAAGGCCCCACTGTTTCCTGGTCCATTAGATATCTGCGGAATAATGGCGGTCCGAAAACTCATGCGGTCTGTTGAAGTTACTAGAGGTTGCACGTTACCGCGTAAGGCATTAAGCGCTGACTGCATTCCCGCTTCTGCAACGTAATACGCCTGCATCTCAGAAGTTGAATCAACCGCCGTGTTCGCAGACATGGACGTGGTTAACACCAGTGCTCCGCCGGCACCCAACAGCAGCGTTGAGATTAGCAGCGTCGTAATCAAGGCCGCACCGCGTTCTTTCTTGCGTTGTTTGAATGTAGGTTTGTTGTTCGAATCCATGTGGGAGACCTCTGAAGACTTAGTAATTGATGGAATTCCGCAGGACCACATCTGAAGTCAACTGCATTTGAGAAGGGGGCTGATAACCGCCAGATCCTGGCTTGCCAACCGCCGGCAATGTGACACCGACAGCGATTACCAGGTATTTAGCAGCCGCTGGTGAAACTTCGGATTCCGATGAACCTAACGAGTTTTTTACATTTGTGATATCGCAGACGCCGGTGGTGGCATCGACCGTTGTGTTGTAGGTGACTTTCTTATCGTAATAGCGAATCACCATTGAGTCGATCCGGTTCGCGAGTACGGTCGTCTTGTTTGTAGCGTTCTCGTCGTAACGGACCAGGTAACGTTGTCCTAGGGCGTTGTCGATGTACATGAGAAACTTGAGATCCTCGTTAGGACTGGTCACGTTGGTGTCGGCGATGTCGGGAGTCGCCGGGTCGGGAGCGCCATTCAGATTAGAAACGATTCGGATCGATTGATTGTTAGAGTCACCTGAAACTACTCCGTTGCTCGCTACACTGTTGAGACCGCTCGGCAACCTGAAGCCGGCATTACCGAGCTCGCGCGTCATGATATTGAGAGCGCGCTGGACGTCGGCAACCGCGTCAGATTTTCGATCTTCCCGCGACCGAATCTTGAAGGAGCTGGCTAACAGAGTGCTCGCGAGTCCCATCATGACCAGCGTCACGACCATGGAGATCATGAGCTCAACGAGTGAGAAGCCAGCTTGATTGATTGAGGATTTCGTACTCATTTTTTTTCTTTGCCTTAATTAGAATTCTTCAAGCCCTCTACTGCACAGCCCAGAGTCCCTGGGCCAATGACGAGCGGAATGAGACAAGGACGACGGGGGTTCGTATCCAATTCCCTCCCGCAGACTGAGGAGTAACGGTGATTGTGATTCGTTTCAAGAGTTTTAGACTGTTATTGGCGTTTTTCTCGTCTACAACGGTTCTTACAACTCTGAAGGTACGTTGTCCAGAACTGACCGTGGGAAACGTAGTTGTTCCTGCTGCGAGCGAACTGTCACCGAAGGGAACGCTGCGCAGCTGTTCGAGTTGTTGTTGAGCAACTCCCATGGCCAATGCTCGTTCACTACCGCCGACGTTGTTCTGGACTGAATAAAAGAAGACGGAGCCGACTGCCAAACTGGCGACCATCATCACCACGAACGCGATCATGACTTCTATGAGCGAAAAGCCTCGCTCGCTGCGCCTTGTTTCTGATTTTGGTCTTTCCAATTTCATCGCTTGAAATCCCTCTTCATTATTGAACGGTGACTGTAATTGTCGTTTCACCACAGCTGGTTGAGAACGTCGCAGTGTAAGTACCCGTTGCTCTCTTCGACTTGATTGTGAAGGTTGCTGAACCTCCCGCGGCAACTATCTGCGCATTATTGGGCGAGACCTGCAGTTCAGATGCCTTGCTGGAATTGCCGGTAATAGACACGCTACCTGTTGAGCTATGTTTGACCGTTACCGTTGCGGTGCCATCCGTACCCATCGTTACGCTTGTTGGTGACACAGTGATCGTACAAGGGATCGGTGTCGGTGTAGGCGTAGGCGTCGGAGTTGGACTCGGCGTCGGTGTTGGTGTTGGCGTCGGCGTTGGTGTGGGCGTTGGCGTCGGCGTCGGAGTGGGGCTAGGAGTTGGTGTTGGTGTTGCGTTTGGATCCGGAGTTGGTGTTGGAGTGGGAGTTGGCGTCGGCGTACCCCCAGAATTTGGCGAACCCGATGGGGTTGGTGTTGGTGAAGCAGTGGCGTGTAAATCGTGAACGTTGAGATTCACATTTGGAACTGAGTCATCAAACACGCGACTATCAATAGTGACGTCGCCAGAGCCGGTGATGTCCACGGATGCTGTATTGTCGTTACCATCTCTCAGTGTTATGGCGACCTGGGCATTGGCGGACGTAACACCGTCAATTGTGTTCTGAGTTCGCCCTCGCCAATCGAAAGCGACAACTTCCTGAGTTTCGAACGCGACGCCGTCAGGTAACGAGATGGACCTGGTTTCGAAGACTCCATCACCGTTTTCATCGAATGCGACCACATAACCTTTGCGGTCGGCATTGATCGTAATATTGGCCCATTCTGAAGCATCATCGGCGTGTCGCCGAATTGAGTTGGTCCGAATCTTTTCGACATAGGAAGCGTACTCGCGGGCGGCGCCGTTCAAGCGGATTGTGGCCCGTGCCTTCGAGATGCCGAGCAGTCCAAACCCTGTCAGGACGGCAACAACGATAACTGTCACCATGATTTCGATAATTGAAAAGCCGCGCTGGTTACTACTCGCGCGTCGCGACTTTGAATTCGCTCTTCTACGTTGCCGTTTCATATCATCTCCACTTCAGACAGCGTCTGGACCACGTGGTCTCCCGCTCCATGTGCAAGGAGAGTGCCGCAAACATTGATTTTGGTAATTGGCCTTTCAGAATTGGGGCTTGCGCATCTTTGAACGGGAATTGCCTTCGAGTAAAAACTCGTCACCTTGAAGGGAAAGTTTTCAGCTTGACCGCGACTGCGGTCAGAGTGATTAAGTGCGGAAAGTAAATTTTTCTTGAAGATTTTCTTAGTGAGAATAGATGAGTACTGGCCGCCAGCGAAGCGACACCCCACCCCTACAGTAC
>DASROI010000505.1:0-3211 GCA_035646955.1 Pyrinomonadaceae bacterium
CAGACTCACCATACTGATTCCTGTGATGTGGTGGGTCTGTTGTGTTTGCGAGCTGCAAAATCGGGTGGCCTGTCGAGCCTTGTCTCGTCCACGACGATTTTTAATGAGATACGACGGCGCCGACCCGACCTGCTCCGAGTCTTGCTCGAACCGATTGAGACCGATCGGCGCGGTGAAGTTCCAGAAGGCAGCAAACCCTATTTCACCATCCCAGTCTTCAATTATTACGAGGGCCTGGTTTCTGCAAAATACCAGCGACAATACATTCAGTCGGCCCGACGATTTCCCGGTGTTGCCGGACTCACACCGCAGCAGATCGAAGCACTTGATCTTTTGGACCAACTCGCAAACGATCCACAGCTCAACTTGCTGATGGAACTTGAACCTGGGGATATTCAGCTCGTACACAATCATACAATCCTGCATGATCGAACAGCGTTTGAGGACTTTCCAGAGGCAGATCGAAAACGACATCTGCTGCGTCTGTGGTTGGCGCCACTCGGAGCACGTCGGCTACCAGAAGTTTATGCGGAGCGGTTCGGATCGGTTACTCCCGGCGATCGTGGCGGCGTCTCGGTCCCAGGAGCGAGACCCATCATTCCATTCGCTTGATCTCTTCTCTGCGCAGCAAGTTCTTAAATCTTCGGCCATTATGTCTTGCTATTCAGTGTAGTGCAGGAACAGTCAGTACCGATTCGCGGTAGCGTCGGGTTAGTCTCGATGATCCATCAAATTATCAGCGTTTCGAAACTCACCCGACGCTACCGCGAAGCGGTACTGACCCGATCCAAGCTCAACGCGAGACGCCGAGAATAATCGTTAACTCATGCAGGGGATTGTAATGCCGAACCGATCTCGACGTGGTAAAGGTGGCCGTGATAAAAGAAGGTGGGGACACTCACATGATAAATACCGTAAGACCTCAGTTGATGCTCTGTACCATCGTCCTTCTTTCAGTCACTTCTCTCGGATTTGCGCAAGAACCGGAAAAGACATCATCGGATTACGATATGGCCGGCGTTCAGGCGCAGAGGGCAGGAAGATGCGAAGAAGCGTTACAACAGTATGCCGAGGCGATCAAACTCGACCCAAAAGACTTCGGAGCTCAGTTTAATTCCGGCATGTGTTACATGATAATGCGCAAGGCTGAACAGGCCCTTCCATTTTTTAAGATCGCCGTCACTCTCAAACCAAATGACGCAATTGTTCAATATTCTTTGGGTAGTGCTTATGCCATGACTGGTCATACATTGGAAGCCATTGACGGGTTCAAAGAGGCAGCGCGGATTGATCCTAAAATGTTCGAAGCACATCAAGCACTCGCAAATTATTACAACCTCACAAATCGAAATGAGGATGCACTGCGTGAGCTCACAGTAGCATTGCAACTCCGACAGAATGATCCGCAAATCCTGTACGAGCTCGGCCGCCAACACGTACAAGCAGGGTCGTTTCAAAATGGAATCGAGTACTTCAATCGCTCTCTTCAATTAAAGCAAACCGTTGAGCCTTATTTGGGACTTGGCCTGGCCTACTCAAAGTTGAATGATTTTCCGTCGGCGATTCAGGCTTTCACTGAAGCTCTAAAACTAGACCCGAAAAATGCGTTGGCCCAGTACAACCTGGGAATGGCGTTGCGCGCTGCTGGCAAACATAACGATGCTCTTATTGCTTTTAAACGGGCAACCGAGTTAAAGCCAGACTCGGCAGAGGCTTTTCTATACTTAGGTTTGTCTTATCAGGATTTGGGAGATTTAGAAAAGTTCTTGCTGGCTGTACAGGATGCAAATCGATTAAACCCAACCAGTCTTTCAATCCTCAAAGTACTTGGCGTCGCGCTGCGTGATAACCGCAAATATGTCGAAGCGATTGAACCATTGAAGAAGGTTGTTGCTTCCAATCCGGATGACGCGGACGAACTCTACCTTTTGGGTAATACTCAACTGATGGCTGGAAAGTATGACGACGCTATCAAGACATTGAGTCGAGTGCTGGTACTTGATCCAGGTCATGACGAGGCCCGTGAAAGGTTGAGAGTTTCATCTCTGCGAAAAAACCTATTTCCACAATTGGAGGGCATGGAAAAACGGATTCGCGATGAACCAGAGAATGCAGAGGCTCACGCCGAGTTGGGCCAGTCGTACAACGCCCTGGGAATGTATGCGGAGGCTGAACAGGAGTACGTACGAGCGATAGAACTCGCACCAAAAGACTCAGACTTTCACGGGCGACTTTGCGTCGATTATTCGGAGTGGGGAAGATTCGACAAAGCCATCGACTGCTACAAAGAAGCGATTAAGAAAGATCCAAACCATGTCTATTACTTAAGCCTGGGAGATGCTTATCAGAATCAGGGAAAGTTGGACGAGGCGATAGCGGCTTATCAGAAGTCACTGGAGAAGAAGCCGACCTTTACTTTCGCGCTATATCAACTCGCGTACGCTTACATGAAAAAGGGAGATGCGCAGAGTGCGATCGAGCCGTTGCAGAAAATGCTCGCTGTGGAACCCAAGAGCGCCGTTGGAAATCATGCACTCGGGTTGGCATATGCTCAAACGGGAGATAAGAATGGGGCGATGCAGCAGTACTATATTCTGCAGAGTATTAACCCTCGGCTTGCAGCGGACTTAATGCGCAGTATTCCGAAATAGTTAGTTGTAAGAAGATTAACGCAGAGATGCGGAGACGCAGATTAGCCTAGTGATCCTCATGATGAACCCTCAGATCTGCAAAGAGTAAGCCGGCGTCACGTACAGTACCGCGAGCGCAGCGACCGGATGCCACACTTCAACTTACGCTAGATCCTAATGAGGAAGCGCGTTGAGTGTGGCATCCGGTCGGTGCGCTCGCGGCACTGTACGTGAGTTGGACTTAGCAAAACGCGTTTGGCGTTATAGGCAAGCCATGGTGTCCACGCACGGTGCTCTCTATCATTATTCAGTTGCGGCTGTGCGGTGCAGTGGAATCGGTGGATGGTTATTGGAAATCTTTGATCAGCACGACATCGAGACTTGAGTTGCCACGTGAGATGGCGAGACGTTTGCCGTCGCGTGAAAGTGAAAAATAAGAAATCAAATCGGAAGTAAAGTTGGTGATCTGTTTTGGAGCACTACCATCAATGGGCTGAGTCCAGAGATTGCCAACGCCTTCCTGGTCCGACTTCACAATAATCGAGCGACCATCCGGAGTCCACGCAATCGCCGCCTGGAGA
>DASROI010000506.1:0-11802 GCA_035646955.1 Pyrinomonadaceae bacterium
ATCATCGACAGTGATTAGGGGTGGACCACCCGTTACAACGTCCCTGGCTTTCACCGCGTAATTGATCTTATAGCTTTGCTCAGGTTCCACAACGATATATTGAGAGAGTAGCAGGTTGCCGGGCGCAGAATGCCCGAGAAAGTTTATTTTTAGGCTACGCTTCCCTGATTGTCGTTCGACGGTATCCTGCGACATCTCAATCTTTTGCTCGGCTGATGCAAAGCGCCACCCAAAGCCGTTATTGTTAACCGCAAGGCTGCCCTCAAAACCTCCATCAACTATGACCGGTAACTCTTTGCTGCTGGATTCATTCCAAAGCTCATAAGCCTCACGATAAGCCTTCGCCACGATCAATTGACGGACCAGTTCAAGCTGAGTCTCGCGACTTATAGGCGTCTTTAGCAACTGAAGCTGCTTGATCGTTTCGTCGCCGCGACCTTTTGCCGCGAGCGTTCGCGCAAACGCGAGCCGGCTACGATCGTCGGAAATCTGGACCAGTTGTTCTGCCAGGACTAAGTCGCCGCGTGATACACCCAACGCTAGATCGATAAAGTTCGGGAGTAGGTTCGGGTTCTTTGTCGCAGCAAGTCTCATTTCTGAAAATGCTTCATCGTAGCGACCCATGCGAAGCTTTAGATTGCCTCTGGCCCAGTTTGTGTGAGCGTAGAAGGGAGCAAAACGCACGGCCTGGTTATAGGCGCCCAATGCCGCCTCGCTGTCGTCTAAAGAATCGCGGAAATTTCCTAGAGTAAGCCAGCTTGAATCATCACGTGGCCTGAGGCTAACAACTGTTTCCAGTTCTTCGATCCCCTGATTTGTGAGTCGTAAACGATCGAGCACAATTGCGCGAGCTCGATGGGCTTCGGCGTCAGCAGGCGTAAGAGCCACCGCTTGATTTGCGGCAGCCAGTGAGTTTGAAGTTAGCGCGTACTTGGTGAGGAGTCGTGAAAATCCATACTTTCCAGCGCTGACTATAGACATCAGGCAGATCGCGATACCCAGCACCGACATGACTATTCGACCGAATGTTGAATGCAAGGGGTTTTCAGGTGCGCCAGGAAATTGGATAAGAGAAAAGCGTGCTCAACCTTGCGGAAGAGCACGCTTCGAATTATCAGATTGTGAATCCTTAGAGGCCAGCGCCGCTCGGGTTGTCCTGAAATACAAAAGGAACGAGTGCCGCTCCACCTATTCCAGCGATGACTGCTACGGTTCCGGCTGTCCCTAGCCCGAACAATCCACCGCCACCACCGCCGGCTGCAGCACCACCAGCTGCACCTGCGCCGCTAGCTACGCCTGGACCAACGGTTGGAGCAGCTGCGCCCGGAGGAAAGCAAATCTCAAGCACGCCACCCTTAGCCGGATCAGTTTTACCCGCAGTGCCTCCCTGTTCGGTTCCAACTTCACCAGTTGTCTTCTTCTTTGCCGTCAGGATCGCACAGCCAAACAGCATGGTAATCTTCACGTTACCATTTTCATCGTATGTCAAAACCAGTTTGGTGTTGGGAGCGATATCCAGAGAGCCGAGAGGGCCAAGGTTTACTGTCGCGGCTTGATCAGCACCTGTTTCGATTACCGCACCAGTGACAATGGAGGCGCCAGTAGCGGCACTCAATCCGTTGACGGTGATCGGTTGATTGTTCCTTGTCGTCAGTTTTGCGATGAACTGCTGCGGAACTACCACGGTAGCGCCTGGTGTTGGTTCAGCAAATCCTACCTGAATACCAACCTGTGCTACTGAGAACAAAACTAACGCCGCAATAGCCTGATAACCTTTACGTCGTTTCAAGCTCATCTAATTTTCCCTTCTCGGAGTTTACAGATGAAGGCCAAAGCCCAATTTCGCGCGTTCAGTGTACTGGTCTTGTACCATTGGGTCAATTGTTTTTTCTTTTAACGAAGGCCTCTAACAGATTTAGTTGCAATCTACTACGCGCTATTTCTTGAGGTATCGCTGGAAAAAATCATCAGCCAACTTTGGATCGATCGTCTTCAGGCGGTTGTATTGTTCCAGTGCGTTCTTTCGGTCATTGAGAGCCACGTAAGTCAAAGCGAGGTTGAACTGTGCTTCACCGTAATCCGCTTTGATCCTGACGGCCTCCTTAAACGAAGCAAGCGCCTCCTGATAACGCTTGGTTCGGAAATAAACCGTTCCAATATTGTTATTGGTTTCCGCACTCCCTGGCTTAAGAGTAAGCGCCTTTTTATATGCCTCAATAGCTGGATCAAATTGCTGGTTTCTGTAGAGAGCTGAACCCAGGCTGTTATAGGCATCCGTATAGTCGGCTTTCAATCGGACCGCCTGCTGCAGCGCGTTTACTGCCTCGCTAAACTGGTTCCTGTTATAAAAAGCGGTGCCGAGATTGTATTGAGCTTCCGGAAAGTCCGGTTTCAACTGGACCGCCCGCTGTAGTGCAGTCAAAGCTTCTTGATACTGTCCCAACTTATTGTAGACAGCGCCAAGGTTGTTGAGTGCCTTGATGTAGTCAGGTCTAAGCCGGATCGCTTCTTTGTATGACTCGACAGCCCGTTGGAAGAACGGAAGAGCTGCTGTCCGATCGAGAGTCTCTCCCAATTTGACGTTTGCGTACCCGAGGTTGTTATGCGAAACGGGATTGTCAGGCTTAAGCCTGATTGCTTCGGTCAATTCCGTAATCGCTTCGCGAAAGTCACCAAGCGCGATTAGTAAACTTCCGAGGTTGGTTCGGGCTTCAACATAGTTGCTGCGGAGTTGTATCGCCCGGCGGTAGGCTGTCGTTGCTTCCCGGTATTTGGTAGTCATGTAGAACGCGTTGCCCAGATTGTAGTTCGCGTCTGGCGAGTCATTTCTGATAGCAACCGCCTTTTGAAAATTGGTGAGCGCCTGATCGTACTGTGCGCTTACATAGTGCGCTGCGCCAAGGTTATTCAGGGCGTCCGCATCATTTGGATTTAGCCTCACAGACGAAGTGAAAGCCTCGATAGCTTCCTGGTACCGGCCGGCTTTATAAAGACTTGCACCCAGGTTGTTGTAAGCAACCGCATCATCGGCCTTTAGTCGGACAGAGTTGCGAAGCGCATCGATTGACTCGTTCGAGTTCCCTGCTCGATCCAACGCATAACCGAGATTACTGTAAGCCGTGGCGTTGTTGGGTTGAATCCGAACCGTCTGCTTATAAGCTGCTGCCGCTTCCGTAAATTGGCCCAGGGCCAAATACGTGTCACCAAGTGCGTTCTGAGCTTCGCCCCAATCCGGCTTGATACGAACAGCTTGTTTAAAAGCAGTCAGGGCTTCCTGCTGCTTGTCCATACCACTGTAGGCGATCCCTAAATTGAAATAAGCGTCGGCGTCGTCTGCCTTTATTGAAATAGATTTATTAAATGCGTCGGCCGCTTCACTGTTCTTGTTCAGGCTGAAGTAGGCGGCACCCATGTTGTTATAGAGAACAGGATCCTGCGGAGTGAGCTTCAAAGCGTTCTGATAAGCAGCCACCGCTTCAGTGAATTTACCAACGTCGTAGTAAGTATTGCCTTGATTCTTAAAAGCTTCAGCCCGGTCACTCTCGGATGGACCAGTATCAGTTTGCCCGGGACGTACCGGTGGACGGCGGCCCGTGTTTCTCGCAAGTTCAACCTGCCGAGTTGGTCTTGGCTGTCGTTTCACGACCAACATCGCTGCGCCGCCTACCAAATCGCGAACGCGTTCCGGGCGTTTGAAGATGATGGCGGCCCCACCCATGATGTCCTGGCCCTGGAATGCTCCACTGCCTATATCCTGAGGCAGAAACGGACGGAGCATGGCCCATCGTGAAGCTGAATAACCGCGAGCACGAGGAACTGGAGTCGAGATCAGGAGCGAAGTAGCAGCGAGACTCGCGATCAGCGAGGTGTTAAGTGTCTTCTTCAATTTGATGAGCTTTCCGATCCAATCTCGGCAGTTGACATCATTAACAGCACCAAAAGAACGAGTGCGTTCACTAAAATGTGCAAACCAAAATCGAACAAGCTATGGACCGCCACGCCAGCGATTCCCATAATCCCTCCGACGCAGACGGCCCTCAAAAAACCTGTTCGCGTGTTCAGTGCCATTTTCATTTTTCGAAAGGCCAAAATGCCAAACCACAAGCCCAGTGCGAAACCCACGAGGCCTCCGCTCGAGAGCAGTTCCAGGTAATCGTTATGTGCTTCCTGTGGTGTGACGAGGCCAGAAGCATCATGGTAGGCGGTGATACCGATCCAATACCCGCCAAGACCTACACCCAGAATCGGACTTGCCGCGAACATTTTCAGAGTGGCTCGCCAGATCTCGTTTCTACTGGCGCCGCTGTATGCGGTTTGAGTTTCTGGGTTCAACTCGTTCGAGACTGTTTGGAAACTTCTCACCAGCGGATCGCCGCCCACCCATATCGTACCCGCTACCAAGCCGAATACCAGGGCCGTCACCAATCCGATCTTAATTAGTCGCGAGCCATTCATTCGATCTAATCCGTCTTGGTCCGAGTGTGATGACCTGGTTCCTCTTACCAGTAACAAAGCGGCCAGGATGACCTGAGTAAGCATTGCGAGAATTCCTCCGCGTGAATTGGAGAGAACCAGTGCCATCCAAATCGGCAGAAGTAAGGCCACATAAAGCAAACCCCGATCTCGTTTAACTCCACCGGCCAAGGCTATCCCGAGACCTAAACCGAAAGCCATCTCCATCAGGTATGCGAAATGGTTTTTATTGATGAACTGACCATATCCCTGCCCGGCGTCGAGCAACGGCAGAACAAAACCAGTTCCCTGTTGAGTCGTTTGTCGCACAAGTCCAAAGATCGCGCTCAGCATTGCGACTGACAGGATGACGTAGACCAACCATCTAATCCGAAACTCGGTGGATGCGTAGCGGTACAGCAATGATAGAACGGTTGCGAGCGCCAGTAGTTGCAGAGCGAAGAAGCGGGTTTGATATGGATCGGCACTGATAGCAGTCCATGAGGGAGACGTTTTCAGGCCTTCGAGTGGAGTGGCCGGCCGAAGTGGAAGTGTTTGCAGGAATGCGAAAATTGAGAGGCAGATTAGTGGTACAACTAAAAACATACCCCTGAAGTTTGCCGAACGATCCAGTGCCCGCTCAATTAAAGCCATAATGCAGATGGAGAAGATTCCGCAAACGAACAGGGCTTTCCACCATGGTTGAGCCGTTCCGTAGGGTAACGCCGCAATTACAATGAGTGCGAGCAATGAGCCAAAGATCAATTTCGACAACAGGTCAGCTATCCGAACCGCTGACGACAGCTCGCCGTCAGCGAACGAATTGATGGCTGCTACCTCAGCCATTAACCCAGGATCTCCTTCGCATCGATAGGAATCGTTTCAGGCTCTGGAGTGCGTTCATGACTATTGATTATGCGGGCAGCTGCTTCTGTCATTTCACTACGAAACAGATCACTCAAATAATTGGTATCGACCAATAACGCGCGATTGTCGAAACTGCGGTAAAAATTGAGCCATCCCCATTCAACTCCGTCTTTCACCAACGGCAAACGAAAACACCAGTTTGATAATGCTCGGACAATCTCCTCGGAATCTTCCTGACCATCACACCACGACCAGTAAACCCGACCGTTTCGCATCTGTAACTCACTCTTTGGGTGACGCTGAAGACTTGCTTTGAATGCTAATTCATTGGCTTCAGCGTGGCCCGGCTGGCCCACCATTGCATTGGCATAAGTGAACTCACCAAACTCGAGCATGCCTCGCATCGCTTGAAACAGTTCATGCAAATCAGAGGCGCGCGACAGAGCTTTGGCAGCTCGTCGAACTCGTACATTGTTGGCAACCTTGACTCGTCGATCACCGACCGTACGTTTCACGCCGGCCCTTAGTTCGTCAACCTCGTGATAGCGAAGGTGGCCCACTGCGATAATCACAGCCACTGATATAACAAACATGAGGAAGCCGGTAAGTTTTGCGCCGGTGGCTGGAAACATGACGGCAACCAGTCCAAAAGCAGCACATACTCCATACAGCACAAGGGCGGCGCGCCGTTGCGACCACCCACGCTCCAGCAGCATGTGATGAATGTGTTCCTTGTCGCCTTGAAAGATTGGCTTGCGGCTAATTGCGCGCCGGCTCATCGTGATGGCCGTATCAACCACTGGGAATCCGAAGGCGAGAATCGGAACGACGACTGCCACCGCTGTGGTTGCTTTCTGTGTCCCCAGAACTGAAAGTGCGGCTAGCAGAAATCCGACAAAGAGTGCCCCCGAGTCGCCAAGAAAGATCGACGCCGGATTGAAGTTGTAACGGAGAAAACCGGCGAGCGCACCGCAAAGCACAAGCGTTACCACGATCGAGAGTGTTCGTTGTTGAGAGACGGAAACGGCAAGGATTACTAACGAAGAGAAGAGTGCCGTACCGGCAGCGAGTCCGTCCATGCCATCGATGAGATTGAAGGCGTTGGTGATGCCAACGAGCCAGAGGATCGTAACCAGATACGAGATCGCAATCGGCAGTTCGATCGTACCGACAAACGGAATCGAGAGGGCATCGATCCGTCCACCTAGTGCAAAGAACAGTGTAGATATCAAGCCCAGGCCAATAAATTTCACTGTCGCATTCGCACCGCGCAAATCGTCGTAGATACCGAGGAGCAGAACCAGTGAGGCTGGAACAAAGAGCGTAAACGCTTCAAAGCTGAGTGCGCGAAGTGCTTGAGTCAACAAATTATCGACGAACGGCAAAGCAGATAGCGCCAGACCACACGACAGGAAGAGCGCGATACCGCCAAGCCGAGGTATTGCTCGCCTGTGTAGTCGTCGATCGTCGGATGGGATGTCGAGTAGCTTATATCTTTGACAGAGCCGCCTGATGAGTGGCGTCGTGACGAGCGATGCGATTGTTGCGATTAGAAATAATGCGAAAAACGTATTCAATGAAAACGTACCTCCCTGGGAACTGACGTTTCAATAGGACGTTTCAAACTTTTGACAGGTCGGTCGCGATGGTTTCTGAAACACTGGAAGACTCGAACGGGTTCTCTTCAATAACACTTACTAGTCGAGGTAATAACGCTGCTTCTGAAAAAGCGTGACACTCAACTGAGTTCGAATTGGGAGCGTTACGACTCTCAAACACCGACAGAATGTTTTCAATCAGCTGGCGCTTATCGCCATGCGCTGAAATCAAGAACTGTTGAGAGGAATTCTTTGCGGCGATGTCAGTCACATGACTCTCGGATGGACCAATATAGAGAGTGGGCGTGCCAATGGTCATGATGTTGTAAACCTTGCACGGATGGACCACGCCCACAAAGTCATCGCCCATGACGACAACCTGAAGATCCGCTGCAGATAAAGAATCACTCAGCGTTTCAAGTGGCTGGTACGGCAACCTGATTACGTTTTGGAGACTCCACTGTTCGGCAAACTGCTGGACCTTGACTTTTTCGCTGCCGCCTCCGACGAAGAGGAATTTGATCTCTGACGCATTAGCTAGTTCGCGAGCTGCAGCTAACAAAGTGTCAAGCGGATGACACGGGCTGTGATTACCTGAGTACATCACCACAAACGACTCGGTCAGTCCGTGGGACGCTCGAAAAGCCCTTCTTCCTTCAGCCGTAAAGCTAACTGCCTGATCGTGGGACCATGGCGGTACTACGATAACCCGATCGGGTGAGACGCCTTTGGCGAGAATTCGATTTCGCATGAACCGATCCAGAACGATGATTTGAGAGGCAGCGTTCAAGCTGAAGACCAACATTCGTTTGAGTAGTTTGGCAGAAAGCGAATTGGGCTTGAGCCAGCCGGCTGCGATAGCCTCGTCGGGATTTAAATCCATCACCCAGAAACAGAATCTGCCGCCGCGAAGTTTGACCATGAGCGCGCCAAGAAACGAGATCAAGGGAGGTGACGTTAGAGCGACTACTACGTCAAAGCGTCCGAGTGTTACTAATCGCAGGGCGCAGGTTGTCAGGAAACTTGCAAAGTTCAATCCTCGCCGGAGTCTGCTCGATTTCCCGAGTGAGAGTGAAGGTATACGAATGACGCTGATTCCGCGCCAGTGTTCAGATCTGTGGAATTTAACGCTATTGTCGTCGTATCCGCGATCGCTTGTGACGACGGTTACTGAATGACCACGTTCGACGAGTGCAGTGGCGAGATCGGTGAGGTGTTGTGCGGTAGAAACGACATCAGGATAGAAGCACTGGTTGAGTAACAGAATCTGCAAATTCAGTAGCCGGTAAATATCCGCCTAAACTCTAACTCGATTCTTGAAGTCGTCGACTGTTCGTTCAAGACCCTGTCGCAGCGCGATAGTTGGATTCCAACCCAACAGTGACTGGGCCCGGCTAATATCCGGCTTCCGCTGGCGTGGATCGTCTGCAGGCAGGGGTAAATACTCAAACTTTGAATCTGAACCACAGACAATAATTACTTCGCTTGCGAGCTCCTTAATCGTGAACTCCCCGGGATTTCCAAGATTCACAGGTTGATGGAGATCCTCAGTATTCATTAGACGAATAAGCCCTTCAATTAAATCGTCGACATAACAGAACGAACGGGTTTGACTGCCTTCCCCATAGAGAGTGAGCGGCTTGCCCTTCAATGCCTGGACTATGAAATTGGAGACCACCCGCCCGTCATCTTCCAGCATGCGTGGTCCATAGGTATTGAAAATTCTTGCTATTCGAATATCGACCTTGTTCTGCCGGTGATAGTCGACCATCAATGTCTCGGCTAAACGCTTACCTTCGTCGTAACAGGACCGCAAACCTATCGGATTCACATTTCCCCAGTAATCTTCAGTTTGCGGATGGACCAGGGGATCGCCATAAATCTCCGACGTCGAGGCCTGGAGAATCCGGGCGCGAACTCTTTTTGCCAGTCCCAGCATATTGATCATGCCCATCACACTGGTCTTTACGGTTTTGACTGGATTGTATTGGTAATGAATCGGAGACGCAGGACAGGCCAGGTTATAAATTTGGTCCACTTCGAGGAGTATTGGTTCGATCACGTCATGACGCAGCACTTCGAATCTGGGATTGTCGAGTAGCTGGAGAATGTTTTCCCGCTGGCCCGTAAAGAAATTATCAAGACAAAGAACTTCGTTACCTTCATCGAGAAGTCGCTCGCAAAGATGAGAACCAATAAAACCCGCACCGCCTGTTACCAAAATGCGCATCGAATACTCTCCAGTTATTTATCTGCGAACTGCGAAGTTACCTAGATACAAAACATCCATTCGGGTTTTCAGAAAGCAGGAAACTGCTTCTTCCGGTGTACAGACAATTGGTTCATTTTCGTTGAATGAAGTATTCAGAATAACCGGGATTCCGGTGAGTTCGGTAAAGTCGGAGATTAACTGATAGTAGCGATCATTGCTCGTCCTCGAGACCGTCTGCAGTCTGCCCGAGCCATCGACATGAGTAACGGCCGGAATTTGTGCGCGCTTCTCCTCGCGAACCTGGTAGACCATCAGCATCGTGGGGGCTGGATGAGATTGTTCGAAATAGTCGCCGACATATTCCTCGAGAATGGACGGAGCGAAAGGCCGGAATGGCTCTCGTTTCTTAATTCGCTCGTTTAGTATGTCTTTCATCTCTGCGCGTCGCGGATCCACGACAATTGATCGATTGCCGAGCGCACGTGGTCCAAACTCCATTTTCCCTTGAAACCAACCGACTACCAGGCCATCAGCGATGTCTCGCGCAGCGCGTTTGGTCAGTTCTGAATCTGAGTAAATCTCGAACGGCAGTTTTGCGTTTTCCAGGGCCGATTGAATTCGGTCCGCAGCGAAGTCAGGACCAGTGTAGGCTCCGATCATGACTTCGCCGCGTCCATTCTTTAACAAGCCATTATAAATTTCATAACAAACGCCGAGAGCGGTTCCACTATCGCCGGCAGCCGGTTGGACAAAGATTCGCTTGAATGGTGTGTTGAGTAGAATTTTGCCATTCATCACCGAGTTATAGGCGACGCCGCCAGCGAGACCCAGATCGGTTGCGCCGGTCATGTCATGCAGATGATTTAAGGTGTGAAAGCCAATTTCTTCGAGGCGCAGTTGTAAGCTCGCCGCAATGTCACGCTCGCGATCGGTTATCTCGTCTCCAGGACGCCGTGCCGGACCAAAAGCGTGAGCGTATTCATCAGTGAATATTCGCCCGACAACCGGCGAGCCTTTTTCCCAGGTCATTTCGACACCTTCGGCGTGATGGCGGAAGTAATTCAGGTTTAGCTGGAATCTACCACCTTCTTCTGTTTGTAGGATGTCGCGAAACTCGCTCATGAATCGTGGCGTTCCGTATGGAGCAAGACCCATGACTTTTCCTTCGTCACCGTAATGAGGAAAGCCAAGAAATTGGGTTGTCGCTGTGTAGACGATTCCGGTTGAATGTGGATATTCAACCTGGCCCAGGACTTCAATTGAATTCCCTTCACCGTTGGCCCACATTGTCGAGATGAAGTCGCCAAAGCCATCTATCGAAAGCAGGCCCGCCCGTTCGAATGGTGAGACGTAAAATGCGCTGGCAAGGTGGGCACGATGATGCTCGATGTTGTGAAAATTGGCTCGCAACTTTGATTTGGGAATCTCAAACAATCGAGCAAGGTCATCTTTCAGGTCTCGCACGCGGGCAGCGTTCTGTAAACGGTCCCTGACCTGTTGCAACACGCCTGCGCCGCGGCCGTTACTATTACCATTGTGAGATGAAGTTTCAGTAAGCGTTTCTACGACACCTGGGCCCCGGAGCCTGCCCCGTGAAACTTGTTTGGCAGCTCGAGTCGCAGCAAACAAAACCTTCTTATGAAGATGGGCCGAAGGATCTCTGGAAATACCGATGTGGTCCAGCTCTTCAATTCCAATTCCCGCCTCTTGAAGACACCAGCGAATAGCCGCGGACGGAAAGCCGGCAGAGTGCTTGATCCGGTTGAATCGCTCTTCCTCGGCGGCTGCCACCAACCGGCCATCACGAATGATCGCTGCTGCGGCATCACCGTGATAGGCGTTGATTCCCAAAATGATCATAGATTTATTTGCGGGTCTGCCTTGCTTCTAACAGCCGGAGTGATAAAAGTAATTCAGCATAGGTACGTTGGAACGCGTAATAAAAGCCGGCCCAGCCATCGAGAATTCCACCGCGAAGTATCAGGCAATAAAAAAACATTGCAGGCGGTGCCACTACTCTCCACTTACGCATGCGATCCTTCCAATTCAACATTTTGGAATCGGTGGTAAGCAATTTCCTGGCTTCGAGTTCGCTGTAGCGTTTCTGCGCTTCGAACCATCTATTGAGTGGTTTGCGATCGTCGTGGAGGATTGCTGATTCAAGTGCGCGGACTTCTCCGTTAATTACCACTCGCTGGGTGTGGCCGTCGGATGTATAGCTACTTTTGGTTTTTCTGAAGAGGACGGTGACCGGTGGGTATATTCCACTTCGTAATCTCTTACCTTGGATGCAGTAGATAAAACGCGCCTGGTATCCGTCGATGCCCGAGTTAGGCCGAAGGTTTTTTAATTCTTCTACAAACTCGTCCGTAAGTACATAATCCGCATCAAGGCTCAGTACCCATTCGGTGTTTATTCGACCTTCTGTTAATCCGAAGTTCCATTGATCAGAGATGGTGGAAAAGTGTCGCTTCAACACGCGAGCCTGTTTGTACTGGCCCACGATTTCCATCGTATCGTCATTACTAAAACTGTCCACTACGACGATATCATCGGCCCACCGTAAGCGCTCGAGAGTTTGTTTGATGTTTGGCCCCTCGTTGTACGTAAGGATGAGTGGCGTAATCTGCTTAAGCATCACTACCGATATTGTGCAACTACTGAAGCGTAAAG
>DASROI010000507.1:0-8919 GCA_035646955.1 Pyrinomonadaceae bacterium
ATCTCACGAAGCGCACCAAGGGCGGGGTTCAAGCGCTTCGACGCCGGGTCCGCTACTGGCGGGAAGAACTTGCGACCACCGACGAAGGTGAAGTCAACGCGCTGGTTCAGGTTGTTCTTTCGCGCCAGGTGGACGCCATGCGATCCGACATAAGCTGCGGTGAGAACCAACGATGGCATGAGCTCGCGCTGCACGCTCAGGTTCCATTGCTCCATGTATGAACGGTCCGGGTCATACCCAAATGCATTGATGTTGAGCGGCTGAGGAACAGCAGCAGTAGTGATTACGTCGTATGCGTTAGGGAACGGCGCCGGAAAACCGGCCACGAGCGACAGACCTGAAAAGGGTGGCTGGCCCGACATTTCAAACCGATAGTTGAACGGCATAATCAAGTTATCGAAAATGCCAAATCCACCACGAACTGAAGTTTTGCCATCACCAAAAACGTCGTAAGCAAACCCGACGCGCGGGGCAAAGTTTTTCTTTGATGGATTCTGGAAGAAAGGATACCCGACGGTCGTTGTCGTGTCCGTTACGTTTCGAAGGTTTGCGACCTTATCGTTTGCTTCCGTCGGAGAAGTGAAAGCCTCGTATCGCAATCCGAGGTTAAGGGTCAGCTTGCGACTGACCTTCCATTCATCTTGAAAGTAACCGCCAAAAATCGTCTCCCGAATGCCGCGGTAAAAATCTGCACCCGGCGTCGGCGCCTGGAACGCTACTGGAAAACCGAGTAGGAAAGCATCGAGGCTCGTGAGACCGTTAGGGAAGACTCCTGGGATCGGAGGCAAACCAAAAAAGACGTAGGCTCCAGACGCAGCAATCACTGAGTCCGCATTCAACTGTAACCTTCGAAAATGACCGCCAAACTTAAATGAGTGAGCGCCCTTTGTCCATGAAACGTTATCTGATACCTGGAACGTGTTATAGACAAAGAAACGTGGCACGAAAAGACTCGAACCAAGGGGCGCCACTTCACTGATTCCAAAGAAGGATCCCATTGGCCGCCCCGGTACAAACGAGAGTGAAGCCGGGACGTCTACCACATACGGACGGTCGCCATTAATGAGCGAACGCGTAAAACTAAACCTGAAAGAGTTCAGCACTCGAGCTGAAAAGATGTGATCCTCGCCGAGCGTTAAGTATTGGTTGCGACCATGGGTCACTGTATTCTGAATGACCCCGTCAGCCACATTCACATTCGAGTTATCAAACGTGTAACGACCAAATAACGAATCATTGTTGCCAAGCTGGTGATCAATTCTTCCAGTGAAGCTATCGCCATCGGTTTTATCCGACGCGGAACGAATGTAGTTCGCGGTGTCGGGTCCAAGATCCTCTCCGTTTGGCAGCGGATACAAACTCACATAGGGCACCATCGACGGCACTGCTCTCGCCCGCGCCGATGCTTTTGGTACCGCAAAGCGGCGAGAAACACCGAGGCTTTCCCTGAGACCTTCGTAGCCGACGAAGAAGAAAGTTTTGCTTTCTTTGATTGGACCACCTATTGAGCCCCCAAACTGATTTCGTCTAAACGGCGGCACATCGCCCGCATCAAAAAAGTTCCGGGCATCAAGTGCGCTATTGCGGTGGAAGTAGAAACCGGTACCATGAAATGAGTTGGTGCCGGACTTAGTTACGGCATTGATGATTGCACCACCAGATTGTCCATACTCGGCACTGTAGTTGTTGGTGAGAATCTGAAATTCGCGCAAAGTATCAACACCGGAAAAACCCCCGTATACGGAGCCCGGCGTGTTGTTGGCTGAATCGTTTATTACCGTACCGTCGAGCATGAACGAGTTCGCGTCGATACGAGCACCATTCACCGCGATCTTGGTGGCCCCTGGTCCAACATCAAGTGCGCTTGCACCGGCAACGGTTATCCCCGCGGTGTTCGTCACACCAATTTGCAAAGTGGTTAGTTGAAAAACGTCTCGACCGTTGAGCGGCAACTCGCGTACTGTGCGCTCATCGACGAGTCCTTCCAACGTAGCGTTGGTGGTGGTTACCAGAGGGGCCTCACTCGAAATCCGCACAGTTTCTTGAACGTCTCCCGCTTTCAGAGAAAAATCGACAACAGCTTCACGACCTACAGTCAACTCGACCCCGCTGCGCAACTCACCACTAAATCCCTGGCGTTCAGCGTTGACTTCGTACTTGCCCAGCGCGAGGCCAGCCACGCGATAACGTCCTCCGTCGTCCGTTACGATGGTACGGGTCGCACCAGTCTCAAGATTCTTGACTGTGACGGTGGCTCCAGGAACGACGGCTCCTGCAGAGTCTGAGACGGTTCCCAAGATTGTTCCAGTCGTTGTTTGGGAGAATCCCGTTTGGGAAAACAACACGGTGAGTGATAGACAAATGAGGAAAAGAGAGACTCTGTGGCGAGTAAGCCTGGTATGAATCATAAGCTTCTCCTTCTATAAGTAATTCGGTTGGGCTCAAGGATAGGTTGTAGTGGGCAGCGGTAGAGCTACCTGTCCACTGCGATAATCAGCACCGACTTTGCTTGTGCGTTCGAGATAGCGGCGCCGCCTGGGGTAAAAGCGTCGCTACGGCTTTCTTAAAGCAGGCCTTTTTCTTATTCAGAAGGAATTAACCGACCGTTCGTTCATTTGGTCGCGCCAGTGTATACCAAGTTCGAAAAAGCCCCAAGAGTTTTTTAACCAAACGTTTGGTATGGTTCAAAATAGTCAGAAAGCGGCATATTTTGAGAGGATTGATGGACAAAGCGGTATTAGTCCCCGGTTCAAACCCCTCTTTTCATGTGCACGTTAGAGACTGGTGCGGCGTTGAAATTTTCGTTTTTGAGCAAAGACGCGACGCTGGTCAACTCTCAAAAATAAGTAAACCCGTCTATAGTCTCGGCAGAAGACAAATCGCGACGAAGCTTTAATCTCTGACCTGTGCTCCTTAAGGCAACTGACGAATCATGGCTCTCGCCTAATCTTCTGAGCGACGGGGCCTATGCTCACAGGAACGCGTGTTCAGACAACTCTCTTTAATCAATAAACGCGCCACGGGAACACCACCAATGATGTGTGACTCGATGATCTCATCAACATCACCCAGTTGAACGTTTCCATACCAAACCGCTTCCGGATAAACGACCACGTTCGGTCCGTGCTCGCATTGATCGAGACAGCCGGCCTGATTTGCACGTACTCTTCCCTGCAGTCCCACTTCCGCTAACCGCTTCTTAAACCGTTTCTGCAAAGCAGCTTCCTGCTGACCATCGCAACAACCGCGAGGGTGTTCCGGACTTCGATAATTTCCGCAAACAAATATGTGCTTCTCAAACTTCGGCATGAGTAATCCCCTCTAACACGTCCCAATTTTCTACGCGGGTCAGTGGTCAATTTCACAACATCTAATGTCTGCCTAAACTTTGCGACAAAAGTTTGGTACAGGCAGCTATGGCTTTTGTCTGTGGCATCGGCACGTTCAGTTTGGTTCCAAGTTCCACCAGAGCACCAACTATCGATTCCCATTCAAGAGGCCTAACAGCTTCAACGTCCTGTAGCATCGAGGTTTTGTGATGTCCTACTTTTTGAGCGCCCACAAGTCGCTGCTCGCTGGTTATCGCAACCTCAATGCCAAGTCGAGTCGCTAAAGCATTCGCCTCGTTCATAATTTGAGCAGAAAGTTCGCACGTTTCGGGACACTCCACGATCTCTTCAAGTGTAGCCCTGGTGAGCGCGCTTATCGGATTGAATGCGACGCTGCCCATTAGCTTCACCCAAATGTCGCGACGGATATTGCTACGAATCGGGCATCTTAGACCCGAGCGAATAAATGCTTGCGCAATGTTATGACATCGATCACTTCGGCTGCCGTCGGGCTCGCCAATAGCAAAGCGGGTTCCTTCAAGATGTTCTATGACACCGGGCTCAGAAACGATCGTCGAGCAATAGATGACGCAACCAATCGTCTTCTCCGGAGGAAAATAACTGCTCATAGTGCCACCTGGATCGACAGCTTCAAGTTGTAATCCGTCAAAGTTTCCTTCGTGACGGTAGAAATACCACCAGGGAATGCCATTTTGCGCGCTGACAATCGAAGTTGAAGGACCAATCAGGGAAGATAGCGATGGCGCAATTGCAGAGAGACTGTGAGCCTTTAGCGTTAGGATCAAGACGTCTACATTCTTGATGCTCGCGGGATCATCGGTAACTTTAGGATGCGTCACGAATTCACCGATGGAGCCGTGTATCTTAAGACCACGTTCGCTCATCGCGCGCAAGTGTGCGCCGCGCGCTATGAGGGTCACATCTTCCCCAGACTTCGATAGCATCGCACCGATGAAACCGCCAATCGCACCAGCACCGACAACGGCAATTTGCATTCTAGTGATTTCCCCGTTCACCAATGGTTGAGGCTACATTCCGTCGCTGAATCTTGCCCGTCGGGGTTCGTGGAATTGCTTCAACGATGTGGATCACGCTGGGACATTTGAAATCGGCTAATAGGGTGCGGCAATGCCGAATCAGCGCGGTCTCAGTCTCAGGTTTATTGAGAACAACGGCAGCAGCAACTTTCTCCCCATAAAAACGATCAGGAACAGCAAAACAAACTGCTTCAGACACGGAAGGGTGCGTCATCAGGACTTCATCGATCTCTCTTGGCGAAATCTTTTCACCACCGCGATTAATCAACTCCTTGATGCGGCCGAGTAAAGTTAGATAACCATCGTCGTCCAAAAAACCTTGGTCGCCGGTTCGAAACCATCCACGCGTGAAAGATGCGGCATTCGCGTCCGGATTGTCTTCATATCCGCTGAAAACGCTTGGTCCCTTGATGCAAACTTCACCGCGCCGTCCAGTTTCCAATTGCTCGCCAGCATCATCGAGTATCGCTATCTCCGAACCTGTGGCGCATCCAACCGAGCCAGGCTTTCTGACTCCGGTGAGTGGATTCGACGACATCTGGTGAGCTGCCTCAGTCATTCCGTATGCTTCAACTACCGGCACTCCAAACCTTTCTTCCAATTCCAACATTTTCGCTGCTGGCAGTGCGGCGCTGCAGGAGCGAATGAAACGAAGTTGTTCAGATCCTGAGGGCCGCGTCGTTCCCTTGGTGCGAGCAAGTAGCATCTGATGAATAGCCGGCACAGCTGAGTACCACGTCACATCATGTTCCCTTACGGTAGACCAGAAGGAAAGAGGTTCAAAACGAGGAACCACTACGACTGTTCCACCTGATGAGAGCGTGGCGAGCGTAGAGGCGACGAATCCATGTATATGAAATAAAGGCATCACACAAAGGGCTACATCATCATCATTCAACGCATAGGTGCTCGCAACGTTACGTGCCGAAACCAATAAATTTTTGTGCGAGAGTGGAACACGCTTGGGTCTACTGGTAGTACCGCTCGTGTGAAGGACCAACGCAATATCTTCAGGACCAACCTGTGGTGCTCGCGGATTCGTCGAAGTGTGAGCGGCAGGATGGAATCTGCTCTGTCCTTCCGCATCGATGTCAGTTTCGATAAGCATTGTTGTGTCAGCGGCCGCTTGCCTGGCAGCAGCCATTCCACTCGCCGGCACTATTAACGCCCGAGCTGAGGTATCGGCGAGATAGAAGCGAAACTCATCCTCTTTGTATGCTGGATTAAGAGGGGCGGCAGTTCCTGCAATACTGGCAGCGAGCAGGGCGACGATCGCCTCGAGTCCGTTAGGTAACGCAATTGCGACGCGCTCACCAGGGTTGATCCCCAAACGCTTCAACTCCTCTGCAAGTAAGGTGACTTGTTGTTGCAGTTGTCCATAGGTAATCGAGGGTCCACCAGAGGCGACCCTAATAGCCACACGCGACGAGTTTTTTCCACTGAGTAGGTCTAAAATCACAGCGTCCCTCGGGTTCCGTTTCACAAATCAGACCACCGCCACTTCAAACGTTTCTATGCGGCTTTCTTTTGGGTCTCCGGTTCTGATAGCGCCGAGTCGCTTAACAACGGCTCAGGCACCACGAGAAAAAAGAGGATCAAAAAAGCAACGGTGGCAAATCCGGCGGCTACGAGAAAAGGCAGGGCCCAGCTTCCATATGAGCGATACAGGTAACCTGCGCTGAGTGGTCCAAAGACTCCCCCAAGATTTCCCGCACAAGTCATCACGCCAGAGATGGCGCCAACCAGTTTAGGATTAAGCTCCAGGGGAACAGCCCAAAAGCCTCCAGTTGATAGAGTGATCGCGAATAGATAAATCGCAAAGCACGCCACTGAAACCACGGCTGAAGGTACCAATACAGCTGTTACGAGGAATGGTACTCCCAGAATAATACAGAGAGCCGGTCCCTGCGCTCGGGAAAATCGAGTACTGAAACCACGTCGCAGTAAAAAATCTGAGAGCATGCCTCCGCTAACCAAACCCGCAAAGCTCATGAGGGTTGGAATCATTCCGATCCATCCCATTTGTTGCACGGAGAAGCCTCGTCCCTTCACCAGGTAGGTTGGAAGCCAAAGAATGAGCATCCAGACGCCGTATAAAAGAAAGAGGTATGACGCAGAGAGAAACAAAACCTGCGGCGACTTGAGCGCGACCCAGGGTGAGACCGGTTCGCTCGAGCGAGCCGCCCGGTTCTCTTCGATGTCCGCCAATTCCGACTTAGAAATTCGCGGATGTTGGTTAGGCTGATCGGTGGCAAAGTGATACCACGCGACGACCCAGAGTAATCCGAGTAGCGCATTGAAGTAGAAGCTCCAACGCCAAGAGAAATGGAGAACCAACCAGGTGGTTAGAGGATAGGCAATAACCTGGCCCAGATAAGAGCCGGATAAGCTAATCGTCTGGGCCCGGCTATATTCGCGACGAGGAATCCAGCGCGCGTTAATCGACGCATAAGCAGGAAAACTGACCGACTCAAAGATTCCAACCAGAAATCGGATCGCAAGCATCAGCAAAAAAGCCAGCCCTCCCAGTGGTGTCAGCGCCGTGAACAAAGAGAATCCCAAACATGAAAGTGCGACGACTTTTTTAGCACTCCATCGATCAGCAATGGCACCTCCAGGGAACTGAAAGAGAGTGTAACCAGCCAGAAACGCAGAAAAGATCAATCCAAACTGGGCTTCGTCATAACCAAGCGCGGGCATGATCACGGGAGCAGCAACAGAGATGTTCACCCTGTCGATGAAATTGATCATGCTTCCAGCTGTGAGCAGACCAACCAATCTGTAGCGTACAGGCAAGGACATTGGCGTTCTCCTTCGCGTTTTCGCCAGCGGACTGCGATACCTGACTCACGGACCCTATCTACATGAGAATGATTGCGACGATTGTCGCGGCAATAAACCCCAGGAGAACCGGAATGAAATTCTTCATTGCCAATTCTCGCGGGGACACGCGGCAAATTGCTGCTACCGGGACCACACCCCAGGGAATGATGCATCCTCCGCCCACCCAAACCGTGACTATCTGGCCCAACGCGGCAATTGTTTCGGTTTTAAGGTGAGTAACCGATGCGAACGCGGCCGCGAGAGTTCCGGTCAACGGCAGGCCACTAAAGCCCGACCCACTCAAGCCAACAATGCCGCCTATGGTCGTCTCAAGAATCCCGACGGTGACTCGATTTAGCGGCAATAAACCTGATAGCGAACTGGCCAGGTCAAAAAGCAGGCCTGGCGCCTTCTCCCCAAACACTTGTCGCGCTATTTCGGGGGAACCTAAGTAGAAAAATGAGGCCATGATGATCACGGGTGTGAAGATCTTCATGCCAAAACTAAATCCCTTAACTAAATGATCCGTGATCAAATCAAGACTGTCCGTTCCGTGGGCTAACAACGTAAAGAGCGCAGTCAGTAACAGTGTGACACCACCAATTACGGCTGTTGCCTCTCCACCTCGCAAACGAAAGAATATTAGAAGAAAAACAATCAGCAGGTAGGCTAAGGGGACCGTTATAGCCGCAGCGGTTGCGATCCGCGTGGGTCGTATTTTCTCTGCCTGCGCATTGGTGGTGGGACGATCGGAACTAGAATTCTCGCTGTCGCCCGTATCCAGTTTAGGCTCCTGGCTCTCTTGCGCAGCAAGTCGTGCGATATCTTTCCTGGCAATCAAAAATGCAATAGTGACCGTTACCAGGGTCATCGTAATTATCAGCGGCAACTGACTCTTCATCAGTGATTCGACAGGGATATTTGCTGCCTTGGCGCTGATACCCGGTGCGCCCTGGATGACGTAATCCGTCGAGAGCGCAATCCCGTGTCCGAAAATATTCATCGCCACTGCGGCTGAAATAGCCGGCAGTTTAACTTGTTCAGCAACCGGCACCAGGACGGCACCAACTAGCGCTACGGCGGGGGTGGGCCAAAGGAAATAGGAAGCAACCAGCATGACGCACCCGATAATCCAAAACGCAACCTGAGGCGATCGCATGAACCTTCTTGCCGGCTCGAGCATCACACGCTCTGCGCCAATCTCGTCGAGAGTAGCCGCAAGCCCGCCTATCACTGAAATAACAAGAATGATGTCCAATAACTCTCGAGCGGCTACGACGACCGACTTGAAGACTGTTTCGACTGCGCCCAGTGGTGTGCCGCTGATACTCCATCCGATGAAGAAAGTTCCCGCGATGCACGGAATGAGTGCGTCACGACGTTTGGCCATCGTCGCGACAACAATCAAAACGAATACTGCGTAAATCCAATGTGCTGCAGTTAGTTGCATTTGGTTTTCATGAAACGTGATCAGGTCTTTGGAAGACACTGATGATCAGGATTGCAGGTCTAACCTCTATTGAGTCGATAGCCAACCGCTTCCCGATCCCATGTATCGGATGAATTACCCTCTAATTGCAGCTTGTATTTTTCGACCCGCTGGGTGGGTGTTTTCGGAAGAGATGAACGAAATTCTATGTAGCGCGGAACCATGTAATAGGCCATCCGTGTTTCACAGAAACTGATAAGATCCTCCGGCTTTAGTTCCT
>DASROI010000508.1:0-8620 GCA_035646955.1 Pyrinomonadaceae bacterium
ACCATACCGTGAGTATAATCCGTGAGATAAAGAAATGGAGGCGTATGCATGCAGAGACGAACTTTGCTCCAGAACCTGATCTCCTCAGTAGTGGCGCTGCCCATGCTGGGTAGCGCTGATGCGAAAATAATTGAATACAGCAGCTCGTTCGGTCACCGAGATTCTCGAACAGCCGCGGTGATAACAAAACCTGACGAAGAATATTACATGAGGCGAGCAATTCGTCTGGCTGGCAATAATCCAAAATATCCATTTGCGGCGCTGCTCGTGGACCAGAAAGGAGTGGTAGTTGCCGAGGGCTGGAATCGTTCAGTTCACAATCCTACGTGGCATGGTGAAATGGACGCTATCAACAAATGTGCAGCGTCCCACCCCAAAATAGACTGGACCACCTTGACTCTTTATACGACCGCCGAGCCTTGTGCTATGTGCCAGGGCGCCGTTGCCTGGGCGGGAATCAGCCGAGTAGTTTTTGGCTCTTCCATACCTTTCTTAAAGACGCTGAATTGGTGGGCAATCGATATTCGAGCCGAAGAAATTGCGCGTCTAAGTTCTTTCCGTAAATGCTCAGTGAGTGGGGGAATCCTGGAGGATGAGTGCAATAAGCTCTTCCGAACAGCTCTTACGATTAAGTAAAAATTGTAGACCCTGTCCCTGCAACAAATGAGCGACTTCGGTTTTCCTGACACTTATGACGCCACCACGCAAATGCAGGCCAGGATTGCTTCAACCTGGGGCGTATAATCTTCAATTTAAAGATGGAGATAACGCTGAGCTGAGACTGCGTAAAAAGGTTACCGGCTACAGTACCGCGAGCGCAGCGACCGGATGGTACTCGCATTCATCACCAGTATGTGATTTGAGTGTACCATCCGGTCGCGCTCGCGGTACTGTAGCCATGCAACCTTTATGTTTTCGTTGCGTCTCTAGCGATTGTTTTAATTAATAGTTCGTCAGGATCTCTTCATCCTTGAAACCCATCTTACTTAGTCGCTCGCGAGTTTGGTCAATCATCTCCAATGATCCGCAAATCAGTGCCACCGGAGAACGCAAGGCAGGCAATACGTGATCTAGTAGCGACTGAACATAACCCGTTGGACCAGACCAATCGTGGCCATCGGGGCGTGATATTACTTGCCGCAGTTCCACCCCGGAATTGGCCCAGTCGTCTATTTCACTCCGATAGCAGAAATCACCTGGAGTACGGGCGCCATATAAGACGACCAATTGTCCAAATTCATCCTTGTTCTTAAGAACGTGACGCAACGCTGAACGCAAGGGGGCAACACCTGTTCCCATCGCGACAAACACGAGGTCTCGATTCTTCTGCTGATCGAGTGGAAAACCTCGGCCGGCAATATCGACCAATTCAATTTCTTCGCCCACCTTCAAATCAAAAATGACATTACTCACCCCAACTTTCTGTTTTACGAGAAACTCGAGGTCCGGATCGTCAGGCGCACTAGCAAAGGCGAAGTAACCCGGTAACTCGTCGCCGGCACGCAGAATTCCTACCTGTCCCGGCAGGTAGTTGATCTTCAGCGAGTCTTTCTGACGAAGGTCAAAAGAGCGAATGCTGGAAGCCTGGTCTCGTACTCGAGTTATGATGAGGGTGCTATTAGCAATCTGTTCCATGTAGCTGCAGTTTACCAAAAAGCTGCTATGCAATCTTGAACCCGGTGCTACAATGCCCCCATCTCCGATGGTGAGATCCGGAACTCTCATTCTCCCCAGTTGAATAAATAGCGGCCTGGAGCCCAGTAATGAGACCAATTGCCGTAAAAACTCTGCTTCTTTTCATCTGCCTCGCAATCGTAGGCGTGGGTACCACTCAAGCTCAGTCAGGACGACGGCAAAATAAGACACCAGAGCTAGCCCCGGTGCCGACCCCGACTCCTGAACCCACGCCTCAACCCAAGGCCAAGGCAAAACAGTCCGAATATGGTTTTCTGATAGGGGCTGACCGCAGTTCGACCTATATGAATTTCTATGGGTCCGATTATGACGCAGTACTTCTTGGTTGCAGCGAGAGACTCAGGGACGGATCTGCAGCCTTTGTCGATGTCTCGAGACAGGATATGAACCGCAGCGACGCAATCAAAAAAGCGAAAGCAGACAAGACTACTTATGTTGTATTGCTTTCATTACAAATGGCGCCGATGGCCAGAAGCAATAACGAAATTGAAGTTGAGTATGTAGTCTTTGCTCCAGTTACCGGGAAAATTGCGACAAACGGCCGGACGTATCCAAATGGTCGGCGCGCTGGTCCAGTCGTGGTTGGTCCGTCGTCTACCTCAGGCATGTATCGCGAGCAACTCTTGCGTATTGCTGGTGAAGACGCTGGAGACAGAATCCTAAAATCGTTGCACCTCTCAACGGAGGGCACGGTAATTCAAAACTGACTTCGTTCTAGTTACCTCTTCACACCGAGAAATCTGGTTCCTCGCCAAATGGGTCCTGACACCCTGAAACTTGTCGTTACCTTCGCTATAATCAATTCCCTGCATTAATACTTTTTCCGTAAGAGGTTTATTTATATGAACAATGCTGGAGAACGGGTCGAAGACCGCCTCGCGGATTTTACACGCGACAAACGCCTTTTGATCCTGGCGCTCATGGCAATCGTCATTGGTGCGCTTAGCGCAGTTGTGGCTCAGCTCCTGATCTGGTTGATTGCCGGAATCACCAACCTGACTTTCTTTCAAAGTCTGTCGACGACCTTCAGGTCACCTGCTGGCAACCATTTGGGTCCATGGGTCATTCTCGCGCCTGTCGTTGGCGGTCTGATCATCGGCCTAATCGCGAGATATGGCTCGGAAAAAATTAGGGGGCATGGAATTCCTGAAGCGCTGGAGGCGATACTCTTCGGCCGTAGCAAGATGGAGGCGAAAATTGCCGTCCTAAAACCCCTCTCGTCGGCCATCTCAATTGGGACTGGTGGTCCATTTGGCGCCGAAGGCCCAATTATCATGACGGGCGGTGCAGTTGGTTCTCTGTTCGCACAGTTATTTCACCTGTCATCCGCAGAAAGAAAGAGCCTGCTGGTAGCCGGCGCTGCTGGCGGTATGGCCGCTATCTTCGCGACACCCGTTGCAGCCGTATTATTGGCAGTGGAACTACTTCTTTTCGAATGGAGACCGCGTTCATTTGTACCAGTAGCAGTGGCCTCGGCAGTCGCTTACCTGACTCGGCTATTCCTACTGGGCCATGGACCAATCTTTCCGATTGTTCCTCACCAAGAGTTAGGCGGAATGGTGCTGGGTGCTTCGGTTATCGCGGGATTAGTCGCCGGGCTTGCCTCTGGATTATTAACTTCGCTTGTTTATGGGTGCGAAGATTTATTTCAGAAGATTCCTATTCACTGGATGTGGTGGCCTGCAATTGGAGGACTCTTTGTAGGACTGGGTGGGTGGTTGGATCCACGCGTCCTGGGGGTCGGTTATGAAACTATCCATTCGATCTTGCGTGGCGAACTGATTGGTCCAATGTTGATTGGTCTGTTGATCGGAAAAGCTGTCGTCTGGTCCATCTCGTTGGGGTCAGGGACCTCGGGAGGTGTGCTGGCTCCCTTGCTCATGATGGGAGGTGCACTCGGAGCCATCGAAGCTCATTGGTTGCCAACGGGCGACATCAGCCTCTGGGCAACGATAAGCATGGCCGCAATGATGGCCGGAACTATGCGGTCTCCTTTAACCGCAATGATTTTCACATTGGAGTTGACGCACGATCTGAATCTTCTTCCGGCACTCCTAATTGCCTCGATCACTGCTCATGCCTTAACCGTCTTGATGTTGCGACGCTCTATCTTGACTGAAAAAGTTGCCCGGCGTGGCTATCACGTCACGCGCGAATATAGCGTCGATCCGTTGGCAGTCCTTCGTGTGTCCGAGGTAATGGATCCTGACCCGCCAACCATTCCTGTCACCATGAAGGTCACTGAGCTATCTGATCGCCTTGCGCAACGAGATCCTGTTCTGTCTCGTCGGCAGGGTACTTTTATTGTTGATGAATCGAACCGATTGATCGGAATTATTACGCGAGGAGATGTTGTACGCGGACTAGAGCGCGAACGGTCTTCCTTATTGACTGTCATCGAAGCCGGCAGCCAAAATCTCATTGTCTGTTATCCCGACGAGATCCTGCATGACGCCGTGGCAAAGATGGTTCGGAATGACATTGGCAGACTACCCGTCGTCGACCGCTCAGATCCCCATCATGTGCTTGGCTACCTGGGGCGAGCCAATGTGATGACCGCCAGGCTTAGAAGGTTAGAAGAAGAGCACGATCGGCAACCTGGATGGTTGGCAGGCATTGCATGATGAGAAGTCTCTTATTCAGCATGTCGCGACGTCTCGGCCTCTTCGTAAAGCCGGTCGATGATGTCGCGATACTTCTCGTCAATAACTCGACGCTTGATCTTGAGAGTTGGCGTGAGCTCGCCGCTCTCAATTGAGAATTCATTTTCCAGCAGGGCGATGGCTTTAATCTTCTCGTACCGGGCGAGATTTGGGGTCAACGCATCGATTTGCCGGTTAAGCAGGTCCAGTATCCGTGGATGATGGCAGAGATCCTTCCGACTCTTTACTTCAATTCCCTTTAATTTGCAGTACGACTCGAGCTGTTCCCACACCGGCACAATGAGCGCTGCCGGAAATTTTCGTCCTGCGCCGATTAGGACCACCTGGCTGACAAATCTCGACCCCTTGATTGCCTGTTCAATTGGTTGTGGAGAGATATATTTTCCCCCTGAGGTCTTGAACAACTCCTTTTTACGATCAGTAATCCTGAGAAATCCATCGGCATCGATAGTTCCGATATCACCCGTTTTGAACCAGCCGTCTTCAGTGAAGACTTGTCGAGTTTCTTCAGGCTTATTGTAATACCCCTTCATTACGTTTGGACCACGAGTCTCTATCTCACCGTCTTCAGCGATCCTGATTTCTACATTTGGAATTGCTTTACCAACAGTTCCGGGCCGGTTGTCCGCAAGAACTCCGGCAGTAATCACAGGAGACGTTTCAGTCAATCCGTATCCCTGCATGATGGGAATGCCTGCACCGATATAGATATAGGCCAGATCTTCCGGAAGCGCGGCGCCACCGGACAACAGCAACCTGATGCGACCGCCAAAGGCGTCTCGCCATTTTCTGAAGACAAGCTTTTCAGCGAGAGCATGTCGCATTTTTAGTGCGGCCGGGACAGGTTTGTGAGCGATGACATATTCTGCGTATTTCCGAGCCACGCCGACTGACCAGTTTAATATCGCCATACTGCTGCGACCTGAGGCTGCGGCCCGTTCATGAATCCGATCGTAAATTTTTTCGAAAATGCGAGGTACGCCCACCAGGACCGTTGGTCTAACTTCCCGAAGATTTGGTCCAATCGTCAGCAACGACTCGGCAAAGTACACTGCCATTCCCTGATTCAAATACATGTACATCGCCTGGCGTTCAAAAACATGCGACAGCGGCAGGACCGAGAGCGCAACATCTTTTTCACCAAATGATAAGTGACCTGACGAATCGATCAAATTCGACACAAGATTTGAGTGAGTAAGCATCACTCCTTTTGGTTCGCCGGTGGTTCCTGAGGTGTAGATTATGGTTGCCAGATCATCGCTGGAAATCTCTCGAGATACGCGATCGATTGACTCGGGTTGCTCCTTCAGGAATGCTGCTCCCCTCGCCTCCAGTTGGCCCAGCGATAGTGTCTCGTCGACGGCATGCGACTCAAAAACCACCACCTGTTTGACGGGGCTTTCTGCAATGACGTTCCGGAGCTCATCGTATTTTTCTCGACTTGCTACAAATAAGACGCAGGCGCCCGAATCGTTGAGAATGTATTTAACTTGAGGAGGGGTCAGGGTTGGATAAATTGGAACATCAACCACACCGGCAAAGATGCAGCCTGCGTCCGTCAGAGTCCATTCAACCCTGCTGTCCGAAAGTATCGCAACATGGTCGCCGCGGCGCGCGCCGATCGAGTAGAGTCCGGCTGCAATTCGTTTTGCGCGAAGCATCAACTCATCGGAGGAGACTGAAACCCAACGGCCCTGATATTTATAATTGAGCGTATCTTTTCGCTTATGCTGAATGGCAACGCGTTCAAACACCTCAGCGAGCGTCGTAGGTTGGCCCGCAACTGCGACGGTAGTTATAGGAGCCGCGGATGATAGCGCCTCACTGTTGGCGATGGCCCGTTTCACGCTCGAGTTACCCCGTGAAGGAAAATGTCCAGCACTTGGTCGGCCATTGGCGGCAACTTGTAACGTCGCTTTGAGAGAATCCAATTCGTCGCCATTTCGTCGAGTGCTCCGAACAAGATCTTAGACACGACTTTTGCATTGAGTTCCGGACGAAAGATCCCTGCTTGCTGGCCTTCTTCGATTGCGGTTCGAATCAACGCGAGATACTCTGCGAATCCAGCCTTCGAAAACTCTTCCATAAACTTGGTCGAGCCACGGAGTTCAACTTGGAATACAACTGCCAGATCTCGATCTGAACCGAGTCTCTCAAGATGGAGTAGGGCGATCCGGCGCAATTTCTCCTTCGGGTCCGATATCACATCGAGTTGTTTACGAGCTTCGGCGATGGCTTCTTCGACGCTGCGATCGAAGATCGAATGAAGAATTTCTTCCTTGCTCTTGAAATAGAGATAGACGGTTCCATCCGCAACACCGGCTTCTTTGGCGATATCGGCGACTTTGGAATTGAAGTAACCATTGTGCGCAAAGACTCCGATCGCAGCGCGCAGAATTGCCTCGCGCTTGTCACCAATTGGGGGTCGAATAGGAGTTAAAGTTCGGGCGCTACGCATATAAATATTTTTGAGAATGTTTACTTGTTAAGGTTGTTGCCCAATAGAATGAATGACGCCTCACTCAGTGCATTTCTAGCCTAGTGGCTCGCGCAGGTTTTGGCAACTTGAAGTTATCAAACAAAGCGACTAGTCGGATGTCAACTCAAGTTCCACCTGATTCTCGCCTGCACTTGGTTGAGTGTGGCATCCGGGTCGGTTCCCTCGCGGCACTCTAATGGAGCCTCGTACCCGATCGTTGCGCAATCTTAGGGGACTGCTCTTTAATATCGACAAATGACATCTGGAATCAACACACTTCTTTTTGACTGGGATGGAACCATTGTCGACTCGGCGCATCTCGGACTTCAAGCGTTTCAAAAGGCCTTCACTGAACTTGGCGAGCCTTTTATGCTCGATGTCTACGAATCCACCTATTCGCCAAACTGGTACGCCACCTACGAAGCGCTTGGCCTACCGCGTGAAAAATGGCAACGCGCTGATGAATTGTGGTTGGTGCACTATGGCGACCAACTTGCAGAATTAATTGAAGGCGTCGGCGATGTGCTGCTGGGTTTCCACCGCGACGGATATAAACTCGGTGTCGTCTCAAGTGGCTCTCATAATCGAGTTCGTAGAGAAATCGAATCAGCACAACTCACTGACATTTTCAGTGTTGTTATTTGTAATGATCAAGTAACTAACAGAAAACCTCATCCCGAAGGCCTGGAGAAGGCGCTCGAGCAAATAAGCAGTCGAAGCGATGAGACTGTTTACGTGGGAGACTCACCGGAAGACATTCAGATGGGGAAGGCTGCGAACGTACTGACTGTCGGCGTCAAAGGTTCTTATCCAGGCAACTCGAGATTACTTGGCGCTGAACCGGATATCTATCTCGAATCCCTTGCGGACCTTACGAATCACCTTTGATTGACGATGAAACCGAGTTACAAAACCAGGGTCAAAATCTGCTGTATTGCAAGCGTAAACGAAGCGAGGATGGCCATAGACCACGGAGCAGACGCCATCGGTTTGGTCTCAGCAATGCCAAGTGGTCCAGGTCCGATCGCTGAAGAACTAATTGCTGAGATCGCTCGCTCAGTCCCAGCGTCTATCGGCACGTTCTTACTAACTTGCAAACAGGATGTTTCCTCAATTATCGCGCAGCAACAATTTGTCAGAGTAAACACAATTCAGATCTGTGACCGCCTGGTGGAAGGAAGTTACGATGACATTCGCGATGCTTTACCGGGCGTCAAATTGGTCCAGGTAATTCACGTCAGTGGAAATGAATCAGTTGAAGAAGCAATCGCCATAGCCCCATTCGTTGACTCTATTCTGCTTGACTCTGGAAACCAGTCGCTCGCCGTCAAGGAGTTAGGCGGAACCGGCCGCGTTCATGATTGGGGGTTGAGCCGCAGAATTCGAGAATCAATAGATGTCCCAATCTTTCTGGCCGGAGGCTTGAAGCCAGAGAACGTTTCCCAGGCAATTGCGGAGGTTAGACCTTTCGGAGTCGACGTCTGTAGCAGCCTGCGGCCACAAGGTTCCCTGGATCTGGACCTACTCGCATCATTCTTCAACGCCATCGATCAGGTTAGACCTGATGCGAGTAAGGCGATAATCAACTAATTTTATTATTTCTTGGCAGCAACTGATCCTGTCGTAGACAATGCCGTTTAAGATATATTTGCCCAATTTTTCAGAAGGCGGTCTATCGGGCAATGCGAGATCAGGTCATCAGTACCGAAGCGCGGTAGCGTCGGGTGAGCCTCGACATATTATCAAGTAGGTACAACACGAGGCTCACCCGACGCTACCGCAC
>DASROI010000509.1:0-3175 GCA_035646955.1 Pyrinomonadaceae bacterium
TGGCAGATTTGACGCTCGCAATAACGGCAATTAATTCCTGGAATCGTCTGAGCATAGCCTCAAGAACTGTCGCTGGTACATATCAACCCGCAAAGGCCCACGGCAGTTAGAACGGAATCATCCACAGATTACGCCGATTTCGTAGACTCCAAAAACCTTTCTAATTCAACGTTCTGGAATGGGCGCAGTCTGTGGGTGTTACGGATGACAACGAGGTCTTCTTCACGTCAAGATAAACCGACGTTGTTCCAAACTTCGACTTCCAAAGTTGAGGAGTAATCCGGTGTGGAGACCTGTTACTTTAAGATAATTAATCACCTGCGACTCCTCAGACGAACTCAATCTACCCAGCGCTTTCAACTCAACTACGACCTATTCGTAACAAACGAAGTCAGATTTGTAGAAACTATCCGCAGATTACGCTGATTCCGCCGATTCCAGAACCCTAATAATGAAGAACTAAGTTCGGTTCGGGAATCTGTGGAATCGGCGGAATCTGTGGATGGTTCAGCCGTGTGAGAGGATGTTGAAGTTGAATTTTAAGGTGTCCTTAACGGTGATGGTGCCGCCGGCGACGGAGGGAGGCTTGATCGAGTAATCAGTCATCTTCAAACTAAACTCGCCGCGAGCGCGCACGGCCTTTTGTTCGAAGGTCAATTGCGATTTTATGAAGATGTTGTGAGTTACACCGTGCAGCGTTAGGTCACCCCAGATGTTGCCCTGGAATTGATTGTCGGATTTCTTAATAACCTCGATCGTCGTGCTCTTAAAAGTAATCTCTGGAAATTTACCTGTCTCGAGAACCTGATCGCGCATTGTCTTCTCGATCGATTCGCGGTCGCTATCACTCACTTTGTCGATTACTTTGAGCGAGTCAGCTCGAATCTTCATGCGCAGCGAAGCGGGAGTGACAGTTCCATCCGTGAACTCTGTTTGGCCGCTGATGTCTTTAATCGCGATGTTGTGATTGTGACCAAACGCGGAAAACAGGCCCCCTACAGACGCATGGACCATGAATTCGCTTTGCCCTGCATCAATCGTGTAGTGCCGGACCTCAGGCGGGGCTGCGTTGACAGGAGCGAAAGCTAAACACAAAGCGAGTGATACCAAGATTGCGATCGCATTTCTATATTTTGTCTTCATAACTAAACAATCATCCTTAAATTTCATAGGAGTACACTCTTCGCAAGTTGTACTCAAATATCCTCGCCGGAAGGAGACCAGTCACCACCCGACGCCCGGTGACAAAGAGACGGCTTTCCCACTGACCAATGTCACCCATCAATCGTGATCTTTGTTGGATGTGTCGCGTGCGGTGACGTCTTAGGTTCTCGTAGCGTCGCAAGGCAGCCTCCACCGAACTTTCCTGCGAAAAGCACTTGGCTAAAACCGCAGCGTCCTCAAGGGCCATGCCTCCACCTTGTCCGAGGTTTGGTGTACACGCGTGCGCGGCATCTCCGAGCAACGAAACTCGTCCTTTGCCCCATCGACTTAGCGGGACTAGATCGTAAGCTCCATTTTTCCTGATCTCGTTTTCGTCCGTTGAATCGACCAAGTCCGCGATGGGCGCGTGCCATCCGGAGAAGGCTGATAGCAATTCGCGCTTTCGGCCAACTGCCGCGTCAACATGGTCCCGAGGTACATTCGCCGCCGCATACCAGGTGAACCTGCCTGGTCCAATCTTGAGAATGCCGAAGCGTTTTCCAACACCCCAGGTTTCGCTATTAGAGCCCGGCGGAATGGCATCACCATCGTAAGGCGCCACGCCGCGCCAAACTGTGTACCCGCGATAGATCGGATCTGACGGGCCAAACACTTGCGAACGTACCCGCGAGCGGATTCCGTCGGCGCCTATCACGGCATCGTGCTTCGCGATGGACCCACACTCAAAGGAAAGAGTTACCTCGTGACTGGATTGGTCCAATTTACTCAGGGTGTGTCCCAGCCGAATACACTGCGGCGGTAAAGGAGAAAGAAGTGCGGCTAGCAGGTCGGAGCGGCGCATGCAAATCGCAGGCACCTCAAATTCACCCAGGGCGATATTCATCAGCACGGCTCCATTACTTGCTCGCACCAGGAAATGATCGCTCGAGCCGCTGTGCGCTAAAACATCGCTAAGCAATCCCAGGCCCCGCAAGACTCGGGTTGCATTAGGCCACAGCATCATCCCCGCTCCAACTTCGGCCAGTTGAGAAGCTTGCTCATATACCACGGCGTCAATGCCGACTTGGCGGAGGGCGAGGGCGGCGGCGACTCCGCCGATTCCTCCGCCGACTATCCCGATGCTTGCTTTGAGCCTGGTACTAATCATTTGCGTCAGGTCTTGCGCTTCAATCTCGCAGACCTGTAACTTTGGGCGGGCGCCACAAGGATGGACCGGAGTTTGATGCTGCGAAGTTAGAGCGCGTTGTAAGTACCTACTTATGAACTTGCTACGCAGAGACTAAATCGGCGGAGTCGGTGTAATCTGTCGAGTAAATGAGAAGCCAATCGTCTCAGACTCTTTTGCCGCCGGAGGTTAGGGATACATCGGCGTGGTATGGGTCTGAACTGGCATGCCGTACTGATTGGATTGAGCGGCTGTCCGATGATGAGCTTGCCGAAGTCGAGCATCAGGTCCATGAACTCGATAAAGCGAAAGTCGATCCTGCCAGTATCGATTCCAAGTCAGCCGAACTTCCAACTCTTGCGCCAAGATTGCAGAGTCTTCTTGACGAGGTGCTCAATGGGCGCGGCTTCGTTCTCATTAAAGGCCTCCCGGTTGAGCGGTGGAGTAAACATCAGGCCGCGATTGCGTTTTTGATCATAGGTAGTCACCTGGGTCCGCTGAGGATGCAAAACGCGCAAGGTCATATCCTGGGCCACGTGAGGGACATGGGAAGATCGAGCGCAGATCCTAACACGCGGATTTACCAGACGCGGGAACGACAGACTCACCATACCGATTCCTGTGATGTGGTGGGTCTGTTGTGTTTGAGAGCTGCAAAATCGGGTGGCTTATCGAGCCTTGTATCGTCCACTACTATCTTTAATGAGATACGGCGGCGCCGGCCCGACTTGCTCCGAGTCTTGCTCGAACCGATTGAAACGGATCGACGCGGCGAAGTTCCAGAAGGCAGTAAACCTTATTTCACCATACCCGTCTTCAATTATTACGAGGGCCTGGTTTCTGCAA
>DASROI010000510.1:0-6960 GCA_035646955.1 Pyrinomonadaceae bacterium
ACCCAAAGGAGCTTCAAGATCTGCTTTTTCAATTGGATTCCCCTTACCGAGTGATGGTTTTGCTCGCTGCTACGACTGGTTTGCGACGTAGCGAACTGTTTGCCCTGAAATGGGATGACATTGACTTCTCGAGTAAGACACTGAACGTCCGTCGAGCCATCTATAATCAGATCGTAGGAAACTGCAAGACCGAAGGTTCCTCAAGACCGCTGCCGTTGGACCAATCAATAGCGAAAGCGTTGTGGTTATGGAAGGAGCAGAGTGACTACTCAAAGCCTGATGACTGGGTGTTTGCCAGCCCTCGCAGATTCGGAAAGATGCCGTACTGGCCGGCTATTCTTCTCAGACGCATTGTTAGACCAGCTGCGATACGAGCAGGCATCACAAAATGGATCGGTTGGCATACCTTTCGACACTCGTATGCAACATCGCTGATCGCTAACGGAGAAAACATAAAAGTAGTGCAAGAACTGATGCGCCATGGAAGTGCTCGTATCACCGTCGATATTTACTCTCAAGCTAGGAATCCAGAGAAGCGAGCAGCGCAACAACGCTTGGTGCAGATGATTCTTCCCGAAGAAAAAATTAGACCTGTAGTTGCTTCGTCAATGAGTAGGTCAACTCAACATTATTTAGATGGTGTCGCGGAGCTATCGGCCACCGAGCTGCAAATGATGTGGAGCGCTTTGGACCAGGAGGAGTTGTTTATGTGAGCGCCTAAGCAATGAGACATTGGCGATGTAAGAGGCGCGCTCATGACTCGGAGTAAAATGGCTCGATCCGATTAGCGTCGATCGATTCCAAGAGTGGGTCGTCGGCTGTGATGACGCACAACTAAGACACGAACGCAGTCGTTAACTATTCGGAAGAGAAAATGATAGGGAAATCTTTCGAGGTTTACGCGCCTGAGATCCCGCTCGCGAATGCTGTGAGCTTCGGGATTATTGGCTGCATTCTGAAAGAATTGACGTAGTTCGCTGTAGAACTCCTCTGCGAGTTTGGGTCCTCCGACATCCTCGTAATACGTCATAATGGCCGAGATGTCAGATGCAATCAGGCGATGAAATTCCAGTCGCATCAGTTGCGCCGGCTTTGAATCTGCGAATCCAATTGGGCGAGAGAAACAGTCGCATCCGGATTCACATTTGCCTCCGTATCACGGCGCAAAGCCTCAGCAACGCCTTCGTCCTCCTCCGACAATATACCGGGAAGTGAATCAAGCAGATTTGCCACAAGAGTTGCGCGTTCTTTGTCGGGCAAGTCCAAAGCTAGTTTCTCAATTTCAATAATAGTGGACATGCACGAAGAATAACTCTATGAGCGGCCTGGGGCAACAGTGCCGTCGTGTCATGAGCCTGTGGGCAAAGAAGAAGTAAAACCCGATTACAGAACGCTCGGCAAAGGCAGAATGGCGTCAAATAAAACTAGGATGTTCGCCGTCACAAGAAGGCCAGCTTGGGTCTAATAGTACGATTCATCGTTTAGGAAGGCGAACGCGAGGAGAGTGATAAGAAGGTTTTGATCGCCGGGCGAAACCTTATTTACGAGGCTATATATTAAGGACTGAGGTTCGTATAGGAGCTTGTCCGATTTCTTGACTCTAAAGGCGTACTCTGGCGTAACGAAAATGAGGATTACGGCTGTAAGTTATTGAAGAGATTGGTAGGCGCGTGGGGATTTGAACCCCAGACCCCTACCGTGTCAAGGTAGTGCTCTACCCCTGAGCTACGCGCCTAAAGTGGGAAGTTTTCAATCGTTCGAACGACGTTTGAACGAGGGCTGAAAGTAACAAAGCGTTGGCGAAAGTGTCAAGCAAGCCACCCAACGGAGTGGTCTCACAATCTGAAACCTACTCGGTGCTGCCTCAGTGCACTTTGTGGCTCTGTGGTGGGATTTTCTTCGGAGTTTGCTCACCACAGGGCACAGAGCACATAAAGTTGCACAGAGTAAAGCCGGTTCGTTGATCTGAGATCCATCTTCTAATAACACACAGCTGGTAGGATCCACCTTCATTTCCTGAAGGAGAGTGTTGTATCCTTTGACCATTGACTCTTCAACCTCATCTTCACTGGAGAAAGAATTATGACTGATCGTTCCGACGACGCTCAAACTAAACCAACAATGAACACAGTGCTTGACCGAATCAACGCACTCGGAAATGATCTTCGAGATCAAGTTGGCAAACTTCGTACCGATTTATCCTCGGTTCGTGACGCAGTAACTTCAATAGCGAGTGACCAGACATCGCTTCGTAATGACTTCACTGCAGTGGCGAATATCCAGACGTCGCTTCGTGCTGATCTGAATTCAATGGCAACTGACCAGACATCACTTCGGACCGACCTGAATTCAATGGCAAGTGACCAGACATCACTTCGTGCTGATCTGAATTCAATGGCAAGCGACCAGACATCACTTCGTGCCGATCTGAATTCAATGGCAAGCGACCAGACATCACTTCGGACCGATCTGAATTCAATGGCCAGTGACCAGACATCACTTCGGACCGACCTGAATTCAGTGGCAACTGACCAGACCGCGCTTCGGACCGACCTAACATCGCTCCGTGATCAGTTTCACCTATTCCGAGGAGAACTTGAGATTCGACTCGATCGAATCGAAGGAATGACCAATCAGACGAGAGCTGAAATGCTGAACCTTCGCGCGGATTTTCGGGAATGGCGAGGGCAACCAAAAGATCTGGTCACTTAGCTTGAAGCTTCGGCGTGCTCCTGACTCACAAGTTCCCATTCTTCGTAAAGATTGCGTAAAGCAGATTCTGTTTGCTGATACTCCTCATTCAACTGAATCAACTTCTTCGCATCCCTGGCAACTTCCGGAGTACCCATCTGAGCCGAAATTTCCCCAAGCTTTTTTTCAACTGAAGCTATATCAGTTTCAATTACCGAGGGCGGACGTACTACCGGTTTTTTCTTAACCACCTTTACCGTTCGCTTCGGCGGCTCTTTATCGATCTGCTTTTTACCCGTCTTTTGTTTTTGGACCGTCACCTGTTCAGTTTCTGGTGGCAGTTCAACGCTATCGAAACTCACCAGATTCTGCTCACCCGTCTTCGCTTGTTCGACAGCTCCGCCTCGATTCACTTTCCAATCATGATACTCAGTGTAATCACCGTCATAGTGTTCGGAATGACCATTACCATCCAACGCGAGAATCTGTGTCGCCACTCGATCCAGAAAATAGCGATCGTGACTGATGGTTACAATAGTACCTTCGTACGCTGACAGTGCTTCTTCGAGCGCTTCGCGTGATGGTATGTCCAGATGGTTCGTAGGCTCATCAAGCACCAGGACATTGACACGAGAATAGATCAATTTCGCAAGAGCCAGTCTTCCCTTCTCACCGCCGGAAAGATCACCCACATGTTTGTAGACATCATCGCCAGTGAAAAGAAATTTTGCCAGGAATGATCGCAGTTCTCCTGCGGTAACGGTCGAGGGCGCCACGCGACGCAACTCCATGATGATCTCGTTACGACTATCGAGGTCATCAAGCTGCTGAGCATAGTATCCAATCTGCACCTTGGTTCCCCAACGTAACTCACCTTTAAGCGGCGCGAGTTTATTGAGTACAGTTTTGAGAAAGGTGGTCTTGCCCGAGCCGTTTGGTCCAATAATTCCCAGGCACTCGCCGCGACGCAAAATGAACGAGAGATTATCGGCAAGGACGTTATCACCGTAACCGATTGCCAGGTGATTGAGGGTCAGAACGTGATTTCCAGTACGCTCAATTGCCTGGAGGCGAAAGTCACCCGAAGACTGATCTGCCCGGACTGCATCGACACGCTCGAGCTTCTCAAGCATCTTGCGACGCGATTTCGCCTGCTTTGTTTTTTGCCCTGCGAGATTACGTCGAATGAACTCTTCCGTCTTTGCGATCAACTGTTGTTGGTTGTCGTAGGCACGCTGTTGCGCCTCACGCCGTTCATCGCGCTCCACCAGGTAAGCCGAATAATTTCCGGTGTAACTTGCAGCCTTGCCATTTTCGAGTTCGATGATCCTTCGACAAGCGCGATCCAGGAAATAACGATCGTGGCTGATGATTACATATGCCGACGGGTAGTCCTGAAGGAACTCTTCCAGCCATTCGACAGCGTTTACATCCAGGTGATTAGTGGGCTCGTCGAGAAGCAAAACATCTGGTGAGGCAAGCAGTAATTTAGCGAGACCAAGACGATTCTGTTGCCCGCCGGAAAGTTTGTCAGTCTCAAGAGACCAGAGTTCTCGTTCGAACCCGAGGCCCTGAAGAATTGCCTCTGCTTTAGCTGCATATTCAAAGCCGCCTTCGTGTTCGAACTCATGCTGCAGATCGCTGTATCGTTCGAGAATCGACTCAAGCTGATCACCGGCGTCAGCCATGCGATGTTCGAGCTCGTGCATCTCGTGTTCAATTTCCTGCAATCGGCCAAAAGCAGCGAGGGCTGATTCGTGAACTGTTGAACCAGGCTCGAAGTGGACGTGTTGGTCCAACAAACCCAGCTTAACGCCGCGGGCTTTAACTACATCGCCTTTATCTGCTGTCTCTTCGCCCCGAATTAGTTTAAAAATCGTACTCTTGCCGGCGCCATTTCTTCCGACCAAACCAACATGCTCGCCAGGATTTACCTGTAGCGAGCAGCCGCGCAGCACATCTTGCACGCCGTAAGACTTGTAGACTTCAGATAACCGGAACAACATAAGCGACCAATAATACTAAACGGGCGGAAGAATTTCGCGATTCCTCCACCCGTATTAAGTTTGAGTTAACGAGCGTTATTTTGGCGAACCACTCGGCTTCACAGTTACCGGTGAACTCGTGGCACTGGGTGCTGTTGCGGTTGCAGCCGGAGCGGGACTTGTTTGCGTCTCGGGAGTTGCGGTCCCTGGTCCAGCTGGACGTAGCCCTAAGTTACTTGGATTGTTCAGCATATTAGCAGCAAGGGTGTTCTGGATCTTTGCTTCGTTCAAAGCCACATCGAGCAGCGCCGCGTTCAAAATCTGCTTGCGCTGGTTGGTGAGCCCCTGAGTAATTTGCTGTCGAACACCAGGACTCTCGAGATTAAGGTTCTCTGTTACCAATCTCTTTTCAGCGAGTTTAAAGATGTACCACTTGCCACTGTTAAATCGAATTGGCTGAGTGTAGTCGCCTACCTGCATTGGTCCAAACAAGTTGGTGATCAACTCAGCGGGAAAGTTGTTGTTCTTCAGGTCCTGCTCGCTGGCGAACCCTATGTCGCCGCCGCGCCTGAGAGTGTTGACGTCCTCAGTTTTTGCACGTGCAACGGTAGCAAAATCAGCCTTGCCCTGGAGTTGCTGGTAAACGTTATCAATCTTTAGTTTGGCTTCGGCTTCATTCTTTGCATCATCAATGATCCCATCCGCACTGTTGTCAGCGGGATCGACCATGATCATCGCGAGCGCAACGCCGCGGGCGTTAACAAATTGTGCGCGGTTGGCGTTATAGAAGTCTTCAACTTCTTTGTCACTGATGCTGATTTTGCCGCTGTACTTATCCTGCAGATTGGCAATCGCGAGATCCTTGCGAGCTTCTTCGCGCAAAGTCTCGGATGAAATGTTTTGCTGTTTCAGACTCTTTTCGAAGTCTTCAGAAGTCATGCCACTATTGGCTTTTTGAGCATTGATAGCACCGTCGATCTGATCGTCAGTGGGAAGGAGTTTTTCGCGCTCTGCTCTTTGAAACAAGACCTCTCGTTCAATAAGGTTGCTTAGCGCGGAGAGTCGTGCCTGGGCCAGTTGTAACTGTGACAGCTGTGAAGCATTGCCGCCGGCCTGTTGGTTAACGACACGTTCCACCTCTTTGAGCATGATGGTATGCCCGTTTACAGTGGCCGCCACCGTATTGTCTTTAGCCTCGGAATTTCCAGACTCACACCCTGAGAGGACCAAACTGATCGCTCCCAGACAAAGAACAGCAATAAGCACTCGTTTCTGCACGTTAAATCAACTCCTTCAATTAGATGTACCGGGTCAAGCTCTCGGGCGGACAGCAGACAGAGATGGGGAAGTCCGTTTGGCCGCTTGACGTTGTCGAAATCCGTTTGTTATAAACCCTTGTTTCGGAATAAGGCAAAATACTTGTCCGTATGATGCCTTAGCAGTTAAAAAAGAACCCTAGAGCACCGGAGGTTATTAATATGGCTAAGCGTTGTGAGGTCTGCGGGAAAGGACCTCAATTTGGCAATAATGTGTCGCATGCCAACAATCGAACCCCACGAAGGTTCGATCCAAATTTGCAGTCAATTCGTGTCCAACAACCCCAGGGCGGTGCACGCCGCATGAAGGTTTGCACGGTCTGCATAAAAGCCGGCAAAGTTGCGAAGGCAGCCTAGCGTTAGCTTTAACCTCATTGTCAATGCTCAACCGGTACTCGTGTGTGCCGGTTGTTTTATTTCTTAAACCAGCGCGACCGCTTCAATTTCCACTCTCGCATCTCGTGGAAGGCCTGCCGCAGCCACAGTTGCCCTCGCTGGCGGCGCCGCAGAGAAGAATGTTGAATAGACCTCATTCATCGGTCCAAACTCTTTCATATCTGCCAAAAAGACTGTCGTCTTAACAACCTTATCCAAACTGGTGCCGGCCGCCTTCAACACAGCCTCAAGATTCAAGATGACCTGTTTAGTCTGCTCGCTGATACCGCCAGCAACGAACTCACCCGTCTTCGGATCAGTGGGTATTTGTCCAGAAACGAAGACAAAGTCTCCAGCGCGGATAGCCTGGGAATAAGGTCCGATTGCGGCGGGGGCCTGATCTGTCTTTATTGATTCTCTTACAGACACAACTAGAGTGAACTATTCCTCTCAAAACAAAGGCGGGATTCTAGCAGAAAGCACCGAGAAAGGCCAAAGCGCCGGGATGTTCGCTGGTTTCCTGATTTAGCTGATTCTACCTACCTTTTGTTGCAACTGCACAACCTTTTCTGCCGGACCGCGCGCGTCCTCGC
>DASROI010000511.1:0-4761 GCA_035646955.1 Pyrinomonadaceae bacterium
CAACCGCCTGAGCTCCCTGATTATTTTTTAGATACTGGGTGGCCAACTCGTTATAGGCGAGAGTGAACTTTGGCGCCTGAGAAATCGTCGACCTCAACTGCTCGATGGCTTTTACGTGATCACCAGCACTCGCACTTTTAAGCGCCTGCTGATAGAGCTCGCGAGCAGGCGCAGGCACATTCGCAAACGCCTCGCTGGAGGCGAGCGATGACGCATTTTTAAGTTTTAGATAAATCTGGACATGGTAAACCAACGGAACTGCATACTGACCCGGATTACCCTGTGCTGGTACTGGACCAGAACTTCCAATCTCAACCGTGTCAGTCGCTCTCTCAAAAGTTTCACCGCCATCGACGACCACCGTATAGACATCCGGTCTCAGGTGGGTAAAGCGAAAATTACCGTCTTGATCGGCCACTCCGGTGATCTCAGGGGAGCTCAAACTTTGCAACTTTATGACTGGTCGCGCACTGGACTTATCACCGGGCGGAAAAAATATGTGGCCCTGTATCTGTTCATTGCCAATCATTCCAGAATTGATCTCGGTGGTCTTCTGCGCTCTTGCCATAGTGCAAGAAAACAGAAGAACTAAAGACGTTGCCATACTCCATCGACTGTGATTTGAAATGAATAGATTAGATGACTTCAAAAACATTTCGGATCCTCCTAAATGTGGAGGCACAATCTTATCACCGGTCAGCAATTCTGCCGCACACTCAAGTGTCTGCCTTTGAGGTTTAGAAATTGAGTTAGCATTAGATCCCGAGGGAACGGAGATCAGAAAACCACAAGGGTCATCGCTGCGGACCATGTGGTCGCAGACAAATTGACTCTTAGTGTTGGTGAGAACAGGTAAAGCCTCCCGAAAGTTGTCAGAATTAGACCCGGTCTTTGAAGGGGAACCTAGTAAACAACAATTGCGGCCGCCCGATGGAATCCTAATTTATCGAGTGTCCGCTTCAAGCATTTGTTGGACGAGCAAAGTCGCTCTATTTCGAGGCGGACCGCTGCTTCGATAACTCGGTTCGAAACGCCTGTTCCTTCTCGATCACAAACTTCTTGTAACCATCCGGATCGACAAACGCGGTTGCCAGACCACCCTTAAACTGGGGGTACTTCGTCTCCATGTCGAAATAGTTGCCATGAGCGCCAAGAAATATGTCGCACCGTAGTGATTTCAATACCCGAAAAGTCTTTTCAAAGTCCTCCGCCATCTGAGGATACTGAGCGTTATCTACGAGCTTGTAGCCAGGGTTGACGTTTGGACTTCCCACGATTACCACGTCGTAACTCTTCGGGCCTTCGTTAACTTTCATGGTCCAGGTTGTGCAGCCTTTGGTGTGACCCGGTGTTAGATGTGCAACGAGAACCGTCTCTCCGAGTTTCACCTCGTCGCCATCGTGCAATACACGATCGACTCTTGTCGGCTTGTAAAGCATTTCCGGATCATTTCCATACTGGAAGTCACTTTTGCCGCCTGACTCAACCACCGGCACATCGGCGTCCATTACCATGTACTTCGCACCCGTCAACTCCTTTATCAAAGCGCTACCCGCATCGTGATCCCAATGCGCATGACTGATTAAAAGAATCTTGATGTCCTTGAACTTGAATCCCAAGGATTCGACGCTAGCGCGAATCAGGGGAACGTTTGCTTCAAGATCGCTGTTAATAAGAATGTGACCCTGGGGAGTGGTGATTAGATAATTCGCCAGGCCTTTACTTCCCACATAGTAGAGATTCGAAGCGATGCGAAACGCCGGGAAAGGTTCGGTCCAATCGTTCTGGACTGTTGGCTGGCTGTTCAGGAAAGCACAACTGGACCACACCACTAGCACCAGACTTAACAGACTGCGCTTAAACAATATCATCTCGGTCTTCTCCGGCTCGTTTTTGACTTTATCGAGTTACTTTTTTGCGTCAATACATTTCCGCCGCATCTGGTGGCAGCACCCGGACGCGCTTCAAATGCGCGCTAACTTTCGCATCGTCATCGGCTGGATAATTAAATCCGAAGTGTTGTGCCACTGATTTGCCGGTTCGTCTAAAAAGCTCGCACATGCTCTGCAGTGAGTTCCACGTACTCTCATAACCCGCATCGGCGTAAGTCTTCTCAAGCATGGACCATAATTCTGGTTCAAGATGCTTCTGTAGATGCTTACCAAATTTCCCTGGGCTCTGTTTCCAGTCGGTCTTCACGCCGACATACCAGGTAAGCATTTTTACTAACTGTTCCCGGATAACTTCGTCCAGCATGTGCTTAGCATAGATGATCTCGCTCCTCCATAATCCTTTCGCCACGTAAGGGCATACCCACCAAAACTCGTTGCAGCAATCGGAGAAGGCTTTTGCAGTTGGGGGCGCGGGCAAAAAGTCTCTCTCGCTGGGAGCCGGAAATGGTTTGAGAAGCTGGTCCTTATCCAGCAGCATAATACTCAGACTTTCCCGCTTGAACTCGTTCAGCCGGGCAACAGGAAACAAGGTGAGATCGATTCGATTACCGTCGGCAAACTGCATCAGGTAAGCAAAGCGACCATCATTTCGCGCGGGTAAGTCTCCCATAGCATCGGGCATTTGCAGGATCATTAGCTTTCCGAACCGGTTGATCCATGAATGATCATGCTTGAAGGGAGCGACATCAGTAACGAGGTAGACAATATCAAAATCTTGAAAGATGTCTCGTTGCGCGTTGGGATTTGCACGCGAGCCGCTCAGGATTACGGCGCGTATGCGCTCGTCCCCTTTGGCAGTACCGACAATGAGGTCCAGCATCTCTTTTTCGGAACGCACACCCGATACCTTTCAACTGCGGACGGTGCTACTTCGTGCGATTTAGTGCCATCAGTCCGGAAATCCCACAGCGCGGCAGCGTGTGGATCGTTCAAGTCCTTTCTACAACACGAGCGCTCGCCGGCAAATCAAAAATCCCACAGCGCGGCAGCGTGTGGATCGTGCAAGTCCTTTCTATAAACGGCGCTCGTCCCCTCTCTCCGCGCGAAGCGCGCCGGAAGGTAATATACGGACTCCTAGTAGACAGGACTTGAAGGATCCACACGCTGCCGCGGTGTGGGATTCGTGGTCTCCAAGTTAGGCACCTCGTTTTTAGACAGGACTTGAAGGATCCACACGCTGCCGCGGTGTGGGATTTCGCGTCTCTGGGTTAGTACCTGGTTAGTAGAAAGGACTTGAAGGATCTACTCGTTGCGCGGGGGATGCGCCATCTCGATGGTCACCGTTACCGACCAAGTGTGGGGGTGAGTTGGCGCCAGGCCGTGGTTTGCTCGAAAGCGTGGGCAAACGCCAACACTCGTCCCTCGGCGAAGCGTGGTCCAGCGATTTGCAGACCGATGGGCAATCCGCTGTTGGTAAATCCACATGGAATAGAGATTGTCGGCAATCCGTAACAATTGAATGGCCGAGTGTTGCGCAGCCATACCTCACCTGCCAACGACGGCGCCATCTTCGAGGCTTCTTCGATCGTTATCGGTGGCACCGGAGTCGTCGGTGTAATTAACAAATCAACCTCAGCAAACACTTCGTTAACCGTACGTCGCACACGTTCAAGCGCAAACCGATCCTCAACGTACGCACCTGTGTCGGCAGTCGCCGCCTGGGCCAGTCGCTCTCGCATCCATGGAAGATAAAATTCAGGAGAGTCGGCATAGTACTTCTTGTGGACGGCGTAAACTTCGGGCGCCTGCACCCCAGTTGGCACCGAAGGTAGATCTACTTCGATGACTCGAGACGACATACCGCGAATGACTTCAATGGCTTCGTTCATTGCCGACTCTATCGCCATGTCGATATTTCTAAAGAACGGCTGACGCACCACGCCGATCCGCCTGTCAGTCTTGCCGCTTAAATCATTCACGTACTCTTCGGTGGGCCAATCGACGGAGGTAACATCCTGAACGTCGTAACCGGCAATCGCTTCCAGCATTATGGCGGCGTCCCGGACACTACGACAGATTGGTCCAACATGATCCAGCGACCATGAAAGTGGAAACACTCCGCGAGTACTGACTCGCCCGTAGGTTGGTTTGAGACCAACGATGCCGCAAAAAGCCGCCGGCTCGCGAACCGAGCCACCCGTATCAGTGCCGAGGGCGCCGAAGCACATACCTGCTGCCACCGCGGCCGCTGATCCACCCGAAGAACCTCCGGCGATATGGTTGAGGTTCCATGGATTGTGCACCGCACCGTAATAACTCGAAGCGCTGGTCCCTCCGTAAGCAAACTCCTGCAAGTTCTGTTTACCGAGCACGACCGCGCCTGCGTTTTTCAGGCGCCGCACCACCTCCGCATCTTCAGTTGGAACGCGGTCAGCAAATAACTCGCTGCCGCAGGTAGTAAGAACGCCTGCCGTATCAATCAGATCTTTCAAGCCGATTGGAATGCCGTGTAACGGCCCACGCCAGTGACCGCGCTGAATCTCGTCTTCGGCAACTCGGGCCTGGGCCATCGCAGCCTCATCGGTGACGGTGATGAAAGCATTGAGCACCGGATTAAGACTCTCAATGCGATCGAGGCAGGCTTTGGTGAGCTCCACCGGGGAGATCTTTTTTTGGCGCAGCAACTCCGCCGCTTCGCTGATACTGAGATCAAGCATTTGTTGGGTTACATCCAGGATGGAGACATTGTAGCGAGATCATAGTAATGGCGTGAAATGATTTAACCAGCTATCCACAGATTTCACCGAATACACAGATTAAGAATTTAGGCAGCTAAGTTGAGTGGCTGGTCTTACTCCGTTAATGTCAA
>DASROI010000512.1:0-9164 GCA_035646955.1 Pyrinomonadaceae bacterium
CTATTAAACAAATGGCCAGTAGTTTCGCTGTGGTTATGAGTGTTTTTCGAAGAGACGGACCGTGAGACGGATCCTGATTTATCTGGGGACGCATAGTAATTCTCCGTGGGAGTAAGCGCGTGTAGCCGCGATTATTGGGACACTAAGTACGATAACCTTCGGACGGATGAGAAAATGTCAATTAGAGTAAGGAGGATTCGACCTGGAATCGTCTGGGGCGGCCTGACTTAAGTGGCCTCTCTAATGCCGTCAGAAAAGAACCGTGTGCAAACTGCAGGTAATTCCGGAGTGATTTCTGCCTCTGGTTGCCCAGTATTACCTGGCGACCGACATGTCGCTCGAATAGAAACGAAACGGGGCGCAGCTATCTCCCGCACCCCGCACTGACTAACAATGACCAATCAAACTACTAATTCTAACTACCACAGTCGCGTGTTGTGCTCGCGCTGATCGTCCAGGTCGCATTCTCAGAACACTGAACGACTTGATACATGAAGCAGCCTTCGTTGTCCTCGGCAATCACCTTGATGGACCCGCAATTGTCGCCACTGATCGTAAAAGAACCACCATTCGGCGCAATGACGGAGTTGGAAAGTTGATCCGGCCCCCAGTTGTTTGTATCAGGTGGTGAAAGATATACATGGCGAATTTCATGACTGGAGTTATTCACAATGGTGATGGCCGTCGAAGGAGCGTGAGCGGCGGACAGCAAAGGCGCACAGACCATGATGCCTGCAAAAATGGCTAACAGCATCAAAGAACTGGACAAAGGATTCCACTTGCGCATTGCGATTCTCATATTAATTACCCTTCTTTAAATTAAGTGTGTTCCGGGATCCTATGGACACGCGCTATTTACCGTATACCCGGCGGCTGGGCCATTATCGACCGCAGGGCTGCTATTAGACAAAGGCACGGAAACTTTAACAGTGACTGTCGTGCTATTGCCAAACGAATCTGTGACCTTGAATGTGATCGTGTACACGCGTCCATTAAGTTCGCCGTCACGTTCCCGCCGCAATTGCACAGACTTGCAATCCGGAGCGATCACGATGTCATTGACTGTGTTGCCGTCTGCGCCGTCTGGATTTTCTTCCAGTTCGTCGCTGCTGACTTTTTGTATGACCACATCGTTGATGTCCACCGATGGATCACAACTGGAGCTTGCGCCGGAAACAAAGTTCGTCACATTGAACGTTTGGTACTGATGATTCGGTGGCCACATGGTCGCCGAACTGGAGCTGAGCGTGATCACCGGGTTACCACCTACCGTCAAGGTCGCGCTCTGCACAGCACTTCCGCAGGCGCCGGTAGTTGTCACAGTAACTGTGTGATTTCCGGCTGAGAGCGAACCCGTTGGAACGGTGATATTCGGGCTATCTCCGTTGAACGGTGAGCCATCAAGAGTCCATGCATAATGGAATGGACCAGTACCCGACGCAGTAGTTGAGAAGTGGGCATCGGTACCGTTGCAAACACTTTGGTCGGCCGGGTCAGTTGTTGCGGTTGGAGCCTGCACCGTTAATGTCGCACTTTGGACTGCGCTTCCGCACTCACCATTTGTCACAGTCACTTCAACCGTGTGATTGCCGAAGCTGAGCGAGCCCGTTGGGACCGTTATGCTTGAGCTGTTTCCATTAAACGGTGATCCATCGAGTGTCCAGGCGTATGTGGGTGTTCCAGAGCCTGAGGCTGTAGTTGAGAACGATGCATCCGCGCCCTGGCAAACTGACTGGTCGGCCGGATCGGTTGTTTCCGTTCCACCAATAGTAATATTAGCCGTCACGGTCTGATTATCACCCGTTACATCGGCGCTACCTGAGCCCTGAGCGACACCAGCCGTATAGGTTGCCGTTGCAACACCATCGACGAAGTTTGTGCCGCCTGAGATGCTGCCCAACACGGCATTATTAAAGACTGCGGTGAATGCAGGAAGACCATTGAGCTCTGTTGTCAACGCAGCTCCAGCATTCCTTTGCTTTATGTCTGCCGTCAAAGTAGAGGTTCCGCCAGTGCAGATTTCATTCGGGCTTGCACTGACTCTCAACTGTAGATAGCTCATAGGAAACAGAGTACCGGAGCCGTCCGTAAAGGCATTTGCTGATGGCCCGGCGTTGGTGCCCCACCAGTTATCGTCTGCAGTGAAGCTCCCGGAAGCCTTAAACAAACTCAATCCGTTCGCAGGAGTTGGAACACTGTTCCCAACCAGGCGCGAAAATGTAACGGACGCGCTGCCACTTGAATTTATCGCGCCGCCGCGATTACCTGCTGTGTTACTAACCAGCGAACTGGTAGTAAGCGTAAGTGGACCGCTCTCGACGATGATCGCGCCACCGCTGCCGTTGGCTGCCGTGTTACTTGAGAAAGTCGAGCTGCTGATCGCGTAGGAGCCAATGCCGCCGTTGAAATTAAAGAGATCGGCCCCGCCGCCGCCCGCCGCAACAGAGGCTGCAGAATTACCCGAGAAGGTTGAACCGCTTACCGAGAGAGTACCGTTTGATGGTCTGCGGTTGATTGGATCGCCAGCGGTATAACTCAAGCCGCCACCGCTGGTGCTGGTCGAGTTACTCGACAACGTTGTGCCGGTGATAGTCAGACTGCCACCTTGGACCATGATGCCGCCGCCGCCAAAAGTGCCGGCACCCGTCGCAGAGTTTCCTGTAATGATGCAATTTGTTACGGACACCGTATTATCAATCGCACCGGCCACGATGCCGCCCCCACCCACTGCTGTAGTCTCTTTTCCGCCGGAAATGGTTACCCCGGAAATAGCGAAGTTAAAGCTTGCAAGCAAATCTGGATTGATTTCGAGAACCCGATCATTTGGCTGAGTTTGTTGAATGATTGTGGTAGCCGCTCCGGCTCCCGTGATCGTGGTGTTGTTGCCTCTGACGTCGAGATCACCGACGGAGTTATTGCCAGAAAAACCTTCAGGCAAACCACCAGCAATATTCAGTTGATAAGTTCCTGCCGGCACACTGATCGTGGTGCCTGGATTGAGATTCCCGAATGCTACTGCGCCTCGTAAGCTGCAATCATTTGCAGCGGCGGTGCACGCCGACGCCGCGGCCGCGTCATCTGTTCGATCAACTGATATGGTCGCAAAGAATGGCGCCACCGGATTTGTCACCACAGCAGCTGCCGCGGAACGCATACTGACGCGCGGATTCGTTCGCTCAGACCCAGTCGCGACGGGTGGCGATAATTTGGCATCAACAACGACCAAACGGGGCGCTACTGCAAATATTAGAACGCTTATAACTAAGAGAGAGAAAATTGTAATCGTTCTGCGCGTCATGCCATTGGGGGACTTGTTTTCTTGAGCGTGAACCATTTTTGCGGCTCCTTGTCGCGGGGGTTTCTAAGGGTTGTGGAGCGCTAGAGCGACTGGGGCTGGCAGTCGCTCCTCGTTAGAAAAAGATTGATCTTCAAGGTCGCTGAGGAAAGACTCCCTGCAGTGCAATACAAAAATTGAGAGTCAGGTAAGGCTGCATATTATTGTGCGGCAGACCACCACCGGTTATACCCAGAGAATTGATGTTCACTTTTCCCGTAGGTGCACCATCTTTGTAAAGCGCTGCTGCACCGCGGCCTGCGGCTGACTGGGCCCAGACAGAGTTAACAGGCGTTATTGAATTACCGGCATCTGCGAGTGCCCTACCTACGGCATGATTGTGAGCCGGCATTTCACTCGTCAGCAAAGTGATACTTTCAACGCCACCCAGCTGGCCGAGATCGTAGAGCGACAACCCGGGCCCTTGCCCTGGATGCATTGGAGCGCTTCCCTGCAAATCCGGAAGCGCGAAAGTACTCTTCCCATCACCCCCATAAGTCGTACCCAGCAGCGAAAAGAGCGCGGTATTCTGGCTCAACGGCAGCAACTGGCCATCGCAGAATGCCCAACCTTTGGGCGGAAAGTTGAATGGGAAAATTCTGATTTCAGCGACAAAAGGATCAGCCATGTTTTCTCACCTCTTCTAAGTTTGCGATGGGAAAATTCCCTGGAGTGCGATACAGAAATTGAGAGCAAGGAACGGCTGCATGTTCGTATGCGGTTGACTGCCACCAACATTACCAACAGCCTGCGGGTTCATCACGGCGTTTGGTGCGCTCGTAGACCATTGCGCCTTTCCGTAATTGGCCCAGTTGTTACCACCAGGAGCGCCCTGATTTGCGTTCGTGTTGGCATCGACTACCGCCATGTTGTTGCTGAGAAAATGCGTATGAGTGGGCAACTGTTGTTGATTTACGGTTACTGCAGTACTACCAGCAGCCTCACCCAAGGTGTGGCCGTTGCCTTCATGGATTGGCACCCTCCCCCTTAAGTTGGGGAGCGCGAAATTCGTCTGCCCATTTCCCCCATACACCGTTCCCAACAATGAAAAAAGAGCCTGATTCTGATTGATAGGCAATAACTGTCCATTGCAGAGCGCCCAGCCCTTCGGCGGAAAGTTAAAGCTAAAAATTCTGATTTCTGACAAAAACGGTTCAGCCATCGTTGCGACTCCTTATCATCGTTTTGCGTTTAGTCGAAGGTGCATCAGACTCATAAGACTTCGCGCACACACGCCTCATGTTTGCGACGGAAATATCCCAAATAGCGAGATAATGAAATTGATACAGAGGAAGGGCATCCTGTTCTCGTGCGGTTGGGAACCTCCCGTGATGTCGCTTACAAAACCTGAAGTCCCCAACTGGGCGTTAGGCGCGGTGTTAGGGGCTACGGTTAGATCGTTGTACTGACTTATGTCTGAGACAGACGTTACGGCATCCTGTGGATTGCTTGAGTTTTGACCGCCGCCAGAATCACAACCCATCGTGTGAGTATGGTTCGGAATCTGCTGAGTAGTCAGCGTTACCTCTTCTACTCCTCCGGTCTCCGCCAAAGCATAGGTCGTACCATCCGGACCCTGACCGAAGTGCAGCGGCAATCTCCCGCGTAGGTCTGGTAGCGCAAAAGTACTCTCTCCATCACCGCCATACGTGGTCCCAATCAACTGAAACAAAGTCTCATTTTCAGAGATTGGCAATAAGTTCCCGTCACAAAACATCCAGCCGTTGGGCGGAAAGTTACCGCCGAACATTCTGATTTCGCCTACGTACGGTTGGGCCATACAGTCTCCTTCACGGTAGCCGTAATGAAATCCTTAATTTAGCGAGCGAGGTTTGGTTCTTTGGGGTCAAGGGCCCCAGCAAGGTTTCTAATCTTCGCGGCATTCTGAAAGCTGAGTGCGGCGTAGAGCAATTGTTATTCGGCGGAAATCTCGTCCACCGGTAAATCATGGTCTAAATGACGAGGGCGCACTATATATCGAATCTCGAAATATTACAAGAGGATGTTTGTGGTTGCGAAAGCGTTACGTAATTTGTCTTATTTCGATCTTTTTTGTTGAAAGTTTGCCGAAGAAGAAATAGACTGCACCACCTTTCTGACCGCTCTGCCAAGTACAGTTCTTCTAGGAGGTTAAGATGAGTAGTTCGCGCCGAGAATTCTTAAAGCGAGGAAGTTTGATGGCTCTTGCCGCCGGAGTTCCGTTGGGCCTCAGCGAGAAGGCCTCGACGATGGGCCTCACCGGAACTTCAAACGCGTCCGGTTTGAGCCTGGCTGCCTTCGAGTCGCAGATAGATTCTACGTTTCTAATCAATCACGGAGGATCAAAGGTAAAAGTTAAGTTGATCGACGTGACTAGTTTTGCGTCACGGAAACAGAGTAAGACGGGGAAAGAGGGTTTCTCACTTCTTTTCCATGGACCAACAGACACGGTCCTTAAGCAAAACACTTATTTGATCGAGCATGAAAAAATGGGCATGTTTTCGTTTTTGATTGTGCCGATCAAAGTCAAAAACAAGACCGCCTACGAGGCAGTCGTCAATCGTCTCTACCCATGAACCTGCTCTAAGATCCACACATCAATATTTGTATTGATTAGAGCAGGTCCTCGCTCAAAATTTATTCAGTGGAGTTCGTAGTCGCAGGCGGAATCCATTCCATCAGCAGGTGGAATCCGTGTTGTTCACTCATGTTGAAGCCGAACCGTTTGAAAAGGCCCAACGAAGGATTAAAATCTTCCACGTAAATCCTCGTCATCTTATTTTGGCTCTTTGCCTCCTCAAGTAACTGCTTGATCAGGTAACTACCAATTCCGCGATTTCGCTCGGCTGGTATAAGAGTGATGTCAATTATTCGAATCTCATGGTCCAACCGCGCCACGTAAAGACGGCCCACCTGTTTGCCGTCTGACTGAATGATATCGTGAGTACCAGTTGGATACTTCTGCGCGTAATGATGCTGTTGCGCACTGAATTGCGAGCGAACGAACTGGTCCCGCTGCTCATCGGTCCAGGGTACTATTGCTAACTCTTCCGCTCGAGTGCTTGCATAGACCTCAATAAGAAAATCCTCATCATCAAAAACAACAGGACGAAGAGAGATGTGTGAAAGCGTTTGCGGTTCACTACCCATTTACGTGGTCGCCTCACGAATGCGATTGAAGACTGCTTGGTAATTAAAGCCCCTCTCATCCTTGCCTATTGGGACGAGGAACAGCTCAAATTCGCCCATCTGCTCGTGCGCAAAAGACCTCGACCCCTGGCCGAGAAACATATCCAGAGGCCCACAAAAGGTAACTGCAAACTCCTCCTGTTTGGGATACAGTTTTAGGTCGGAAACGTCAGTTAGTTCCAACTCCACCATCTGTTGTTCATCGATCTTAATCTGGAACTTTGTATTGATATATTGTGAAAATTCCTCGTGGCTTAAGACAGCCTCCATATAAATCTCCTCCTGAACTTCTCTCGGTTTCAATGGATCGTTGAACAGCTCTCATTGTTTGTTAGCTAGATTTGTTCAATATCAAAACCAGGAATTCTTCTATGTTGGGTCCGAAGTGATATTTATTTTTCACCGGAGCGAAAGAATGGCCAGTCAATCCTATCTTTTCAGCGATTCCCGCAGTTTGTCGTTCGAATTGAGACTCGGAAATCACTGCAAAAGGAAGAGTGGTCCCGTAGTTTTTTAGGACGTGATTCAAACACAGTATATGTTCTTCACGTCCGTTCAGCACTAGAAGTTCGTCATTAAAGGATAGAAATTCTTTCAAAGTTGTCAGCCGCCCTTTGAAGCCCACTTTGGCGGCGCATGCCGCGACGTGGCCAAAGTGAATTGAAAACTCGTCATGGTTCAGATGAAAAGATCGGGTTGGATATCGGTGCTCCCATCCGTATTCCGATAAGATGAGTGTCCCTCCCGGACGTAGATGTTTCCAGGCTCGTTCGATGAAACGCATAGCACCGGCGTTAATGAAGAAGGAGTCGGGCGCGTTCCTGTCGAAAAGCTCGTACTTGTCCAGATAGTAAACACCCTCTCCCTGCCAGTTCTGACCAAACCTACTCGCAGTTGGACCATTAGTTGTGTCGTGCTCGTTCCCGGTTTCTCGCCGGACTGATACAACTGGAAAGTCGGCGATAACTTCGTTCGCTATGATCAAATCAAATAAACGGCCCGGGATATCGAACTCGGTGGCATCCTGCTGAAAATGCCTGCTCTCTGGAAGAAGGTGAGATAAGACCTTTCGTTGACTCTCCATCAAAGCAGGGGACAAATCCAGAATGTGATAATTGATATGAGTCGCGTTCGAGTTGGAACTGACCGAAGTCCTCGCTTGTTCGATGAACGATTTCGCAAAGCTACCCGTGCCACCTCCGATTTCCAGTACTTCCAGTGTGCGAGAGTGGTCCAATAATGGAACCACTTCAGGCGTGAGAGTGGAATTGCAAAAACTCGAACCATAATCCAACCCGCCGAGTGCGTCATGGGGAAACCGGAAACAATGGTTTATCGTCGGCTCTATCAGGTCGAATTCCCAACCAGCGTCTTCAATTCCGGTAAGGTGAAAGTCAATTATTTCCTGTTCTGACTCATTGGGACGCTTACCATCCCATCTATCTGAATGATAAAGATTGCGCGGTACGATATTGATAGACTGAAAGGGTTGGTCAAGATCCTCAACCCGTAATGTGAGTTTAATGAGCTGGCGCTCTTGAGTTGTTAGCCAGTCTATTGCTGTTCTGAATTCAGAGTCCTGCAAAAAGCTCTCAGTTTGATTTATTCGCACTGCTGTGAAAATTTGCTGCAGAGTTTTGGCGCCGTCAGCAAGCAAAAATATTTCACTCGTCAACGGCGACATCTTTTCTTCAATCACCGACGGTAGTTCGTCACGCTTTCTCGAATAGATGGTGTGCTCCATCGAGGTTCGGACCAGGATCCAATCCCCGTCAGTTGAGCGATACGCCACCGCTGGATTCTGAATTGGGCGAGCTACGTAATGATTGGAAAACTGAGCAAGTGGATCGTGATTTTCGGCGATCAAGAACTCCTGATGAATAAGCTGCTTCAGCTCGTTGCCGCCTTCGCCAAGCTTATCGAGGTCTGACTCGCTTAAGGTAACCCAAGTTCCCGGCTTGGCCGCCTGCAAGAAAGTGCGAACTCCTTCACCAGGCTCAATTATTTCGTTGGTTAAGCGATGAAAGACAGCCTGTTGAAGTGCGTCGGGGATTAATCGACTCTCGATGAAACTTATGTAGGGATTGATTCGAAAACGAGTCATTAACTGATTCTGAGTGCACATGCTAGAGAGTATCTGAAACTGCCGGAATCCACTTCATTTCTAAGTATGCGGCTTCTTCGCCGGTTATGGAGAATCCCAGGCGCTGGTACAGGCGCACCGCAGCAGATGTAGCCAATACGTGAAGACGAATGGCCCTGCCAGAATTGGTAGCTTCCTTCATTAGGTCGTAAATCAAAATTGTTCCGAACCCTCGATTACGATACTGCGTCAAGAGCGCGATATCTCTCAGCAGAATCTCTCCATCGTTTCGGTCAACCAACATTCTACCAATCGGTCGTTCGTCCAAAACAATTATTCGATCATCCACTCGAGGATACGACCTTTCGCGAACAAGAAACTGCATCTTAATAAAATCTCGTTTTTGATTGTCGTCCCAACCTAATCCTTCTAATTCTTCTTGACGCGTGCTGGCATAAACATCAAACAAAAACTGTTCGTCTTCTGGTGTCGCTTCGCGAAGAAAGAGATTCCCGCTTTTGTTTTCCACTTTAGAATTTTCCTGGTTTAATAACCGAAAATCGCTGATGTGATTTCTTT
>DASROI010000513.1:0-5900 GCA_035646955.1 Pyrinomonadaceae bacterium
GGTCAACACCGTGTGAGCGCGCGAGAATTTTGGTGTCGTGATTTCCTCGTTTTAGCGCCTCAACAGTGTGACGGCCAACCAGACCCGTACCCCCAACTACCGCAACACGCATGACTGATTGCTCCTTGGATGATTTTTTGCGGAAATATTAGCACGAGGGTTAGGCTTTGGCTTTGGGCCTTGGGCCTTTGATCTTTCGAATTAGTGTTTTTAAGTATGGTGTTTTGTGATTTTACCTTGGAGGTGCGAAAGTGGTTTCATTCCCCAAAAATCGCGCTCCCGAAGACCCAACACCCAAGACCCGAGGTCCAAGACAAAAGACCGAAGCTCAAATGAATATCTGGCAAATCATCCGTCGCCTGGTTCCTTTGGTGAAACCCTACTTACGTTGGCTGCAGCTTGACGAACCTCGCCAACTCTTTGAGATGGTTTGGGAAGAACCGCGTGACAGCGGGCGCGACGCCGTGCCGATTGGTAACGTGCAGGTGAGAGGCAGGGAGCAACCAATCCAGATTTATCAGATCGTTTAATTCATTACTCGGTGAAACAAACAAACAACTTCTTGTTTTTTCTGACGATGTCCTTATGCGAGGACCTTTCAGAGGGCAGTAGGCCGATCAGCAATGCGAGACCAGAGCGGTTAGTACCGAAACGCGGTAGCGTCGGGTGAGTCTCAGAATGCTGACAACTGCTTGATCCTCGAGACTCACCCGACGCTACCGCGAATCGGTACTGACACCTCTGGGTTTCAAATAGTAGTGTGATTTTGAAGCGGGTGATTAGTAAGGGTTGAGGTGGTAAAAGCGCCGCCGGGCCGGCGCACTCCAGGGATGTCGAATGTTGCGATAAGTTGTGAAGGACTTGGCAAGCGTTACCGGCTGGGCCAGCAGGATCGCTACAAGACTTTGCGGGATGTAATAAGCTCGACGATCACAAATCCGTTCAAGCAACCTCCAGATTCTCACGGACAAATCATCTGGGCCCTCGAGGATGTTTCATTTGAAGTAAATCGTGGGGACGTCGTCGGAATTATCGGGCGCAACGGCGCAGGCAAGAGCACCCTCCTAAAAATTCTTTCCCGAATAACCAAGCCCACGCGTGGTCACGCTCAAATTAATGGCCGAGTTGGATCACTGCTCGAGGTTGGCACGGGCTTTCACCCTGAACTCACCGGACGGGAAAATATCTATCTCAACGGCGCCATTCTTGGCATGCGCAAGGCCGAAATTGCCCATAAATTTGACGAGATTGTTGCCTTCGCTGAAGTCGAGAAATTTGTTGACACTCCGGTGAAGCGATATTCCAGCGGCATGTACGTTCGACTCGCTTTCGCTGTCGCCGCTCACATGGAGACTGAAATATTACTTGTAGATGAAGTCCTCGCAGTCGGAGACGTTCAGTTTCAGAAGAAGTGTCTGGGCAAAATTGGCTCGGTAGCGCGCGAGGGAATCACCGTTTTATTTGTCAGTCACAGCATGGCAGCAGTCCAATCCCTTTGCAGCAAGGGAATGCTGATCGACGGTGGCAAACTAATGGTGGCTGGCGAGTGTCGCAAAGTGATTGAAGCCTACGTTAATCACGTTGCAGTCCAGGAATTCAACGATACAACTGATCTGCGAGTTCATCCCGGCCGGACAAAAGATGCAGTACCCGTTTTTTCCGAAATCCGCATCATGAATGGTGCTAAAGAACCAACCCCGACGCTCTTTGCCGGCGAGGATCTCGTCCTGGAGTTTGAGCTGAATCCGCCTCGAGCGATCACTAATCCAACACTCGGAATCGGCGTTGATAATGCGATGGGCTTGCGGGTGTTTAGCGTCATCACTTACTACTCAGACTTTGAATGGACCAGGCTCGATCGTCCCGCTGTAATCAGATGCACTATCCCCCAGATCAAATTGTTGCCGGGTAGATATCAACTCAGCATCAGCGTGGGAAATGTGTACAACCAACACGTCGACGCTATCTACAATGCTGCTTCATTTTCAATTGAGCCGAGCGACTACTTTGGAACAGGACGTCTACCCTCTCCGGATCTTGGTGTTGTGTTAGCTGATTCCAAATGGGAATGTGTTACCGAAGAGGTGGCCGAATTACGTCAGGAGACTCAGGTTTTTGGTTAACCTATCAGCCTTTGTGAAACACCACCCGATTGGCCACCGAAAGAATGATCTCTTCCGTTGGGCCGCGTCTGCCGGTTGGCGGCGAGTGAGTGATTATCGCCATCTCAGCAGGCAACTTCGGACGTTGAGAACCAGCTGTGCTTCCACGGCGGATCTGAATTACGTTTACGATGCGTTGCAAAACTTTCCGGACTTTAAAACAGATCAGAAGCGTCAGGAGATTATTCCGTTATTGCGCATCCTGGCAGATCGGAAGCCTCGCTTCCTTTGTGAGATCGGCACGTCATTTGGCGGAACCCTTTTCCAGCTAGCCAGAGTCAGCCATCAGCAAGCAAAAATAATAAGTATTGATTGCGGCTTGTCGGTGGTCAGGGCCAGGGTACATGCAGGCATGGCCAACAACTCTCAGCGTATCTTCGGCTTAAGAACGGACTCTGGCGCTCGAGATACGATTGAAAGAGTGACTAGACTACTCGGGACAAACAAACTCGATTTCTTGCTGATTGACGGCGATCACTCTTACGAAGGCGTCGCTGCCGATTTTAAGAACTACTCGCCCCTTGTAAAGAAAGGCGGATTGATCGCCTTCCACGATGTGCTGCCTGACTACAAAACAAAGTTAGGAATAGACACTGGTAACTGGACTGGTGGCGTTCCTCAGTTCTGGCAGGAGATCAAATCGACTTATCAGACCCAAGAGTTTTTAGAAGACGAAAATCAGGATGGTTATGGCCTTGGACTTGTCCACTGGTAACCCGACACATAATCGATCTTTGAGCAGCCCTGTGGACGTTTCAATTATCGTTAGTACCTATAATGGCCAACGCTTCTTAAAGCCCGCTCTCGAAAGCCTACTGGCGCAATCGTTCAGCAATTTCGAGCTCATTGTTGTCGACGACGGATCCACTGATGCGACTAGCGACATCTTAGACAGCTTTCAGGATCCTCGACTGATTGTGGTCCGTCACCGAAGTAATCTTGGCATCGCGATCTCGCAGAACGACGCTGTGGGTCTTGCTAAGGGCACTTACATTGCACTTCAAGACCACGACGATGTGTCGGACAAGGATCGAATCGCCAGGCAAGTTTCTTTCCTTGAGAGTAACCCGGGCATCGGTCTCATCGGTTCGAGCGCGCGAGTGATTGACGAAGCTGGAAATGTGCTTAACCAGTGGACCGTGCCTACGTCCGATATCGATCTCAAGTGGTCGCTACTCTTCCTGAATCCGTTTCTTCACACTTCGCTGTTGGTGCGGAGATCTGAGTTTAAGTCAATCCCATATTCTCCGGACCCAACTTTTCGGTTTGCCGAAGACTTCGAATGGCTCTCACGCTTTTCCGAGAACAACACGCTTGCAAACTTCGCTGATCCACTTGTGTCCTGGAGACGACATGGGTCGCAGGCATCGTCGAGCACTGAAGTTCAGGAAGACTCGACCGCTAGAATTGCGCGAAACAATATCGCGCGGTTGCTGGGTGGCGCTGATGTCTCACCACATTCGTGGGCTTCTTTGCGAAAGCTATTACTGGCAGCGCCGTCGGAACCAGTCTCGATCAATCGTCGCGACGTAAAGGAAGTGTCGCGTCTCCTCGCAAGAATCCAGAAACAGTTCTACCGGCGGTATGATTTTTCGGGCCGGGATGTCCGGGAGCATCGACTGAAGACCGCGAGGCTCATCGGCAAACATTTTCTGGCACTCGCGTGTCGTGGAAATGGACAACGTAGTATCGGTTGTCGCTCCGCCCTCTTATCGGCCAGTGCAAAATTTGTGTTGTCGCCATTTAATGTCTCATAAGAGGATTGGCGATTCTAATACTTGAAACCTGAAGTCTTGATCAACGCCAACTTCTACGGAGTAGGTGGCAGAGAAACTCATCTGCTCAAACTCAGTGAGACTCTTGTGCAAGCAGGTGCGAGCGTCACTATTGCCACTCGCGTAAAATCTTCAGCCTCAGCGCAACTGATCGAATCACTCAAAGCAATTCCAGTTCGCATTATATCGACTCCGTTTGCTGCAAATTCCAGCAGTCTAAAATTCTCGACTCTTTGGGCCATGGCGGTCTGGCCGCTGCAAATGCGCAAGAGATATTTCAACACTCTCTATACATTTGATATCAGCCCGTTCACGGATTTTCTTCGCAGGTTCATCTCATCCGAAGGCAAGGTGATTTTGAATCGCGCCGGCGATTTGATGCGTGTTGAGGAGCTGCCAAAGAAAAATACAACACTGCCTGACTTGATGATTGTTGAGTCTAAAATGCAAGCGGCGGCCGTTCGAGCCTTGTTTCCTTCCACGTTGAAAGTGCTCGCGCTTCCTATGCTTGGCAACTATCAAACTCCTCCCAAACGATCGATATCGAAACCCACAGAGATACTGGAAGCCGCATTCCTCGGAAGATTCGATGAAAACAAAGGGGCTTTTCGGTTATTGAACATTTGGCCAAACCTTCTAGATAAGCAAATACGGTTGTCGTTCTACGGACATGGCGATCGCGCGCGCCTCCAAACAGCGATCGAGTCGCAAGGCTTGTCGGATCAAGTAAGAATCAAGCAGGCATGGAGTAACAGCGCCGAGCTTGCAGCCATTTTCGAACAGATAGACTTTGTGCTCCTGGCATCTCAGACGGAAGGCCTGCCAGTTGTTTTACTAGAGAGCATTGCACACGGGGTTCCATTCGTCGCGACCAACGTAGGTGCAATTAGAACGTTAGCTGAAAGTAATCCGGATGTGCTCGTGGTCCAAAATGACGCGGACTCGATTTGCGAGGGTATCGACAAAATGGCGCGCTCAATCAGGTCAGGTGCTTTGGAAGGGAAGCGCCTACAGCAGTTCGCAAACGACAAGTATGGATACGATCAGCTGGCAGAGGTTTGGCAACAGACACTACTCCATCGCAACTTTGAACTAGTTGATTTGCCGTGTGAAAAGAATCGGACCGCCGAGGCTGAGATCGTAATACAGTAGCGAATGTGACACTGTGCGAATCTGTTTAATTACCGCTCATCACGTTTCGGTTCAGCCTCGTATCATTCGCGAGGCAGATACACTGAGCGCGGCAGGCCTTGACGTACGGGTCGTGGCGCGCCAGACCGATCCTCAACTCTCTGAGCTCGACCTCAAGTTGCTGCAATCGAGAGCCTGGCGAATGCAAACTGTGAAGCTGGTACGAAACGGCGAGTCACATCAGAATTGGCTCAAACAAACGCTCGCTACAGAGGTTTCAAAGAAGCTTTTTGATGTTGGCGTCGGCAAGCAAACTTTCGCCGCTCGGGCGTACATAAGAGGAGCTAACCAGCTTGCCGCGCTCGCAGCCGAAGAGCAGGCTGACTGGTATATAGCCCACACCCAGGCTGCCTTGCCTGCTGCCGCATTAGCCGCGCGGCGTTGGAATAGCCGCCTCGGTTTTGATTGCGAGGACTTGCTGTCGGAAATGGGAAGCGATCCCCGGGAGTTGGTCCAGACGATTGAACGAGCTTACTTGCAACAGTGCGACTATATCTCCGCGCCGTCGACAAGTGTCGCCAACCGGCTGATGGACCAATACGCGATTCAAGCCCCTACCGTTCTCTACAATGTCTTTCCGTCAAACCTCGCTGGCGCAGCATCACATCCGGGCGAGCGGACGCTCGATGGTCCATTGAAATTGCACTGGTTCGGTCAAACCGTTGGCAGCGGTCGTGGGTTAGAACAAATTATTCATGCGTGCAGAGGTTTGCACGAGCCTATCGAGTTTCACTTGCGTGGTCGTGTAAGTGAAGCATATCGCCTGGAACTA